>OOHM01000001.1 GCA_900320405.1 uncultured Pseudomonadota bacterium
AAACGTGTACTGAATGGTCTGGAACACCACACACCGATGCAAATTGTTTGTTGTGGAGTTTGGGTAATAAAACCGTTTACGGCGAACGACAATGCACTAACAATTCAGATTGTCCGGGTGCCTGCAACTTCTGTAATAATGGCCAATGTATAACAGATAATGATTGCGAAGAATAAAAAAACGCCCGTTTGGGCGTTTTTTACTAACCACATCATACTAATTCAAATTTGTTAAAAATTCCGGAAATGGATTTTCTTCTTCTTCGGTGGTGTCGGTTGATTCTTCCGTGGCGGGAACATCAACCGGTGTTTTATCCTTGGGATCGCGTGTAGAATCAATTTTGCTTTGTTCTTCGTTCACAATTCGACCATAATGTTCGGCCGCCTGCAATAACCGTTCGCGTTCGATTTCATCTGTGGCCTGGCGCGCCTGGTCCATATATTGTTTGCGTTTCTGCCGCCATTTATGACAGCGTTGAATCATCATACCGACGGCCGTTTGATTTTTTTTATTTTGCATTTTCTTTCTTTTGTTTTTATGGAAATAAACTTTGAACAAATCTGACGAATTGTTCCAACGAAGCAAACAAATCTTAAAACAAGTTAAAACCAATTGCAATATTTTTTTTCAATTGCTATGCTTCTATGCAAAGGGGGGATTTTTCATTTGCAATCTCAGCGTGGAAATTTTTTATTACAGGCACTTCTTGCATTGACATTGGTGTTCGCGTTTATTCCGTTCTTTGCGCGGCGCCTGGCCCTGCGCGATGTGTCGGCGCAAATGTACGCCACCACGCGCCAGGTTGATGTTGCCCGCACCGCGGCAAAAATCTTTATTCGTGAAAATGCGAACAGTTTACCATATGACCGCAGCATAGTTTCCGGTGATAACTTTTCTACAATTTTGGAACCATACGGTTTGCCGTTGGGATTCATTCCGCGCACCGCACTGGGCCAAGATATTGTTTTAATCATAGATAAAACGAATACAGAAATTTCTGCGTTTTTGCGTTTGCGTGGCGGTGATTTAAGTATGGTGCAACGCGCAGAACTTGCGCGACGCATAGGTTTTTTTGCGGTGTATGATTCGGACAGCACCACCGGTGATATTGATATTGGAATTCAATTGGCGGATATGTATTCTGATGTTGTGCGCCGCAATGATAAAAATCCGGATGCATCTGGATTCTTGACCGATTTGGATTTGGGTGGTTTTCGATTTGATAACGCGGCAAATATGTTGGCGCATCGTGCAACATTTGAAACGGCCGATATTACGACACTTGCGATATCTGGAACCGAATCGGGTCGTAAAGAGCGCAGCAATATCGCCGCAATCAATACCGAAAAAACCGTATTTCAAACGGGCGCAGGCGAATCGGCGTTGTCACTAACGCGTGGCACATTAAGTATGGATTCTTTGGCGGCGCGCACAATTTCAAAATTTGGTGATACCGGGAATATGACATTTACAGATGCGGCAATCGACACATTTGATATGGTTGCCGGTCGCACCAGTTTTGCCGGTCCCGAAAAATGGAATGTTGGCGGCAATGTCGTCACAAGCCGTATCACATTCAGTGTTGAACGTTTGGATGTAAGTTCTTTTATAAATGTGACGCGTGGCCAAGATGTGTTCATTGATTCAAACAGTTTGTCTTACAGTACCGCAACCGGCATAGATACAGATTTTATATACACTTCAAATATAACATTGCGTGACCAAACATCGGACAGTTTGGCGCGTGGCGGTGACGGCGCAGTGATTTTGGATGTTCGCCCTGCGGGCACATCTTTGTTGCCGGACGCGTTGGTTGACACGATAAACAATGGGGCGTTTTCTATTCTTGCCAATCCGGCCGAAGACGACGATAAAACGGTCGATTGCAAATCAATAATTTCAAGTTTGGGGAATACATATAATCAAAAATCTTTGGCGCAGTATATTATTTGCCAATATGTTTTCTGGCAAAGATTGGAACACAGAATTGATATCAAACAATGTTTAATGGGTGGCGGCGATGTGTGCAGATAATTTTAGAATCTTTGCGCATAAATCTGAAATCGCGGCAGAGCGTGGTGGCGGTTTAGTCGAGGTTTTATTGGCCATGGTCATTATTGCGGTTGCCACGCCATTCACATATTCGATGATTGCGGAAACAACCCAGACTATGCACAATATGGCGATTGCCAATGATATAATCAGTATTCGCGACGGCGTATTGAATTTTGTGCGAACAAATCAAGATATGTGGCCGGCCGAGGCCCAAATACAAATGTCGCACGAAGAATTGGCCGAATTTTCTGATTCTATATCAGAAGGCTTCATTGATAAATACAGCGTTCGTGGTGGCACAATCATAGATGTATATTTGGCATTCGAATTCCCATCAATTTCAACAAAACGCGTGGCACAAATCGCAAACAATGTTGGTATAGATGCGGCGGTTGTGGGGCCGGACGGAATTGCGTACGGTGATTCTTGGGCGGTGACCGCACCGGGATTTCACGCGGGTAATTTGATATACAAAATTTCGCGAAATTTATCGGATGTGGACACATCGCGATTCTTGCATCGTGGGTCATCCGGTGAAGACGAATTGAATGTGATGGCGCGTGATTTGAATATGGGTGGGCACGATGTTTATAACATTGGTGGTCTGGATGGAAAATCCCTGCGCGTGCGCAATTTGGATGCGACATTTGTGACGGCCGATACGGTTGATGCGCGTACCGTATATTTTTCATCGGGTGCAAATATGAACGGCGACAATGTCAAGATTGGTTCTATGCGCGTGTCGGGTGATATAAACGGTTTTCGAAATATCACCGCCAAGACATTAAACGGGTCTTCGTTTAATGTTAATGGTCGTATGATTGCGGACCGTGCAACCATAAACAATGTTGTAAATGTTGGACGGGATTTTAACCTGAAATCTACATCGTTGAAAACGATTAGCGGTTTTTCCGGTATTACGGTTGGTTCGGTTTATGCGCCGTATATTTTAACACGCCAGATAATTTTTCATGAAAATTTTGGTTTGACCGTGTCGGGGGAATTATTGGTGTCTTCTAATTCGCCGATAAAGTTTGGCGCGTGGGCATTTCCATCAACAACGGCACCATCGTTTTCGTCTTTGACATTGACGCGTGCGCCGATACCGGCCGCACCGCGGGCGGATGAATTTGGCGCGATTATGACAAGTGGATGGCAAACAAAATGAAAAGTATAATGCGAATCTTTTTTCATAATAATGAACACCGCGGAACGGTGTTGATAGAATTTTTGTTGACTATCGCATTGGCGGGAACTTTGTTGCCATTTATATATGGTTATCAAAATCGTGCGGTGATTCGTGCAGAAAATGTGCGTATCACCCGTCAAATGCAAAAAATACAAACATTTTTGGAAAAATATATTGTCGAAAATAAAGACGCAATGTTGACCACCGTTGGTCGCAACATCATAAAAGTAAAATTGTCGGATTTAATAGATTATGGTTTGGAAGAATCGTTTGTACAATCGGCCGGCGATAAATATCAATTGCGTGTGTTAAAGTCCAACGATTATGGTGACCAGGCATCACTTCAAGGTGTGATAGTTTTAACGGATTCTGAAATTACACCATTGCGTACGCGCGAAATTGTGTCGATGGGTGATGATAAAATAGGATTTGTTGATGGCACGCGCGCGTATGGTGGGTTTGGAACTTGGCGTGTCGATACGGCGGATTTGGGGGTGGACGCAACATCGGGTATTGTGCAAACAACATCAATAAAACGCGATAATTCTTTATATTTATGGCGCGTGCCGTCCGAAAATGTGTCGGATGCAACAATGTTGTCCGCATTGAATTTGGGTGGACGCGACATAATAAATTCTGTTTTTGTAAATACGGGTGGTTTGTCGTTGGATGAATCATTAGAGGTGAATAAGGTTGTCACCAATGATTTGATATTTACAAATCGCACAACGATTGATACCAAATTTACAACCCAAACGGCGCTGGTTTCGGGTGCAATGTCGGGGGATTCAAAAAATATCGCGGTCACGGGCACACTAAGTTTGGCAGAATCGGCCAAGGCATCTTCATTTACGGCGGATAATTTTTGGGTGAATAATTTAACATTGGGGGGATTATCTACGCCATCTGGGTCGGCGGCAACACTGCGTTCAAATGGTTCGCTTGATATGACCGAAGGTCGCGTAAGCGCAATGTTTGTATCTGTTGGATTTACGGGTTCAATAACATCGCGCCTGAATGTCAAAGAAAAAATAGTTGATTCTGTGAATTCAGATTACTATTGGGATGTTAAGTCCAAGGTCGCAAAATTGGTTGATATAAATTCACCAACATTATCGGATATGGCGTCACGTGCGTTGCGTCGTGAATCTGTGTCGGGGTCGTCCGCAACACGGGTGTTTTCATCGGTTGCATCAAACAAAAATGCAACGATGGGCGATTACCTGAACGCGATTCGTGAAATTGGGCAAAATGTCCGCGCCAAATATCAAATGTTGAATTTAGAATAAATTATGCTATAAAGGGTACAAGCAAATGAAAATTAAATGTGATGTTTGTAAAACAGAATATTCAATGCCGAACGCGCCGTCTGGTCGTGTGCGGTGTGCGGTATGTGGAAATGTATGGCATATTTCACGCAGTCCGCGTCGCAGTGGTTTATTGGTGTTTTTTGCATCATTGTGTGCGTTGCTTGCGGCGACGGTGTTTGCGGTTGCGGTTATTGTGTCTTCGCGGCACGACGACCCGGCAAAGCGTCCTTTGGTTGCGACAATTACGAATGTTTCCACTGTAAAAGATGATGGTGCCACACCCCGCATAGTGGTTGATGGTACGGTCACCAATCGGTCTGATGATATATACGCGTTTCCCGATTTAATAATTGTTTTGTACGATGCAAATGGTGCACCAATTTCGCGTCAGAAGTTTATGCCGTCTGCGACATTGTTGGATGCGGGTCAATCGGTTCGTTTCTCGCATACTTTGTCGGGCAATATGGTTGGTGTAAAACGTGTCACGGTTGAATTATTGGATACAAATCCGGGGGGTAAGAAATGAGAAGAATAATTTTTGGAATTGTTTTTGCGATGGTGACTTGCATTGTGGCCGCGGCGGATAATCCGCCGGCACCGCGCGTAAGCATTTTTTCGACCACAACCGATTGGGCGGCGTTAACCGGATTGCCATTGCGGCAATTTACAGGTGATTTCAAATGGTCAAATGCGGATGTTGGTCGCGGTATGGTTATGTATTACCTGGATGCATTTCCCTGTTATGGCGAGGCCGACAGTGTTCGCATCTGGTTGGGCCCAAATAAACAGCGCGAAGGCAAATTGCGTCTGGTATGTGTTCACGCCCCAACCGAAATAAGTTTCACGTGGCGTGATGCCACCCGTGACGCAGACCAGGCCCAAAGTACAGGAATTTTGAAATGTCCGGTCACCGGTGATTATGAATTGACCATAGATATGTCGAAATGTGTCCGTGGCCCGGATTGGAAGGAATACAAATAAAAATGACGGATGCGCGCGAATTTATTGTGACAAATGAATCCGCCGGCGTACGCGTGGATAGATTTCTTGTTTTACAAATGCCGGAATTTTCGCGCAGTGAAATTCAACGTTTTTCAATTTTGCGCAACGGCGCGCCGGTAAAGTTGTCCGATAAAGTAAAACCGGATGATAAAATCACGGTTGAAATTCCCGATAGACAGACAGACATTGCAACCGACAACATATCGAATGAACTGGATTTGGAAATTTTATACCAAGACGACGACATAATCGTCATAAACAAACCGCGTGGCGTTGTTATGTATCCATCGGCGGGGAATAAAACGGGGACTTTGGTTCAAAATTTGTTGTCGGTGACACATCTGTCGACATTGGGGGGACCGACGCGCCCAGGCGTGGTTCATCGATTGGACAAAGATACCAGTGGTGTTATGGTTTTCGCCAAATCGGATGCGGCATATCGCGGATTGGTCAAAATGTTCAGTGCGCACGATTTGACGCGTAAATATGTTGCCTTTGTATGGGGTGTGCCAAATTGGACCGGTGCAGATATAACCGGAAATATTGCGCGTTCTTCGCGCAACCGGCAAAAAATGACAATGGTAAAATCGGGCGGCAAACCCGCGCATACATCGGTCGAAGTGTTAAATACGTGGCCGCGTGCGGGCGTGTCGGAATTTCGTTGCACACTGCTTACCGGGCGGACGCATCAAATTCGTGTTCATTTGTCGGCGCACGGGTTCCCGGTTTTATGTGACCCGGTCTATGGTCGTGGGGCAATGCGCCTGGGGTCGGTGCGCGACACCGATTTATTGGAATTTATAAAAACGCACAGTGGTCAAATGTTGCACGCGGCGGTATTAGAATTCAATCACCCGGTGACCGGTGAAAAAATGCATTTCAAAACCAATCTGCCGGACGATATGATGGAATTAAAATATATTCTGGACAGTGCGAATTAACCACTAATTTTTGCTTTTCTTTTTTTTGCCCCTATGATATAATAAATCGATACCAAAAGGGGAATGGGAATGAAGATTCTTACAAATTGTATTGGGTTAATGGCGGTTTTCTGCGTTATTGGCGGTGCGGATGCGGCGTTGCGCGCGGGTGGTTCGCGTGTGTCATCGATACCGGTAAATGCGACAACTGCGGCGGCGCGTCGTTTGCCGACGATGATTTCGGCGAAAAATGTTGCGACAACGACCACCACGACAACAACATCAACATCGTCTTTGATGGAAATGACAGAATGTGTCGAAAAGTATACTGAATGTATCAAAGATGCCGATGTTTGCGGTTTTGATTTTGAAGAATGCACAACATCCGAATTGTTCTATGCGAAAAAGCCTCAATGTAATAACGTTTTGTTGCAATGTTCCGCGGCGGGTATCAACGCATTGTTTGGCACAACATCGACAACGAACCTTTCGGCCAAGAATTCTAATGATGAATATGTTTATCCAACCGCAGGCAGCATTCTGGGCCAGTTTATAGAGGCCGGCGCCATCAACAATCGTTTGGATAAATCATCGTGTGTTAAACGTTATACTTCGTGTTTGAAGAAAGAAAGTGTTTGTGGCGAAGATTTTGAACTTTGCACATCTAACAATGAATTCAAGAAACAAAAAATATTCTGCGAATCAACATTGGCGCGCTGTATGGATGACGGCAAAACCGAATTGTTTGGTTCGACAAATATCGATTCAAACCCGACGGCGACAAGTCGTTTGGGGATAATGATAAAAGAAGGTGCGGACCTTGCATCTGTGAATGCGGTATCTACTTGCTATAAGGTTGCAGACCAATGCATCCTGTCCACATGCAAATCAAATCCGTATAAATGCATAACAGACAGCAGTGTGAATGTTATCAATATCACAGATGCGATTAATGCCGGTTTGGATTTGACCTCTGACCAGGCTACATCTCTGTCTGAAATGTTGACTTCGGCCAAGGTGAACAGTTTTATTCGTGGCGCGTGCAAGGATACAATTGGTGGAAATAAATATTGCCATATGACCGTGAACGAAGGCAAGGTTCCAACCGCATCGCAATTGATTGACGAAGATGTTCGTGACGAAATCTATTCTGATATCTATGCATCGCGTATGAACGCCGTTATGCGTGGCAAGATTCAAGATTATGCAAACGATTTTGATAAAAAGACCAAGGACAAATGTGTAGAAACGATTATGGCGTGCACAATGCGTTCCTGTGGTTCTGGTTTGGGTTCGTTGTGCTATAAAAAAGTATTTGGTGCGGGCAACAACGCGTCCGATTTCAAAAATTCTATCAATGGCGAAAACACATATGCCGAAATTGAAAACGGTTGCGCGGCGATTGTGAACACCGATACAAACTGTCAATATGCGGCGGCGGTTTCGAATGCAACAACCGGTGGTTATACATATGCATACAATGACAACAATGTGTTTGGTGTCTTGTTCCCAACGGCCGGTGGAAACGATGTGTTGGGTGCGGTTGAAAAATTGAATGCGGCGTTGGCGGAAAATTATAATGACGCGGCGATTGCGCAACTGGCAAAGCAATGCCGTGCCACCGCGGTCAGTTGTATTAAATCTATGTGTGGCACAGATTACACAAATTGCTATCGCAACCGTACGGATATTATGTCCGATACATATGATACGGGCAATGCGGCGTTTGACCACAGTATGAACAAGGTTGGTGGTGTGTTGGATTTCAACATTATCCGTGGTTTGTGTGTTGAAACGGTCAAGAATGCAACCACATGTGATGAACATTTGAAGATTCAATCTGTGCGTTATATGTCCGATGATAACGGGGCCGATGGTTGGGGCAACAATAATGTTCGCACCGCCTGGAATGATGCGGTCAAATCTGGATATAAACAGAGCAAATCTTACGATGTTGAGGTCTTGGTTGGTTGTATGGTCGGTGACAGCAGTACATCAGAAGCGTGCAAGGCAAAACAAGGCAATCCAAACTTGGTTGAAGATTGTGGATATATGGACGAAGATGGTTGTCTGTATGATAAAGAATATCGTATCACAGAAACCGATTACGCGTTCACTATGGCGTCCGATACATTGTTCCAAGAGGTCTTGGGTGATATAGAAAAAGAAGCCCAGGCAAAGTACAATGCGAAACTGACCGCGGAACAAAATATGTGCGTCGCCGCGAACAATGGCGGACTGATGGGGAATCGTGAAATGTCCGGCACATACCAGTGGGTGAAATTGAAAAGCAAGCGCATCCCGAAAAATTACAGCACGGCCGGTTTGAAAGTGAACGACTTTGTGGCAAGCAACGATTTGTATGGTTCGTTCTGTCGCGCACGCGTCACAATCCAATCGGATGACCCGGATATCCAATCGGCATTGCAACAAAAGAACCAGAATTGGTCCACGGCATACTTTGCGGTTGGCGATGTGTTCACCTGTGGTTCTTGGATACCGCAAGATAAATTACAGGAAATCGCGGAAAAAGTTGCCGCCAAGAAATTGGGTAAATCTGTTGCCGATGCACGCGATGGTAAAATGTCCACAGGTCAACAATGGGCAACCGCCGCGGCCACAATCGGTTCCGCCGGATTGGGCGTTGCAGGTATGGAATTGCTGCAAAGCAAGACCGGCCTTGGTGGGCTTATGAACACCAATGGTAATTCTGCACAGGCCTGTCACGACAAATTCGCTTTTGCACGTTTAGAAGCGCAAAATTGGATACGTAATTCAACCAGCGGCAGTTGTGCAGGTGTAGAAGGCGGCGGATATGAAAACAGAGCGTTTGGTTCGGGCGAAACCATAAAGGTATCAAGTTTTGGTCAGTCTGTGACAACCAGAAAACTTTTAACAAAGCAAGGCGAATGTTTGGCGGCCGCAACAGTACAGAACTATATAGATACCGATTTGTCATTAGATAAAGAGGAAGCTGTCTGCGGCAGTGGCGCATCTGCCGGTTGGCGCATCGGGGCGGATGCCATTGGTGCAACCGCACTTGGTATAACCGGCGGTTTGGCAACCGGTCAAAACATCAAGGCGGCGAATCGTCAACGGTTTACCGAAGCCCAGCAAGAGTTTATGAATAACGTTGGTAATCATATCTATTGCTTTATCGGTGCAGACGAAGCCGGCACCTATGGCGACCTGATTGAAATCAGCGTAGATTAGTGGTAGTGGTTAGTGTAAGTGGTTAGTACGGGTGCGAAAATCGCACCCGTGTTTTTTGCTTTTGGAAAAAAATTCCAGATAGCCAAGTTCCCCTCCATCAGGCCCCGCAAAATTTGAAAAATTTTGTGGGTGATAACCGGAGGGGTGGCGCCGAACGGCGACGGGGTGGGGGTATTAAATGTGCAATATGTTTTATTAACCCCCACCTCCCGGCCTACGCCGGGATGACGAAGTGCGCACCGCGGTCGGGACGGACTCTCTCCGATTCGGCAATGCGAATCGGTGACGAATCGGTTTTTTGCGTGTTTTGATGCGTTTTTTATTGTGCAAAACAAAAATATTAGAAAAATTGTAAAAATAAAAAATACCGGATTTCTGCCGGTTTTTGTCGAAACTGTCCGGTATAAAGAAAAAAAGAAAAATAATTTTGAAAAAATGCTTGACTTTTTCAAGATATAGGGTCATAGTATACGGGCTTTCTAAGTTAGGACGCAAAAGAAATGTGAAATCTAACCTCTGGAACGCGGAAAAATCCGCATCATTGTGAATAAAAGCAGCTCATCAAATGATTTTTGATGCTTTTCAAAAATCTGTTCAAGAAGAGATATGCAGACAGTTGAATTTGGAAATATCCAAACTTTGACTAAGTCAAATGTGCATATCCTAGACAGGTAGTAGGTTTACAAAGTAGACCTCGTTAAAAACTTGTCTTGCGAATATATAATATGTAAAGACGAACTGATATAAATGTCAGCTTTGTTTATATGCACAGGACTTAAACCACAGGTTTTTTAAAACTTGAGAGTTTGATCCTGGCTCAGAACGAACGCTGGCGGCAGGTCTTAGGCATGCAAGTCGAACGGGTGAAGCAGGGGCTTGCCCTTGTGGATCTAGTGGCGCACGAGTGAGTAACGCGTGGGAAACTGCCCATTACTGGGGAATAACGTTTGGAAACGAACGCTAATACCGCATACGCCGGAAACGGGAAAGATTTATCGGTGATGGATGTGCCCGCGTTGGATTAGCTTGTTGGTGGGGTAATGGCCTACCAAGGCGATGATCCATAGCTGGTCTGAGAGGACGATCAGCCACGCTGGAACTGAGACACGGTCCAGACTCCTACGGGAGGCAGCAGCTAAGAATATTGGGCAATGGAGGAAACTCTGACCCAGCCATGCCGCGTGAATGAAGAAGGCCTTCGGGTTGTAAAGTTCTTTTAGTCGTGAAGATGATGACAGTAGCGACAGAAAAAGCACCGGCTAACTTCGTGCCAGCAGCCGCGGTAATACGAAGGGTGCAAGCGTTGTTCGGATTTACTGGGCGTAAAGCGTCCGTAGGTGGTCTGTTAAGTCAGGGGTGAAATCCCGGGGCCCAACCCCGGAACTGCCTTTGATACTGGCAGGCTGGAGCGCGATAGAGGAAGATGGAATATCTGGTGTAGGGGTGAAATCCGTAGATATCAGATAGAACACCAATGGCGAAGGCAGTCTTCTGGATCGTTGCTGACACTGAGGGACGAAAGCGTGGGTAGCAAACAGAATTAGATACTCTGGTAGTCCACGCCCTAAACGATGCATGCTTGTTGTTGGTTTCCTTCGGGGAATCAGTGACGAAGCTAACGCGTTAAGCATGCCGCCTGGGGACTACGATCGCAAGATTAAAACTTAAAGGAATTGACGGGGACCCGCACAAGCGGTGGAGTATGTTGTTTAATTCGATGCTACGCGAGAAACCTTACCGACCCTTGACATCTTGGTCGCGACTTCCAGAGATGGTTGTCTTCAATTCGGTTGGACCAAAGACAGATGCTGCATGGCTGTCGTCAGCTCGTGTCGTGAGATGTTAGGTTAAGTCCTGCAACGAGCGCAACCCATGCCCTATGTTGCCAGCGGGTAATGCCGGGAACTCTTAGGGGACTGCCTGCGTCAAGCAGGAGGAAGGTGTGGATGACGTCAAGTCATCATGGTTCTTACGGGTCGGGCTACAAACGTACTACAATGGTGACAACAATGGGTCGCAATGTCGCAAGGCAAAGCTAATCCTTAAAAGTCGTCTCAGTTCGGATTGTCCTCTGCAACTCGAGGGCATGAAGTTGGAATCGCTAGTAATCGCTGATCAGAATGCAGCGGTGAATTCGTTCCCGGGTCTTGTACACACCGCCTGTCAAACCATGAGAGTCGATTTCACCCAAAGTCGGTAGTTTAACGCAAGAGGACGCCGCCTACGGTGGGATTGGTGATTGGGGTTAAGTCATAACAAGGTAGCAGTACCGGAAGGTGCGGCTGGATCACCTCCTTTATAGAGAATACCGTTTACACGAAAACGGTCAAATCCAAACGCGACTGTCTGAATATCTCTTTTTCGAACAAATTCTGGTATCAGCGGAATTACTGCCTGTTTCAGAATTTATAACGATTGGGTCAGTAGTTCAGTTGGTTAGAATGTCGCTCTGATACAGCGAAGGTCGAAGATTCGAGTTCTTCCTGACCCACCATTTTTTTGATGAGGTTGGAATCAAAAACACATTTTTGTGTTTGTGATTCCAGATATTCTAACGATTATCGTCGGAATCTGCTTTTAATTGGCAAACATTGTAAATCGGTTTTTATGTCACGAATTAGATTTTCACAGAAATGTGATTGTTTGATTCGATGAACATCGTAATCTCAAAAATCTTTCTAAAGAGTAATCACGAAAGTGATAATTCAATTTTAGATAGCAAGAATCAACTAATGCTTAAAAACTCATTTAAGTTATTTTTAAGTGCGTGAAGACATTCTCTTCAAGCATAAGATAAAAAGTAACAAAGGGTGTTTAGTGGATGCCTTGGCAATCAGAGGCGATGAAGGACGTGAAAGACTGCGATAAGCCCGGGTGAGGCGTCAATATCCTTTGACCCCGGGATGTCCGAATGGGGAAACCCAGGTCGTATGACCTATCTGTGCCTGAATACATAGGGCCCAGAGGCGAACGCGGAGAAGTGAAACATCTCAGTACCCGCAGGAAAAGAAAGCAACAGCGATTCCCTTAGTAGTGGCGAGCGAAACGGGACCAGCCCAGTAGCCGAGATTTTAGATAGCAAAACGCGATGGAAAGCGCGGCAATAATAGGTGATAGCCCTGTATGCGAAATCTAGTTTTTTGGTTCGAGAGTAGAGCCGGACACGTGAAATCCGGTTTGAACACGGGGGGACCTTCCCCCAAGGCTAAATACTCCTGATTGACCGATAGTGAACAAGTACCGTGAGGGAAAGGTGAAAAGAACCCCGAAGGGGGAGTGAAATAGACACTGAAACTGAATACCTACAAGCTGTCAGAGCCGGTTTTCCGGTGATGGCGTACCTTTTGTATAATGAGCCAACGAGTTATTATTGCATGCAAGCCTAAGCCGTTAGGTGTAAGCGAAGGGAAACCGAGTCTGAATAGGGCGATTTGAGTATGCAGTAATAGACCCGAAGCGGGGTGATCTAGGTATGAGCAGGCTGAAGGCGGCGTAACAGTCGCTGGAGGGCCGAACCCACTAGTATGGCAACACTAGGGGATGACTTGTGTCTAGGGGTGAAAAGCCAATCGAACCCCGTTATAGCTGGTTCTCCGCGAAAACTATAGAGGTAGTGTCTCTGGTGTTCGTCGTTGGGGGTAAAGCACTGAAATGGCTAGGGGGAGTAAAATCTTACCAAACCATATCAAACTCTGAATACCAACGAATTATAGCCAGGGAAACAGTCCATCGGTGCTAAGGTCGGTGGACGAGAGGGCAACAGCCCAGACCGCCAACTAAGGTCCCAAAATGATGATTAAGTGGGAAAGTGAGTCGAAATTCCAAAACAACCAGGATGTTGGCTTGGAAGCAGCCATCGTTTAAAGAAAGCGTAATAGCTCACTGGTCTATTAGCGTTTCGGCAACCAAAATGTAACGGGGCTAAAATCATCTACCGAAGTTGCGGGTGGCACGTAAGTGTCGCGGTAGCGGAGCATTCTGTAAGCCTGTGAAGCGTAAGGCGCGAGCCGGCGTGGAGGTATCAGAAGCGCGAATGTTGGCATGAGTAGCAGCTAATCAAGGTGAGAAACCTTGACGCCGTAAGAGCAAGGGTTCCTATCCAATGTTAATCAGGGTAGGGTGAGTCGACCCCTAAGGCGAGGCCGAAAGGCGTAGTCGATGGGAACACGGTTAATATTCCGTGACCTGTGCGAGAGTGACGAATTTGGTAAATTGTTGTGCCTTATTGGATTGGCGCGGCAGTGAACAAGTTCCAGGAAATAGCCCGCACATATAGATCGTACCCAGAACCAACACAGGTGCTCGAGTCGAGTAGACTAAGGCGGTTGAGAGAACTATGTTGAAGGAACTAGGCAAAATGCATCCGTAACTTCGGAATAAGGATGACCTGTTTCAAGGCAACTTTAATCAGGTGACACAAACCAGGTGGGGGCGACTGTTTACTTAAAACCCAGGTCTCTGCTAAATCGTATAAGATGATGTATAGGGACTGACGCCTGCCCAGTGCTGGAAGGTTAAGCAGAGGTGTGCAAGCATTGATGTGAAGCCCCAGTAAACGGCGGCCGTAACTCTAACGGTCCTAAGGTAGCGAAATTCCTTGTCGGGTAAGTTCCGACCCGCATGAATGGCGTAACGATCTCCACACTGTCTCCAACATAGACTCAGCGAAATTGAATTCTCGGTGAAAATGCCGGGTACCCGCAGCTAGACGGAAAGACCCTATGAAGCTTTACTGCAGTTTCGTAATGGCACTAGGGCACATTTGCGTAGGATAGGTGGGACGCTTTGAAGTGCGGATTTTGGTTCGCATGGAGCGGTTGGTGAAATACCACCCTGATGTGTTTTAGTGTCTAACCCGTGTTCTTGAACCAGGGCAGGGGACATTGCGTGATGGGCAGTTTGACTGGGGTGGTCGCCTCCCAAAGTGTACCGGAGGCGCGCAATGGTCTGCTCAGGCTGGTCGGAAATCAGCCGGTGAGTGCAATGGCAAAAGCAGGCCTGACTGCAAGGCGGACACGCCGAGCAGAGACGAAAGTCGGTCATAGTGACCCGGTGGCCCCGCATGGAAGGGCTATCGCACACGGATAAAAGCTACTCTAGGGATAACAGGCTGATGCTACCCAAGCGTCCATAGCGACGGTAGTGTTTGGCACCTCGATGTCGACTCATCGCATCCTGGGGCTGGAGCAGGTCCCAAGGGTATGGCTGTTCGCCATTTAAAGCGGTACGTGAGTTGGGTTAATAACGTCGTGAGACAGTTAGGTCCCTATCTACTGTGGGCGTTGGATATTTGAGCGAACTTGACCTTAGTACGAGAGGACCGGGTCGAACGAACCCCTGGTGTACCTGTTGTCGCGCCCGCGGCACCGCAGGGTAGCTATGTTCGGAACAGATAACCGCTGAAAGCATCTAAGCGGGAAGCTGGTCGCAAGATAAGATATCCCCATGAGTTCAGTTCTAGACTAGGACATTGATAGGCCGTATGTGTAAGCCCTGCGAGGGGTTCAGCTTAACGGTACTAATCGAACCATTGACTTTTTATCTTATCGTTTGACTTGTTCAAACGATATGCTTGAAGAGAACGTTGAAGTTGATTCATTAACACGATGTTCGCTGGATTTATTCTGGTGATTATAGAGCGGGAGTCACCCTCTGTTCCATTCCGAACCAGACAGGGAAACCCCGTATCGCCGATGGTACTTTGGCTTAAGCCACGGAAGAGTAGGTCGTCGCCAGAATAAATCCAGTATGATATAAAAACCGTTTTAACCGCCCAAGTGGCGGTTTTTTTAACCGTTAACCAAAGAGATAAAAAGTGAAAAAATGGTTTCAATTTACAACATCCGGATTGCACAGAATAATAATTTCTGTGGAACAGACAGATAAAGGCGTAGAAACCAAACGATACAGCTCATTGGGCGAAATGCCGGATGGGGTTCGTATTGAATATATAACAGATTCTATATCAAACGAACAGAAACCACTTACCATAGATGAAATTGCCGCCGTGCGCCGTGAATTACGGTTTATTATATCAAACGGTTTCCGCGCAAATTCACATTAAAATCACATTGCCCCTTTGTCCGGATGATTTTTTGTTGATATTTGCGCCGGGTGTGTTAAGTTTTAAGAAAAGGGGTTCATAAATGGCAGACAAAATCGCAGATATCAACCAGTTTGCACGCTATACATTCAATCAGAATAAGCGCCACATAAAAGGTCAAATATTGGGTGCAGACAATCGTGAATACGCATTGCGTCTGTCTAAAAATTCCGGTTCTATGTATTTTCTGCCCGACACAAATCAGATTTTATCTTCGGATGGTGCGCGTTACGACATGGACGATGAAACAAAGCGTATTGTAAAGAAATATATTCGTGTGCGTCGCATACGTGATGGTGTATTGCTGTTAATGGTGACGGGCGCCGCCGGCGCGGTAATGGCCGGTATTGCCGCGATTGCCATTTATCCAACCGAACGCAAAAATATGGAAATAAAAGAAAAAGTCAGTGCGTACGAAAAAACTTTGCCGGGATATTTAGAACAAAAGCATAAAGTAGAACGTTTTGCAGACAGTTTACGACGCGCCAAAGAGTATTAAAAAGGGAAAATACTATGACAGATTCAAAAACACAAAAACCAATGACCGATGCAGATGCCAATAAAAAAGTTGTCGCGATGTTAAAACGTGGTCGCCACATGCGTTTGGGGGCAAGTCCACACGTATTGTCATTGGACGATAAAACTATGCTGTTTATTGATAATAAGGAGATTCATATTAGTGAAAATTCGGGCGATGTCTTTGCGTGGGTTTATCAAATGCAAGACGATACGGCAAAACTTGCATTGTCGGTATACGACAAAGTGAAGGTACAACAAGAGCAGAAAAAGAAAACTCGCGAAAAGACCAAAAAAACTATTCAAGGTGTATGGTTTGTCTGTTTACCTGTTGCGGTGGTTGGTGGTATCCTTGGCGCAGCAGTGTTGGGCCTCGTAAAAATTGACGCGGACAGAAAGAAAATATATAACAAAAAGGCCCAAATAGATGCCTATGCCAAAAGTTTGCCGAATTATGATGATTCAATCCGTTTGGCGCGGACGGATGCAGAATTGCAAAATGCAATAAATCGTCGCGAACAGGTGCGCCTTAAAATTGCGCACTTTGCGGACAGTCTGAACCGCGCAAAATAAAAAAGGATTACAAATGTTGGTAAAATTTATTCGGTATTCTGTTCATAAAATTCTTGTATTGCAAACGGATGCAAATAACAAAGTACACGCCACAACATATAATTCCAGTTCGGATTTACCCGAAGATTTGCGTGGTAAATATTTTGCACAAATGGTCGCCAAACGTATGAATTTAAGAAGAATAAAACGGTCCAGATAACAAAACCGCCAGCGATGGCGGTTTTAATTTTATTTTTTATTTATAAAACTTGACAATGTAAATGTTTGTGTTATGTTTTTGGTGTAAATCGAAACTAAGGGATAGAAATATGAAAAAAATAGTTTTGTTATCGTCGTTGCTTGCGATGGTGGGTGCGGCGGCAAATGCGGATTATCGCACTGTTTATACAGATAACTGTGATCCGGCCGCAATGCATGCATTGTTGGAACGTGAATCGCGTATTCATCGCGCCGTTATCACCGAAGTTATTTGCAGTGCGCAACGCGCAATTGTCGAACCGGTTATGGTGACCGAACCTGTGTATGAACCGGTCTATGTTGAACCGGCGTATGATTTAAGTAATATTCCGGTTGTTGATTGCGTGCCGTATCCGACGCGTTGCGAATATTGTGGCGGTTTGCAGTAAGTTTTATATCCCGTAGCATTTGAGGTGCAAAAAAACAGGCATCGCGTATGTTGCGGGATTTTTTTACCCTTGCAAAGATAAAAGTGCGTGTTATTATCAATACGAAATAATTAATATGAAAATCTATTCTGATAAAGTTTTTTATTTAATTGGCGGTCCAAATGGTTCGGGCAAGACAACACTTGCGCGCGAACTGATTGGCGACAACCCAAAAATATCTTTTCTTAATGCCGATGATATTCAACGCGAAAACAATGTTAATGCGGCACGTGCGGGGATGATGTTGTTGGGCAAAATGGAAGAAATTTTCTCTATGCACGCATCATTTGCGCTTGAAACAACACTGTCGGGGAAACTGCATAATAAATTTATAAAACGCGCCCGCGCAGACGGATATAAAATTGTATTTTTATATGTGATTTTGTCGTCGGTGGAACAGAATTTGGCACGCGTGCGGCAACGGGTTGCACTGGGTGGACACGATGTCCCAGAATACATAATTCGTCGCCGTTATAATAAAAGTATTTTGAATTTTGAGCCGGTTGCAAATATGTCTGACCAATGGGAATTATATTACAATGGTGATAAAAAATATGAGTTGTTGGCGCGCGGAGTTCACGACAAAATTGATATAGTGAACAATCCAAAATACGCTTCTTTTGTTGAACGGCGTGCCCGTGCGTTGTCTGATCACCTGTTGAATTTGGCGCAACGGGGTTCGTCCCAGGCGCGCGATATTGCATTAAGTGCTGGTGTGCCGGTTGTATCAATTTCTCGTTAGTTCCAAGAAAGGGGCACAACGACAGTGGGGGTGGTTGTGAAAAACGGATGCGAATGCATCCGTTATTTTTTTTATTGGGTGGTCAATTTAATCGTACCTTTTTGTCCAGTACTTTTTTTGATAAATGCGATTCAGTAAAATCAATGACTTACAAAATCACGGGGGTGGTCAAAATAAAGGTACCTTTAATGCCATAATATATGTGTATAAAACAAGCACAAAAAGGAAGGGATATGAGGATTCCAATTTTAACATTTGGTGCAATTGCATCAATATTAACAATCAATTCGGTTTTCGCAGATACAACCGTTACATCCAAACAATATGTTGATACCACGCGCCAGGCAACAATCCCGGCCGCGGGTACAAATTATGATGAAAACGGTGGTGGTGTGTCCGTTGTTACATATACCGAAGATGCTGGGGTACTCGGTGAACGCGGAATTTGTAATGACCCTGATGAAGATGATTGTAATAATGGGGACCTGGTCACCAATTCCTTGTTAAACAGTGCAATGGATTGGGTCACAGGGGAATTAACCAACCTGCCGGTAACAACGGTCACATATAAAACATGTTATCAGGAAGTAAATGGCGAATGCATCCTGTGGAATTTAACCGATAAATATGTTTATGGTAGATGTCGTAATGATAGTGATTGTGACTGGATGGATGCTCAGTGCGAGGGTGGACTGTCTGGTTCTTGCAGGGACGGGAAATGTGTTTGTAGTGCGCGGTAAAAAAACACCGGCGGTTGCCGGTTTTTTTTTACAGCCTACTAACCATAATACTAACCACTATTTTTCACTTGCGCCCGATTCGCATTTTGTTCTAAGATAAATTAAGGAAGGAAAGGAACATGAAACAAAAATTGGTTTCTGGGTTGGGAATTTTATTGGTTTTACCGGCGTTTGCGGGCGCGCGATTGCCCACGGTGAACACCGCACGGGCGGCGGTTTCGGCGCGTGCACAATATGGCGTGGTGCCCGTTGTCGCAAAAAATACAACCACACAACCGGTTGCGGTTGAATCTTTGTCGCGCACGGCGACAAATAAAAAGCGCGTCGTTGCACGCACATCAAAACCCAAACCGGCGCCGAGTAAAAATATTTCTGTGGATACCGGTGAAAAAATCGCCGCGAACAGTGAATACCTGGTGCCGAATCGCCCAAGTTCTGATCTTTGGGCAAAAAACGATACACCGTTGCGTATGCCGCGCGCCAATGAATTTTCGGTGATTACTTCAAACGATGCGTTGCCCGAAGAACACATTGCCAATGCGTCCGGGACAAACACCGCGAACGAGATTACAGAATTGTCGGCAAAAACATCTTCGTTGGATGCGCAAATTGCGCGTTTGATGGAATTGCAGAAACGTGCCGATGCATCGGTCGCATCGCGTCACACACGCCATACCGAATTGGCGGATGAAAAAATCGCCTATACGCCGGAATCCGCCGTATTGCCGATGCGTGAAGAAATTCCAGAAAATGTTATTAAACCAAATATCGCGAACGCCGATGATGGCGTGCATGTCGCGCGTGTCGTTGTTCCGCGTGACGATTTGATTGGTGGCGATGTTGTGCGTCGTGCCGTTAAAAAGGATAACGAAACCAAAATTCAAGAGGTTCGCGAAGATATGACAAAAATGTCCCCGGCGGAATTGCGTCGCGCGTTTCGCAAAACATTCTTGTCGGAAAATAAACACCTGTCGACATATCCAATTGATGATAGGTTCGATGTGGCCAGTGATATAGGCACATTTACCGAAGGTTTTACATCGGCGCGTGACCTGTCCGAAGATGCGGAAAAAATAAGACCGTTGGAAATTAAAATCGGTTTCAAAAATTCTGATTCGGCATTGTCACGTGAAAATTATAATTTATTGTCGGAATATGCGGGCATAGTTGTTGCAAATCCAAAACGTGCGATTCAGGTTGCAATTCCGGTTGCCGCAACACAAACATCAACTGCGCGCAAATTGGCGGCACGGCGATTGGCCATTGTTGAACAGGTTTTGCGTGATACCGGTGTTTCCGAACAACGCATTGTTCCCGTTTTGTCGCAACGCGATGAAGAAGGTTTTGTATTGCGTATAATTTCAAATGAACAATTTGAAACACTGACCAAACAAAAACGCAATATGTTCGGTGATACCGTTGGTTCCAAGACATATAAAAGTATGAGTTGGTAATTGTCTGTTTTATCTCGTGTTGTTGAATTTTTATTTCCACCGGCGTGTCCAATATGTGGCGCGCCGGTTCAAACACACGGCGAATTATGTGGCGATTGTTGGGGTTGCTTTGATTGGATTGATGGACCGCATTGTGCGCGTTGCGGTTATCCGTTCCCCGATGATTATGAACCCGATTCAAATGCAATGTGTCCAATATGTGCATCGGGTAAAAATGATTTAGAATATGTTCGCGCCGCGTGCATATACGACGATATGTCGCGCAGTGTTATGTTGCCGTTCAAACACGGTGGTCGCATAAAGTTTGCGCGTTTTATGTCGCGCGCAATGATTTGGGCAATGCGTGATATTAACATTAAACCCGATTTGGTTATGCCGGTGCCTTTGGCGAATCGGCGTTTGTTTCAACGCGGTTATAACCAGGCGACGCTTCTGTCGCGTGAAATTGCACGTGTGTACGGTGCGCCAATTGACTTTGACAGTGTGTGCCGTAAATATCGCCCGAATATGGGACATAAAACGCACGCGCAACGTCGCGAGCATATTCGTGGTGTGTTCAATGTTGCAAAACCGGAACGCATCCAAGGCAAAAAGATTTTACTGGTTGATGATGTTATGACATCGGGTGCAACATTTGATGAATTGGCGCGTGTTTTACGCCGTGCCGGTGCGACGGAAATATACGGTGTGGTATTTTGTCGTGTTGTCCGTGCGAATTGATATAGATGCTTGAAATTCATTTTCTATTTGGTATTATTCAACGAAAATAACCAAGGATAAAACAGATGAATATAGAATTGGGGAAAAATATATCGCCACGCGAAATTGAATCGCGGATTCAGAAATTTTGGGATGAAAATAATTTCTGGGACAACGATGTAAATTCGCGGCAAACACCATTTTGTGTTATGATGCCCCCACCGAATGTCACAGGAAACCTGCATATGGGACATGCGTTGGATAATGTTATGACCGACATTATTTGTCGTTATAAACGTATGTCTGGTTTTGATGTGTTGTGGCAACCGGGAACCGACCACGCATCTATTGCGACCCAGTTATTGGTTGAACGCGACCTGTCGAAACGTGGCATAAATCCGCACAGTTTATCTTTGGATGAAAAATTAGATGCCGCATGGAAATGGAAGGCAGAAAAGGGCGGCCAGATTATGAACCAATTGCACACATTGGGTGTGACACCGGTATGGAAACGCGAACGGTTCACTATGGACGAAGGTTTGTCGCGCGCGGTCACAAAACTGTTTGTGAAAATGTATAACGAAGGTTTGATATACCGTGAAAAACGTCTGGTAAATTGGTGCCCGAAACAGCAAACATCTGTGTCGGATTTAGAGGTTGAAACACGTGAAGAACACGGTAAATTTTATTACTTTAATTACCCATTGGCGGACGGCGGGTTTATCGAGATTGCAACTACGCGCCCCGAAACATTATTTGGTGACCAGGCGATTGCAATTCATCCCGAGAACGATAAATTAAAACACCTGATTGGGAAAAAGGCGATTATCCCATTGACCGATATTGAAATCCCAATTATTGGCGATGTTCACGCAGACCCCGAAAAGGGTACGGGTGCGGTGAAAATCACCCCGGCGCACGACTTTGATGATTACGAGGTTGGTTTGCGTCATAACCTTAAACCCGTATGTATTTTAACGCCGGATGCAAAATTGATAAGTGCGGCACCGGTGCCGGAAAAATATTGGGGAATGGATCGGTATGCCGCGCGCAAGGCGGTTGTGGAAGACATCGAAGCCGCGGGTTTGATGACAAAAATTGAAGATAAAATTATTCCAACGCCGTATTCACAACGCGGTATGGTTCCGGTTGAACCAATGCTAACGATGCAGTGGTTTGTTGATGCCGAAAAATTGGCAAAGCCCGTTATCGCGGCGGTTGAAGAAGGCCGTGTTCAATTTTTGCCGGACCACAGATATAATTTATTTATGTCTTGGATGAAAAATATTCGTCCGTGGACAATTTCGCGTCAACTGTGGTGGGGACACCATATACCGGCCTGGTATGATGCAGATGGCAATGTATATGTTTCCGAAACCGAAGAAGATGCGGTTAAACAATCGGGTGGCAAAACGCTTACGCGCGACCCGGATGTTTTGGATACATGGTTTTCTTCCGGTTTGTGGCCATTTTCGACACTTGGGTGGCCGGATGAAACACCCGAATTAAAAAAATATTATCCGACGGATTTACTGTACACCGCGGCCGACATCATATTTTTCTGGGTTGCGCGTATGATGATGATGGGAATGTATGTTATGGGTGATATTCCAATCAAAACGGTGAATTTCCACGGTTTGGTCCGTGATGCCAAAGGTCAAAAGATGTCTAAAACCAAAGGCAACGGCGTTGACCCGTTGGATGCAGTGGAAAAGTTTGGTGCCGATGCGTTACGTTATTTTGTATCAACTGCACCAATTGGAACCGATATTCGTTACAGTGAAGATGAAGTGAAACGCGGTTCTAAATTGATGACAAAACTTTGGAATGCCGCCAAGTATGTTTTGATGAATTTGACAGATTTCGAACCAACCGGCACCGTCCCGGCGGTGGCAACGCGGCCAATTGAAGACCGTTGGATTTTGTCTGAATTGAACAAAACGGTCGCCGAAGTTCGCAAAAATATGGATAAATACGATACGTTTAATGCGCGCGGTGCGATTGATACATTCTTTTATGATGTGTTCTGTGACCAATATTTGGAATTCATCAAAGACCGTTTTTGGTCGCCGGAAAAATATGGTCCGGAATCAAAACGCGCGGCACAATGGACACTGTGGACGGTGTTGCGTGCAATAATCGGTCTGTATGCGCCGTTTATTCCGTTCCTGACCGAAGAATTGTGGCAACGGATATACCAACCCACCGAGGGTGGTAAAACGCTGCACAGAACCGAATATCCAACGGTAAATGCAGAATATGATACGGATACATCCGATATGCAGTATGCAATTGATACGGTTCACGCGGTGCGTGGTTTGCGTACCGACCGTAAAATTGGAAATGGTGCAAAATTAGAAACATTGACCGTGCCCGCAAATGTACCGGTGTCGCTGTATGAATTGATTAAATCTGCGGCGCGCGCGAATAACATTGTTGTTGGCGATTCGGTTGACTTTGTTGTTGCGACGACGGAGGCAAAATAAGTATGGCCGATGCAAAATTGATTATCAAACGCGAATTGCAGACGTACCAATGTGACCGGTATGGTAATATGCGTCCCGGAATTTTGATGAATGAACTCCAGGGATTGGGTGATACGCACGCAGAAATGTTGGGTTGCGGTCGGACATTTATTCACGAAACCAATGTTGCGTGGGTTGTGACACATTACTTGGTCGATATTGTCAAAATGCCCCGTAATGGCGAAATGCTGGAATATTCTACGTGGCCGGCATCCCATGACAATTTGCGTGCATTGCGCGATTTTGAAATTCGCGATGAAAATGGCGAATTATTGGTTCGTGCGACATCGCAGTGGGTTTTGTTTGATTTAACGAATCGTCGACTGGTACGCATAGACGATTGGGTGCGGCATAATCCGTGGCCGGCCGATATGGAACGCGCATATGACCGTAAATTTGAAAAGTTCCCGGGATTCGAATCAGAAAAAACACATACATTCAAGTGCCGATTCGATGACATAGACGAAAATCAGCATATAAATAATGCGGTATATGCCGTGTGGGCAACAGAAAGCGTGGGATACGCATATCGTGATACGCACGAATTGTGTGGTATAGAATTAAATTACAAACACGAAATTGCGCCCGACACACCACAGGTTAATATTGATGTTAAAATTGATGGGTTAAAGACATACCATCGTGTGCACACGGATGACAATACCGAAAATGCACAAATTGTATGTTATTGGCGGAAAAGAAAATAAAAAATGCCGGCGATTCGCCGGCATTAAATCTTTTATTTGCCCTATTGAACCCAAACTTCGGCAAATGCCGTTGGGGTGTTTGAACTGGGCGCCCCGGATGCAACCGGAACCTTGACCGTATCGCGTGTGACCACAATGGTCTTGCCGTCGGTCGATGTCACAGATTTTACAACATACCCATCATTCGCGGTAATCGTATCCGTTGGCGCGTTAATTGCCTGCAATATATTTGCCAACGCCAAATTACCAGATGCATTTACAACCAAACCTTTGCCGGTGTTAGCAGTGCCTTGGGCAACATCAACCTTGCCGTCCAACGCGGTCGCAACACCGCCCGATGTCACCGGCTGATTATGACCTGTGGTTGGGGTTGTATCAATATTTGTTGGTGTCCACGCGTTATTGGTATACTGTAAAACTTGATTTGCAGCAGTACCTGCGGGTAACGCGTCTATAGTGCCCGGTTCAACCACACCGCTGGCATTCACAACCAACGCCTTGCCTGCGTTCGCAGTACCCTGATCTTTATCGACCTTTAAATTATCCTGCATATCAACATATGTTTGACTGGTCACAATAGTGTCTGCAAACGCCAAAGACGGCACCACCGCAAGCAGTGCAACCAGTGAAAATCCCCCAAGTTTTCGCAGATAATACATGGCTTCCCTCTTACTTACCATATCAAAATCCTTTTACCTTCCTTGTCTTATGTTATCATTTTATGTGATATTTGTAAACAACAAAATCACATAAAACAAATTTTTTTACGCGCATTTCGCGTGCCAATTAGAATCTATCAAATGTGGCACACGAAACGATGCATAAGTTTGTTTGTTGTGTTGTTATGCAACAATTGTACCACAAAAAAACACCTTTTCCAAATTCGAATCGAAAAATTATTTGAAAAAAATCTTTTTTTGTTTGCTTTTCTTACATTTTTTGTGAAAAATACTCGCGCAAAAAATAACAACAAAGGAGAAACTATGAGCGATAAATGGGTATACACTTTCGGTAATGGTCACGCCGAAGGTCGTGCAGATATGCGTAACCTGTTGGGTGGCAAGGGGGCAAATTTGGCCGAAATGAATTTGGTTGGTTTGCCTGTGCCGGCGGGATTTACCGTCACGACAGAGGTTTGTACGTATTATTATGAACACAACCAGACATATCCGTCTGATTTAATGGACCAGGTTCGCGCCGGTATCAATCATATCGAATCGATTATGGGCAAGAAATTTGCCGATATGGAAAATCCTTTGTTGGTGTCTGTGCGGTCGGGTGCGCGGGTTTCTATGCCGGGTATGATGGATACTGTTTTGAATTTGGGTTTGAATGATGAAACTGTCAAAGCGTTGGCACGCCATTCTGGCAATGAAAGATTTGCATACGATTCGTATCGCCGTTTCATTATGATGTTCAGTGATGTTGTGTTGGGTGCGGATATCGACCTGTTTGAACACACTTTGGAAAAAATGAAAGAATCCAAGGGGTACAAAGTTGATACCGAATTAACCGCAGATGATTTGAAACAATTGGTTGAACAATTCAAGGAAATTGGTGTCAAAATCGGCAAAATTTTTCCCCAGGATCCATGGGAACAGTTGAAATTGGGTATTGGCGCAGTGTTCGGTTCGTGGATGAGCAAAAAGGCCATCACATATCGCAAATTGAACAATATTCCGGGCGATTGGGGTACCGCGGTTAATGTCCAGGCTATGGTGTTTGGAAATTCTGGGGACGATTCGGCAACGGGCGTGTGTTTTTCGCGCGACCCGGCGACCGGTGAAAACAAATACTATGGTGAATATTTAATTAATGCCCAGGGCGAAGATGTTGTTGCGGGTATTCGCACGCCCCAACCAATGAGCAAAGATGATTCTGGTCGTGTATCTTTGGAAGAGGCGATGCCGGCGGTGTACAAAGAATTGTGCGATGTTCGCGAAAAATTGGAAAAACATTACAAAGATATGCAAGATATGGAATTTACCATTGAACACGGGAAACTGTGGATGTTGCAGTGTCGTAATGGTAAACGCACGGCGGCGGCGGCGGTTCGTATGGCGGTCGAAATGGTCGGCGAAGGTCTGCTGACCAAGGAAGAAGCCATTTTGCGTGTCGGTGCCGACCAATTGAATCACTTGTTGCATCCTATGTTGGATCCCAAGGCCGAAAAGAAAGTTATTGCGACGGGTCTTCCGGCGTCCCCGGGTGCCGCGGTGGGTATGGCGGTGTTCAATGCCGAAGATGCGGAAAAATGGGCATCCGAAGGCAAGAAAGTTATGCTTATCCGTGTTGAAACATCGCCCGAAGATATTGCCGGTATGAACGCGGCCCAGGGTGTGATTACGGCCCGTGGTGGTATGACATCGCACGCGGCGGTGGTTGCACGCGGTATGGGAACACCGTGTGTTTCCGGTTCTGCGGATATCAAGATTGATTATGAAACCAAAACAATGAAAACAACATCTGGCGCGGTTATCCATGAAGGCGATTGGGTTTCGATTGATGGTGCGCGCGGTGAAATTATCGAAGGCGCGGTTCCAACGGTTTCCGTGGAATTGACGGGCAATTTTGGTACGCTTATGCAATGGGTTGACGAAATAAAAACTTTGACGGTCAAGGCAAATGCCGAAACACCAAAAGATGCAAAGCAGGCGCGCGATTTCGGTGCCGAAGGTATTGGTTTGGCCCGTACAGAACATATGTTCTTTGACCCGGCGCGAATCCAGGATATGCGCGAGATGATTTTGGCCGATGACGAGGCCGGTCGCCGTGCGGCATTGGCAAAATTGTTGCCGTACCAGAAAGCGGACTTTGTCGAATTGTTCAAGATTATGGATGGTCTGCCGGTCACAATTCGTTTAATTGACCCACCATTACACGAATTCTTGCCACATACCGATGCAGAAATTGCAGAATTGGCGGCACACATTGGCAAAACGGTTGAATTTGTTAAATCGCGTGCAGATGCGTTGCACGAACAAAACCCGATGTTGGGTCATCGTGGATGCAGATTGGCCATTACATATCCGGAAATATGCGAAATGCAAACGCGTGCAATTTTGTCCGCGGCGTTGGAATGCAAAAAATCAGGTGTTTCTGTTCATCCGGAAATCGAAGTTCCGTTGGTTGGTTCCAAGAAAGAGGTCGATATTGTTAAATCTGTTATCGACGCAACCGCGGCGGCGCTGTTCGCAGAATTAGGCGAATCGATTGAATACACGGTTGGTTCAATGATTGAATTGCCGCGTGCGGCCGTTTTGGCAAACGAAATCGCGGAAAGTTGCGAATTCTTTGAATTTGGAACAAACGATTTGACACAAACAACATTGGGTATGTCGCGTGATGACACGGGTAAAATCTTGGATGAATACCGTGCGCGTGGCATCTATGTTGCCGACCCATTTGCGTCGGTTGACCAATTGGGTGTTGGTTTGTTGATAAAAGACGCGGTGCAAAAGGCCCGCGCGACCAAGGGTGACAAAATACACCTTGGGGTTTGTGGTGAACACGGTGGCGACCCAGAATCAATTGAATTCTTCCATAAATGCGGATTCAATTCTGTGTCGTGCAGTCCGTTCCGCGTGCCAATTGCACGCCTTGCCGCGGCCCAGGCAGCGGTTAAATTCCCGCGTAAATAAAAATGCACAGATAGAAAATGCCCCAAACGGGGCATTTTTTATAATAAAAAAATTAAAAACTGTAATTCACAGATAAACCCGTAAAATTAAATCCGCGGTTTGTTTCGGTTAAATCGCCATTCGAGAAATGCAATGTGAAAAATTCCATTCTTAAAGATTCTGTAATATTTTTCCCAATAAAGAATTTTTCACCAAATACCAAACGGCTTGATACCCAACGGTCGTGATTATCGCGATAATATGGACCCAATCCGCCACCAATATACCAACCGTGCCAATTAAATAATGCCACATCCCAAGACAGTCCCACACCAAAAAACGACAAACCATCTGCAGAATGATACGCGATGTTTTGAATAACACTTGCATTCATACGCGCCGGGATTTTAAAGATAGTCATCGGTTGACTGTATGTGCCCATCATCATTGTCATCGGCACAAATTCCCAATCGCCGGGATATATCAACTTTAACAATGAACCCGAACCGATACCGGGACCGCCAGAAATCGAAATAGAATTTTCGTGTCCATCACCAAACATCGGGTTTGCGTATGTTGCGCCAATCGCCATAATTGATAAAAACGAAACAATAAACTTTTTCATACCACGAATTATACACCCGGGTCGGTATATTCGCAATAAAATGTTGACGGCAATGGGATAAAAATCTATTATGAAATTGTACAAAACCAAAGGGGAAAAATATGAAACGAATATTTTCATTTAGTTTAATTGCGGCGGTTGCCGTGACAACGGCGGCGAATGCGGGTTGGCGTGATATGTTTGGCCTGAATAAAACATCGGAACCGCAAACATTGGCCGATGCGTGCAATACCGATGAAATCACAACAATTTGCCCAGAAATGATTATGGGTTCGAAAACGATGATGGAATGTTTATCTGAAAATATTTCGTCATTGTCTTCAAAATGTGCGGGATATGTAAAAAAACAAATCAATGCCCAGGTTGAAGGTGTCGCAAAATCCGTTGAAGACACCAAGGCCGAAGTTGCCAATACGGTGGATTCAGCCAAGGCGGATGCTGCGACGATACGTGCCGATGGCGAAAACACTGTGGCCACCGTTGATGCGGCCGCAAAACAAACCGGTGAAGGTGTTAAAGAAACCGGTGGATGGTTCCGAAATTTATTCAAATAAAAAAACAACCCGCCGCGTGGCGGGTTTTCTTGTTTACACGCGCGCGTAAAAATGTTATAATAAATAAAACTTGGGTGAAATTTAAGGTCGGATTTCGCCACGAATGTGGTGTGTTTCGGGCGTTTCCGAATATAATGGAGAGTGTTTATGAAAAAACGTTATGTCGCAAATATGTGTAAAAATGCACTGGGGGCGGTATTGTTGTTAATGGGTGCATTTTTCGTATGTTCAACATTGTTGTCTATGCGTGTTGTGTTCGCGGATCCAATCGCGCCGGCAATTGACCCGGCGGTCACAATGGAACAAAACCAGACATCGCCACGCACCGGTCGTGCAAGCCCACGTGGCACAAATGCAATATCTGTGGCGCGTCCTACAACGGCGGCAACGACAAACGCGGGTGCATCGCGTGGTGTCACCGCACGCAAGGTTGCATCCCGGACAAATTCTGGCGCATCTGATACGGTTGCCCGTACAACAACGCGTAATGTTGTTGCGCGCACCGCCCGTACAACGACCGCAAATCGGTCTACAACACGTAATGTTCGTGCCCGCACGGGTGCGACACAATCACGCGTTGCATTGGAAGGTGAACCGACGCGTGGCACAAAAACAAAAATCAACAGCAGTTATTACACATATCTTTCGGGCAAATTGTATTCCGGAAATTATTCCAATATTATCGATTCAACAACGGGATTGATTTCTGCCGAGGCATACAGCAATTGTTTGGAATCATACTATACATGTATGGATGAAATATGTACAGCGCGTAATGCGGCGCAACGCCGTTGTGCGTGTGCCGGTCGTGTCAAAGCCTTTGCCGAGGCCGAAGATGCATTGGAATCTGCCAACGAAGAATTGATTAAAATATCTGGTGAATTGGCATTGCTGATTGCAAACAAGGGTAAAGAAGTTAGTGCCGCGTTCAGTCTTACCGATGCAGAAAAGGTTATGAACTGCGCATCCTGGCGCGAAGTTTCGCATATGGATACATCGGGTGCCGCCGGTACGGGCTGTGATGCGGACGCAATGAAAACCTGGTGCGAAAGCCACGGTGAATATACAAATTGTTCTTGCTCGGTTGCACCGTCATATTGTACAAACGAAAGCGTTTACGGGTTCAAGGTTCAAGATCTTGATGGTGCGGGTTCCGATATTTTGGCGTCTTTGGCAAATTGGGCAGACACAGTCAAAACGAATGTTGATACAATCTTGACCAATAATGATGATTCTGTGTTCAGTGCCATTTCAACATTGACCGGCGTAATAAATGGTATCACCGGTTCTGCGTCATCATTATATGCGGATGAAACCAAAGATACATTGGCGGAAACATGGGGGTACGATTTGTTCCGCTATGCGCATAATAATGTATGCGCACGCGTATTGGATTCGTGCTTTAATGGTATATATGAAGGTTGCGGTACGCCACCGACCGGTGGACGCTGTGCGAACGGCGCAACATCGTCTTGTCCGTTTAATTATAACAGCAAGGTTGAAATATCATCCTCTGGTGATGTGACATTGAACGAACGCAGCACCGCCGGTGCGAATGCATCTGCATCGTGCTTTGGTTATTCGACATCTTCGGGTGACCCATATTCGTCTTTACGTGGCCCGGTTGCCGATGCACGTCGGTCTGTGATGCAGAAATATTTGTTGGATGCGAACGCAGATTGCGACCTGTATGGCGAACAATTGAAAACAACCGCACAAAAGATTGCGTATCAAAAGGTTGCCGCACAACAGGCGTTGCAACAGAAGCGTTTGGAATTCTATAACGAAGAACGCGATACGATTTTGAATAACGCGGTCGCCGCCGGTACGAACTTTAATGAATGTATCAGCGAATTGTGGGATTGTTATGAAACCCAGGCATCTGCGAACGAAACATGGTCAACGGCGCGTATTAAAACATATTGTGCCCAGATTGCAAATTCTCCGCATTGCTATCAAGATATGATTTGCACACCGTCTGTGGCCCAGTTCAAGGCGATTATTGACTTGGCAGATAGTACCTCTTGCCAATGGCACGCCAGTGATTATACAAAAAATACTTGTCGCAACGTTGTGACACTTAATGAAATTTTAAGTTCTAATGGTGCAAGTTCCACGGCCACAAACCCAAGCGGGACCGAAACGACCGGTAATTCGGCGGCATTCCGTGAACAGTGTCTGCGTGATACTTTGGGTTGCCCAGGCGAGGGTTGTATTCGCGAATGGCGCCGCAACTAAGCATTGGGTGCAAAAATTGAAATCGGGGTTCGCCCCGATTTTTTGTCTTTCGAATATGGTTCTGCATAAAATTTTATGCAAAATGCTTGACTTTTGATAAAAAAAGCATATTATTTGCATAAACTTTTGAACAAAAGTTAAAAAATAACCATAAAAGGATTTGAATATGAGCGACTTTGCAATCTTTCAAACCGGCGGAAAGCAGTATCGTGTTAAAACCGGTGATGTTATCAAGGTTGAAAAACTGGATGCGGATGGCGACGTCACTTTTGACCATGTTTTGATGATTGGCGACCGCGTTGGTACGCCGACCATTGACGGGGCAAAAATTGTCGCGACTGTCGTTGAACAAAAACGCGGGGACAAGGTTTTGGTGTTCAAGAAAAAACGCCGTCAAAACTATCGTCGTACACGCGGTCATCGTCAGTTTATTACCGTGTTGAAAATCAAGGAAATCGTGGGTTAATCCCCGGAATTAAAGGAGTTTAATTATGGCACATAAGAAAGGTGGTGCGAGTACAGCAAATGGACGCGATTCTGCGGGACGCAGATTGGGCGTTAAAAAATCTGGTGGCGCACGCGTGATTCCGGGTAATATCATTATTCGTCAACGCGGAACCGCCGTTCATCCGGGCGAAAACGTTGGTATGGGCAAAGACCATACAATATTTGCGAAAATCGCCGGCGTGGTGAAATTCAAACGTGGATTCCGTGACCGCAAAACTGTTTCGGTTATTCCGGAAGAAACCGCAAAATAAAAATGCCCTTTGGGGCATTTTTTTAGTGGCGAATCTCCTTTTTGTGAAAGAATGGGGCAACGAAAGTTGGTGGGGTAGTTATAAAAAAGGCACATCGCGCCGTTTTTTTAATTTTTATTCCACAGCCAACAATTTTCATCGGTATGTGTTGCATTGTATGTTGTTGCTCCGTCTGGCCATCCGGCACAGGACATTTTATTTTCTGTCAGCTCAAGAGCTTCATTTATTTTATAATCCACTAGGCCAAGTGTTGGAATGATCTTATCGTAATCGCTATCATTTACACCATTGATTGCTTGTTCTTCTGATGTTGCCCATACGCCAAAATAATTACCTGTTATACCACCATTGTTTGAGTCATAACTGACCAAAGCAGGCAAACTTGCTACATTTGTTCCGCCATGTTTATCGGCAACTTCTATTTCCACCATATCGGTATCAATTAAATCTTGTTTCAATGCGTCCGCTGCATCCACATAGTCCCGCGATGTGACGGTCGCGCTTGTTGCGTATGCGCCGGTTGCCAAAACGGATGCGATTACACTGAATAATAAAGTTTTGCTCATAATATTCCCCTCTTTGTTTCAAATAAATAACCGTCAATGAAAATGACGGTCGGGGTGTTAACAGAATCATACGAAACAATGACCCATTGACCTTCAATATATAATCAATGGCACCCCGACCCGTGTCGGGGAACTAATCATCACGGCACAAAATATGCGAAACTTATGGATTACGACATATTCGTGCCGGTTTCGTACAAGGCCTGTTAAAGCCCCGAACCAAATTCCCATCTGGCTCACTTTATATTCTAATCAAAACCCGGTATTTAAACAAGTAAAAAAATTAATGGTTAGTGGTTTTTGGAATGTTTTATAATAGTTAAATTCATTTTTTACTAACCAGTACTCACTAACACTAACCACTAATTTCTCTTTTTTCTTGCGCATATTTATGATATAATTACCCCTAAGGATGAAGGGTTTTAAATTTGGGTTTTTGGTTGCGTTAACTGCGCTGCCTGCTTTGGCGGCGGGTGGTGTGTCACGCATAATTCCCGGAACAGATATTGAAACCAAACCGACGGTGGATGCCACATTGCGCAACGATGTGGAAAATTCTACCGGTGCGGTGATACGGTCGACAACCGCGCGTGGTGCGCAGACGGAAAATCAGACGCGTACCGCGGTGACGCGTAATACTTCACGTACCGTGGCCCCAGAAATTCCGGAACAAACGCGCACTGCAAATCGTTCTGCGGCGGTGTCGCGTTCACAAACAAATACCGATGCGCGCAGCACCCTGGAATCCACTCTGCGCACCAGTGGCCGTTCAACCCGGACCGATGCCGCCAGTATAAATTCAAATCCGGCGGTTCGTCGTATGGGATTAACTTTGCGCCCCAGCACGGCCGAGGTTGGTGGTCGTGCAACAATGGAATCTGGTGCCCAGACCGGTTCAAATATGGCGTCGGAAATTCGCAATTTGCAATCTTCACGTATCGCGACGATAAAAACGCGCGACAATACAAAATTGGACCCGGCCGCCATTGCCGATGCCAAAGATCGTTTAGAACAAACGGCGGCGTTGAATAAATCTTGCCAAGAACAATACAATGATTGTATGGATCAATTCTGTGCCGTTATTGACGCAAACCAAAAACGTTGTTCTTGTTCATCTAATTTGTCCAAGTATGCCAAGGTTGAAAAGGCGGTAAAAGATGCCAACGCCGAATTAAATTCGGTTGCACAAAATATTCGATATGTCGGTTTGTCTGCGGATGAAATATCGGCAATTATGTCCGCGACCGAGGCCGAAGAGGCGATGACCGGCAAAACCGATACAACCGAAAATCGCACTTTGTTGGCACAAATCGAACAAATGATAAAGGATCCCACAACGACATCGTCTTCTTCGTTTTCGACCGATTCATTTGGTTTGTTGGATATAGATTTGGATTTTTCGTCTTCGGAATTAAACGATTTGTTCACTTTGGATTTTCTGACAAATGGTAACAGCACATTTTCAAACCTGCGTGGTGCGGATTTGTATAATGCCGCAAAAAAGCGTTGCAACACCATCATAACCCAATGCAAAGAGGTTGGTGCCACGGCGCAACAAATCACCGGGAATTATGATTTGGCGATTGATAAAGATTGTATCGCATATGAACAGGGCCTGACCAAGATGAACGAAACATTGGTGTCCAATGTTCGCAGTGCCACGCGTATGTTGCAAAAGGCGCGTCTTGCGGTGTTGCAAAACCAAAACACGTACGATGCGCGCGGTTGTGTTAGTGCACTGGAAACATGTATGACCGATGAAATGGTTTGCGGTGAAGATTATAAAAAATGCCTTGACCCGACCAAGAAATTCATTGATGAAAATGGTAATGTTGTGTTGGGTAAAAATGTAAATTATATCCAATTGTTTATGACTAAATATAGCAACGCCGGTGTTGACCGCACATATTTGTCGTCTGCATATAACACGGGAATATCGGACGCCGATTGTGCGGGTCGGTATAACGATGGGCGTTGTGTTGTAAAATACTTGTTGACCAAAATTGGCACGGCACGAAAGGCGACCGATGAAGGTCTGTGTCGGCCTGTGTTGGATAAATGTCGCGCATACACATACGATACGCGCGGAAATTACAATGCATATAACGATATTGTTGTGAACTATATTCAACGTGCGATGGTTAATATCAAGGCCGCCCAGTATCAAATAGTTTCAGATTATGCATCAACGTGTTTAAGTGATATCGCCACATGTTATAATAACCAGGTTTCACAATTGACATCTTGGTCGGCAACCGCGGCGGCATCCAGTGTTTACAACATTATGCGTGGTGCGTGCCGCAATGTTGCGTTGACATGCGGATATGCGGTATTCGCCGCCGATCAAACCAGTTGCCCAACCGGCGACAACACCGCCGATCAAAACAGCTGTATAGAAAGTATTTCCGAAATATTCTATCAATCGTTATTGTGCCCGGATAATTCGGTGTATGTTGGTGGAAATCATACGATATCTGCAAATAACACTGTGGGTGGATATGTGAATCCTTTGTGTCAATGTAAAGATGACTTTACGGTGTTTAATGGTTCGTGCCTGGCGGTATGTGATAACGGCGGTATATACCTGGCCAACGGCGCGTGCAGTACGGTTGCCTGTCCGGCCGATGCGGTCGAAGCCAGTGGCGACGAAGTCGAATTCTGGGGACATTGCAAGTGCAGAAATACATCGTTCCATTGGTTCCCACTGTTACAGGCGTGCAAGACATGCCCAGATAATTCAGAATATATTGCCACCGCAACCAGTGGCACACCAAATGCAATACGTTACTATAACTATCAATGCGTGTGTAACGATGGGGCTGAGGATAATCCGTTCTTTGTGCTTAATAATCGTTCGTGTGCCCAATGTCCGGACGGTTCAACCTATAACACAAATTACCCAACATCTGGGGCGCGTTGCAACTGTACTAACCCTGCGGCGCCATATTATTGCGCGACGAATAATCGTTGTTTGGCAAGTTCGGGTGCGTGCCCTGTTCCAATTGGTGGTGGTGGTACCGCGAATGAACAAACAAACGTCAATGACAGATAAAATTGTCCATTTGTTGGTGTTGGAAATTTTATAAATCCGGAATTATTACCTTTTCTGTGAATTTGTGTCCGGCATGAATTTCACAAATTCACTCATCGTTGTTCCTGTGGCATTTAATACTTTGGCAATGCTGTATGTAGATGGCCAACGCGGTTGGCCATATTTACTGAACCGTTTACTTTTATTAAATGTTGTTGCGTCCAGACCTGCAAACTTGGCCAATCCTGAACAAGACATATTTTTTGAAGCCGCCAATTTAACAATTGCCCGCCACAGTTCATCGTGTGTCATACTTATTCCCGCCCCGGTGGCAAAAACGAACTGTTGAAAAAATCCTAGAATATGGTATAATCACAATGCGTCAAAAAGGAGTTATATATGTTTACAATTATATTTTTAATCTTGAAATTAACAAAGACAGTCTCTTGGTCATGGTGGTGGATTGTATTAGCGTTGTTATTGGATGGTGGTTTCTTTGGTCGCATTTTGTAATAGCAATCAAAAAACAGAAACACGCACCCAATCGGGTGCGTGTTTTTATTTTGGTGGGAGTGGGTGCGCCTCGATACACAATAATCAAAATTAAAAAATTTATTTCTAATAAATTTTTAAAATTTTTCTAATTGTTTATCTGCGTATTCGCTCGGTACTGCGTGCCTGCGCGGCAACCGCAACGATTCCAGTGCGCTGTCGTTTATAAATATGCCAATTTTACAGCGCGCAGATGAAATCCGCAGTCCTGTATTGGTGGTTCACGGGGAAATCGCGCACAGCCGGTATTTCAGTGAAGATGCATTCAAAAAATTAAAGGGCGATAATAAAGAATTGATGATAATCCCGGGCGCGAATCATACAGACCTGTACGACAATATGACCAAGATACCATTTGATAAAATGGAACACTTCTTTAAGACGAATTTGAGATAATAGTTTGAAATAATAGTATTTTTGTGGTAAAATCGACCAATAAAAGGAGATAAAAAATGGGCAAAAAAATACAAGATATAAAAAAATATGTATCCGATTTACTTGCCAATGGAAAGCAAGTCGAATATTACGCTAAAACTGCGCGCATTTCTGCAAGACCCGGGGTTGTCGGTGAAAAAATTGTAACCACATTGGCCAATGGCCATCAAGAAACGATTAATGTTGCCAAGGCTGGTGATATGGTTGCGACAAATCCTGGGGGCGAACAATATGTTATCAGTGCCGAAACATTCAAGAAAAAATATGAAATTGACCCAAATAATCCAAAGGTTTATCGACCAAAAGGTGGTGCCCAACAATTTTTAAGATTGGACGAAGATATTGATTTCGTTGCACCGTGGGGTGAAGATATGCATATGAAATCCGGCGACTTTATTAATGTGACAGACCGTGAAAAGGGTGATATTTACGGTATTGGTCAAAAAGAATTTTTTGAAACATATGGTCAATGCAGCCCAGACGGCAAATTGTTACCAAAAACGAAAAACTTGCCAGGTATTAAATACAACGCACCAGCTGGCCCTATGTTAAATGCAATTACAAAAATGGTGGATATTGCAAACAAAGAAAATTCTTTTGTGTATGAATCACTTAATGATACATTGATTGTTGTGGAGCCAGGGATGTCCGTTGATGACGCAATGAACCTTTTGCATGAAATCCGCTCGGGTAAAAAGAAAATAATTTTCTATGATGCTATACTGGATTATCTAGCCGCGCGCGATGTGAGGTATGTAGCCAATATTATTGAAGGAATGGCCCAGGATAATGATATTGTCATATCAAAGTTACAGGGAACTGTTTTTAGGGCGTTTAAAGGTATGAGTGCCGAAGATGTGCTTAACGCATTTGAAGCTGTTAAAAAAATTGAAGAGTTAAGATTTGCATCACAAAAATTGCAAAAAGATCAAAAACCGGATGCACTGGCTGCGCAATATTTACAAAATCAAAATGATAACAGATAAGACTGTATTGTTAAATCATTGTATGCAACAAAATCTTGCAAAACGCCCCCTTGTTTTTCGGTCTGGTTGTTGTATGTGTAAACCCAGAAAAGGAACCCGAATATGAAATTTAACCCGACAATGCATAAGTTATCAAACGGGATAACCGTAATATTGGACCCAATGGATGTCGCCACCGTTGAATTGAATATTTGTTTCCGTACCGGCAGTGGTGATGAGCAACCGAACGAATACGGTATCACACATTTTTGTGAACATATGTTCGATAAAGGAACATCGAGTTTTCCGACTGTGCGTGCAGGTGATGATTATATTGCCGAACATGGTGGTTATACAAATGCGGCGACCGCGATAGATTATTTAAGATTTACCGGTCGTATAGTTGCAAAAAATTTGATGGTATTGTTGGATTTTTGGGCGGATAAATTAAAAAATGCGGTATTTGATGAAGATGTAATTGAAAATGAACGCGGTGTTATTTTGGATGAATTGCGTCGTCGGTTGTCCGATAATGAAATCAAAGCCCAAAAGTTCACATATGAAAAATTACTTGGATTAAATGTGCCAAATGGTAAAGTCATACTTGGTTGTCCCGACACTATAAAACGTTTTAAACATGGTGATTTTGTGAATTTTGTATCAAAACGTTTGTCGGCAAAGAACTGTTTAATATGCATTTCTGGAAAAATTGAAAACAAAAAAAAGTTATTAAAAGATTTGGAGAAATTATTTGATTTTTTACCGACACATAATGTTAGAAATCACAATCCTTTGAATTATAAACCAAGTTTTGCTCACAATTATATACCCGATACAGAAAACGTTGTTATTGAATTTCTGTTTCCGGTTTTGTGGAATTATCAATCAGCGAATTTTTATAAAAAGGACTCGTGTGTAGCAAAATTTGAAAGTTATTTGCGTGAAAAACTGTTTGATATACTGCGAACCGAAAATGGTTTAACTTACAGTGTTTATAAAACCGGACATGGTTATGGTAAAACACGGTTAAACGGTTTTGAAACAGAAACATCGCCGGAAAATGTTGCGCGTGTTGTTGAACTTGTTGCCCGGACCGCATTCAATGTTTATACCAAAGATTTGCCGACAGAAGATTATTTGCGCAGACATACAAAAAAATTACAACTGGGGCGGGCAAATTTCTTGGAATCTAATTTCAGTCGTTGCGACCAACTGGTTATGGATTGGTTGCATTTCAACAGTTTACATAACTTTTATGAACAATGCCGATTATCGGATTCTATCACACAAAAAGATGTATTCAAATACACACGTGGATATTTTAATGGCCCAATGTCAATAATCACGCACGGACCAAAATTCAACGGCAATGTAAAACAAATTTGGAATAAGAATTTTATGATAAATTAACACATGTCATAAAGGGCGCGAAAATGGAAAAATTCTTTGACTTGTTTAACCATAATTTAAAAACAGAACATTTGGAGTTGCGTATATTGAAACCAACACCAGAAAATGCAAAATTATTGTGGAATGCAGTAAAAAATGAAAACCCCGATGATTTTAAATATTCTCCGATTATACCCAAATCAGAACAAGAAGCATTAGAAACAATGCAAAAACAAGACAGTTATTGCCAAAATACGGGTGTTTGTTGGTACATTTTTCATAACAATAATTTGATAGGTTTTCAACGAATACACTATTGGGAAAGCAATAAAACTTTACAATTTTCCGAAGTCTGGTTGGTTCGGTCTGCATGGGGTAAGGGTTTTAATAAAGAACTACATGATTTTATAGAAAAAATAGCATTTCAAGACCTGAAAGCACATCGTGCTACACGCCAATGTATGGCTGACAATGTTCGCAGCAAGAAATCCATTGAAAATTCAGGATATCATTTGGATGGGCGTATGCGTGATTTAAATTTAATGCCAGACGGAACATGGATGGACCATCTGAGTTTTTCAAAATTAGATACAGAATACAAGGGGTAGATTATTTCCCTTGTTGATTCTGGAAAAGTGGTTCTGTGCTTTCGTGGTTATCGTTTACGAACATATTCGCGTTCATGTGACCGTGCGAGTTCCATATTCATTGCTATTACTTTTTGTGGCTTTCTTTCTGCATTTGTGACGGTACCAGAATTTAGGAAACCATTTATAACATCCATCCCAGATTTAACCAAAGAATTTGCGTAATCAAGTAAATTTGTAAGTTCTTGACCAGACACGTTTGCCACAGAATTTCTTTCATTACTTTGTAATTCCTTTATATCCCACTTTTTGCGCAATTCAAAAACAGCGATGCGAAGATATTCAACAATAGGCATCGTATTTTTTATCTGAAAAATTTGGTCAAGCAGTTCCGTCATAGCCAATTTCCACGCGACACTAAGTTTTCCACCACGTGCCCAGATTAATATACTTTTACCACGAAACACGGAATCCAACGCATCATTAATTTTGTTGCGCACGTCCAATGGAATAGAGTTTTCATCAAAGCAGTCCCGATTTTGACCGGCGGCCATCGCAATAAGTTTTTCTACTGTCTTGTCCATTTGATTCTTTTTATCACCTTTACGATATAATAATGTTTTTTGTCTTGGGTTTCAAGTGGGCGCATAAAATAATCACACAAAAAGACCCTCGTGAAGAGGGTCTGTAATCATTTTAACGATGACGATACCAAGATTCATAAATCAATGATTTATATTGGTTGCCTTCTAAATGGTTTAATTCTTCCGCGCAGTTCCACACTTGGTCTGTAAAACGCGCACCATGGGCGAACAATATAGTCGGAATATCTTGGTAGAAAAGTCGAGAAAAATTATCCTTGTTTTCTTCATCATCATCGGCGCACTCATAATTGTCCCAAGAACCCCATCTTTGAGATAGCGAATATACCATCGCATCCTTGCCAGATTTATCGCGCAAGTTCACTTTTGCACCATGTGATACTACAAAGTCAATTGGTTCCAATAACCAGTCTGTTGTTTCAAACAAATCGGTATCAATACAGTTGCTAAATCCGGCCATTTTCATAAGGACGGTCTTACCTTCCCAATCTTTGGCATTAAGATTTGCGCCGTTGTTATACAACAACTCTACCGCCGGCAAACCATAAATATCAATTTTACCACCTACATATGGCAACAAACTGTTTCTTACATGGCGATTCTTATCGGCACCTTTTGCCAATAAAGACTTTACACGTTTGGCATCAATGTCCAAAAACGCCTTTTCCAGTTCGTTATTCAGACTCTTTCTCATCAGAGACTCCTTTTGGTTCTATCTTCAAATAGATATATAATACAAAAAATAATCTTTGTCAAGTGGTGTGTAAAAATATTGTAATATTCGCTACGTTCCACTTGCCAAATCTACTTGGTTTCGACCCTGTGGTTCTCATCTCATCACCCGCCAAAAATAAAAACGACCATAAAGGTCGTTGTTATTTTTGGTGGGAGTGGGTGGATTCGAACCACCTCAGGCTTAAGCCAACAGATTTACAGTCTGCCCCGGCTCTCCAACTCCGGCGCACGCCCAGAACTTAACTTTTGTGGCCTGCCACACGCGGCCTTTGGCGAAGTGTGGTGCGGGCAGCGGGACTCGAACCCGCACATCAAGCTTGGAAGGCTTGCGTACTAGCCCTTGTACTATGCCCGCGATAAATTCAAAGGCAAACCGATTATATACTAATTTATATCAAAATCAAGTTGAAATTATGGCGCATACGCAACTTTTTGTCATAAATACCGATCCAAATCATAGGAAAACAAACGTTTGTAAAAGACTTGTCCTAGGAAAACCTTTCAATTATAATAAGAATTGTTAAATTTGTTCTAGTTTTATATAAATAGGGGAATAAGTATGACACACGATGAACTGTGGCGGGCAATTGTTAAATTGGCGGCTTCAAAAAATATGTCTTGTTCAGGATTGGCCAAGTTTGCAGGTCTGTGAAATTTATGCCGGACACAAATCCACAGAAAAGGTAACGGCGGTCGTATTACGCCCGCCATTCCATACGCCGTGCAAATCTGCGTATAGTTCCGCGCTGAACATGGAAATTTTGCGCGATATATGATATCGACAATCCCCTGTCCAACATTCTACGAAGAATCAATTTGTTTCGTGTCAATTTCAATTTCTTGGTCTGCGAGGAAAACGGTCGCCCCAGTTTTCGTCCACTGGCGCGCAGGTTGTCCAAAGACGCTTTGGTTCGTTGACTAATCAGGTTGCGTTCAATTTCCGCCGACAACCCAAATGCGAACGCCATAACCTTGCTTTGAATATCATTACCCAATCTATAGTTTTCTTTGATTGTCCAAACCTGGCAATCATTGTTCAGGCATCCTTCTAATATTCGCATTACCTCAAGCATTGATCGCCCCAGTCGCGATATTTCACACGAAATTAAAATATCGTGCGGGTTCAATTCAGTTAGCAATTGCCCCAGCTTTCGCATATGCAAGGGTTTTCGTGAAGAAATAGTTTCTTCAACCCAACGGTCTATCTGAATTTTGTTTCGTTTTGCAAATTGTTTTATTTCATAGTGTTGATGTTCACAAGTCTGCTTGTTAGAACTGACACGAATGTATCCAATTACAGCCATTTTATATCCCCTTTTTTGTTTATAACTGGTCAAAATAAAGGTACCTTTTTGTCCAGTACTTTTTGCAGAAAAATTATCTAGTAATTTCAATGGTCAAATTTTTTACGGAAGCCCTGGATAAAAAGTTACCTTTAATGTCATCATATAAGGTGTACAAAAAAGGGAGAAAATCAAGTATGAAACGCATATTTTTATTTGTCACCGCTGCATCAATTATCGGTATTCCGGCATTTGCAAATACAGTTGTCACCAGCCAAACATATGTTGATAGCGCGGACGCATTAAAACAGGATAAAATCACCGCCGGTATTGTTTATGCCAAACAATCCAAAAAGGTCTGTGTGCGGTGGTTGGATAATGCCGAACAAACCGATGCAAATTGTTTGTTATGGAATTTACCGGACTAGCGTTTAATAGTCTTTTGTGGATTACTGTTTGGAACGAACTTTGCGAATTCACCCAATGTCATATGTAATGCGTTCATCACGCACGCAATCGTATATGTTGACGGCCAATGTGGTGAACCATCGCGATTCGTGCGCTTGCTTTTGTTAAATGTTGTAGAATCCAACCCGGACAACCGTGCCAGGCCCGAACAAGACATATTCTTCCATCGTGCAATATTTGCAATTCCCACCCATAAATCATTATGTGTCATAATCCCCCCATTTGTTATTATGAATATATTCTGCCACATTTTGGGGATTCGGTCAAATAATTCTAGTGTTATAAGAAATATGTCTTAAAAAATATGGCGCTATATGGTTTTTGCGTTTTTGAAACGAATCGTTTTTTGGACAATCGTTAACCACCAATCATTTTTGCCATAAATTCGGTGTGGATTTTATCTTCGGCATCAGACACCGGAAATTGGCGATATGGAAAATCGCCACCGATTTTTGGATGCTTCAAAAATGCGGCGTGTTGTTCGGCAACAATATCTGCGATTTCTGGTGCCGGTGCCGTGTTTTCTAATTCCAGGTACACTTTGGCCAAAATCTCGCTGTCTATCAATGCGCCGTGTGCGTCGGCACGTGCGGTTAACGATATGCCAAACCATTTCGCCAACGCGTCCAGTGTATAACTTTTGGGGCCAAACACACGATTGCGCGCAATGACCAGAGTATCCTGCATTTGGTTGCGTGGAATTTGTGGCAATCCCAACATTTCTAATTCGTGATTTACAAATGGAAAATCAAAGTCCAACCCGTTATGTGCAACAATCGGCGAATCGCCAATAAATTCCAAGAATTTTGGTGCAACGACCGACATTTTCGGTTTGTCATCCAAGAATGCATTTGAAATTTTATGAACCATATATGTTTCGGGCGGAATAATTTTGCCTTCGGGATTTATGTATTCGTGGAAAGTCTTATCGGTAATTTTACCATCCACCACCTCGACTGCGCCGATTTCGATGCACCGGTCACCCCGCAGGTATTCGAAACCTGTCGTTTCAATATCAAAACAAATTACCCGTGTCATTTTTGCCCTTTCCCAAACCAAATTTTGTGATATTATAATGAAATAATGAATTTAATGCTAGAAAATCTTAACCCCGAACAAAAAAAAGCGGTTGAAACAACCGAAGGGCCACTTTTGGTGCTGTCGGGCGCAGGAACCGGGAAAACATGCGTGTTGGTGACGCGTGTCGCATATATTTTGGCAAACCGATTGGCCGCGCCGTGGCAAATTTTGGCACTGACATTTACAAACAAGGCCGCAAATGAAATGAAAAATCGTATTGCGGATATGTTGTCGGGTGAATTTTATGCGCGCGATATGTGGTGTGGAACATTTCATTCGATTTGTTTGCGTATTCTGCGCGCAAATGTTATGCACACAGAATTAAAACCGGACTTTATAATTTTTGGTGAAGACGACCAACGCGCGGTTTTGAAAAATGTCTTTGCGGCGATGGGCGCGAATCCCAAAGAATTTGATGCCGCCGATTGGGTGGAAAAAATTTCAAATATCAAAGACCGTGGACGCGTGGAAAATTTGGATGTTGGTGCACGAACGAAACAAATTCTGGATGATTATAATGCGGAATTGCGGCGTGTGGGTGCGATTGATTTTGGTGATATTATTTTGTTGGTTTTGGAATTGTTCGAAAAAAATCCGGATGTACGCAAAAAATATGCCCAGCAATTCAAATACATTATGGTTGATGAATTCCAAGACACGAATGCCGCGCAAATGCAATTTTTGAAATTGTTAACGCGGGACGCAGAATCACCGAATATATGTTGTGTTGGCGATGATGACCAATCTATTTATTCTTGGCGTGGGGCCGAGATAAAAAATATATTGGAATTCGAAAAAACTTTTCCGGGTGCGAAAATCATACGACTTGAAACAAATTACCGCAGCACCGGAAATATTCTTGGTGCGGCAAATTCATTGATACGACATAATGATGGGCGTTTGGGCAAAGATTTAAGACCGGTTGATGAAAAAAATATGGGTGAACCGGTGTATGTTTTAACGGTGCCATCAAATTCTGACGAAGTTAAATTGATTGCCGACACAATTTCACGGTATGCGAATGGGCGATATTCTGACTTTGCGGTTTTAATTCGCACAGGTGCGCTTTCGCGCGGATTCGAAGAAATATTTGCAGAATTGCATATACCATATCGTTTAATCGGTACGACAAAATTTTATGACCGTATGGAAATACGTGATGTTATTGCATATATACGCCTGTTGGTGCACCCGGCGGATGATGTGTCTTTTGCGCGCGTGTTGACGCGGCCGCGTCGTGGGTTTGGTCCGTCGGCAATTGCAAAAATGCGCGCGGCGGGTGATAATTTAATGACCGGATTACGCAATGCCGGTTTCGGTGGCAAACAAGGTTTGGTTGCCAAAGAATTTTTATCAATTTTTGATTTTGATTGGGCGTCTATGTCACCCAAGGACGCAGTGACAAAATTATTGAACGATTCGGGGTATATGAAATATTGGTCAGAATCGAAAGATTTGGATGCGACGGAACGTGTATCAAATATTCGCGAATTGATAACGAATGTTATTACAAATTATGACACTTTACCGGAATTTTTGGAACACGCCGCATTGATGACAACCGATGAAAACGATTACGAAATTGCCAAGGATGGCAGTGCGGTCAATGTGATGACAATCCACGCCGCCAAAGGTTTGGAATTTGATACGGTGTTTTTGCCTGCGTGGGAAGATGGCATTTTCCCGAATGACAAATCAATCAAAGAAGGCGGTATGGAAGAAGAACGCCGTTTGGCGTATGTCGCAATTACGCGTGCACGCCGTCGTGTAATAATTACTAATACTATGTCGCGTTTTATGTTTGGTTCGCGGCAATTTTATCCGCCGGCACGTTTTATTGCGGAAATGGATTCGCAATTTTTAGATTTTGGTGGGCATACGCCACGATATACCCCTGCGCCACGCGCATATGTGTCGCGTGCAAAACCGGTTCGTACAACAATAGTTGGGAAATTGGTCAATCACGTCGATATGGGACGCGGCGTTGTTATTGAAGAAAATGAAAATATTTTAACCGTCGCATTTAATAAAACCGGTATTAAAAAGGTCGCGCGTGATTTTATAGAAATTATCGGTTGATAATTTATTTCTTGCTTTCTTTTAACGCCTTGATAAATGCTTCCGCTTTTTTCTTGGTGTCATTATATACGGTTTTCAAATCTTTTTGTAAATCGGACCCAATTGCATAATCTATGGCGCCACCAATGGTTTTTGCGAATTCTTCGGCGTGTGCGGCGATGTATGCAACCAAAGCCCCCGTCAATAATAATGTCACAACATCGACATTTAACACGGTTATTAAATGTGTTTGTGAATTTAATTGAACGGCCGATGCCAACAACGCGCCGGCGATGGCGATTATAATAGATAAAGATATAAAATAAATTGCCGCATCAACAAACTTTTTAATTTGTGATGACAGGTTTGATGATTTGAATAACCCCAAAAAACCGTTGTATATGTCGCCAGCGATACCTTTATAAGATGTTTTGTTTACGGTTTCTGCGATGGCGGTAAACGGCAACATAATTACTACTAAAAATAAATCTGCAATAACACCAAACGCAACAAACAAAAATTTATACGCCGTGTATACGAACAAACACACCAATATTAAACCAATCAGTAATGTGAAAGTGCTGGCCCCAAGACCGGATAAAACCAGCCCCCAACCGAACTTTATTGCGCCATAGTAAAATCCCGACAATCGTGCCGGCACGCACATTATGTTTGCGGCAAATTCCGGGGTAAATATTTGGTTGGTTCCAAGATGCGTTGTTGCGTACGCGTGAATCGCCGCGCAGTTATCTGCCAACGCATATCCACCGACATCGGTTGTCGCATTCAAAATCAAATTTGATACATATGAAGAAAACCCAAATATCGGTCCCATAATCGCACCGAAAAACCATTGGATTCCGCCACCCAGCAAAATCAACCAAATGGCAAGTATCGCGCCTTTCTTGGTAATTTCTTGAAATGCGTCCATTGGTTTTGTCTTGCCACCATCTGTAATCATTTGATATGCGTACAACATAATCCAAAACATAAACGCGATGACCAAAAATATATTTACAAAACGCACCAAAGAATTATCAAGAATTTTTGCCACATATGACAATGCGCGCACAAATACGATTCCCAAACGCGCCTCGATTGGAACACCGGTTTCTATATATTCGTGACCATAACTGGATTCAAATTCATTCAAATCATTTTGAACATTTTCCAACAATTCTGCGCGGTTATGTTCGGTTGCCCAGGTGCCATATTCGCCGATGTCACCGGTCGTCAAATTACTTGTGGTGTCCGCGATGCTTGATGTCGCAAACATCGTCATCACGGATGTGATGCATATAATCGATAAAAATCTTTTTATAATTTTCTTCATTTTTTGTTTATCAATTTATCTGCCAATTCTTGTGGTTTTTGCCATGTCATTTTTGCCATTTTTTTAAGGTCGCCCCCGAAATCGTCCACACCGCCTTTGCCGTCTGATTTATTAAATGGTTCAAACGGTGGGACACTGACCATCAATTTATCGATGCGCGGACTTAATACATAGAAATAAATAAACACCAACCCCGCCATCAAAATCAAGAAACCAAATCCATCACGCATAAAATCGAATGCACCGGGATATCGTGCTTCAACGACGGTCTTGCGTGATTCAAAACATTTTTTGAATGTGTCTTTATCAATTTCACCGTTTGACTGGGTTGATTGTGCTTCGCATATTGCAAAAGTATTTTTTACAGAAAGTGTTTCATCGGTTGCGACACTTTCCGTCCCCAACAACGGTGGAAACAGACCGGCACCACGGAATATTTCGGAACCGGCAAATGATATAATCGCAAAGATAATAACAACTTTTAACGAAATGCCTATAACCTTAATTGCCGAATCGACCAACATAGTAATAGAATTCTTTAACGCACTGGACGCAATTTTCCATGTTTTTTCAAATGCAGATGCCGCAACAATCAACGGCAAGAATATCACCAAAAACACCAATTTGAATATGACCGATAAAATTTGAAAGAACAAATCAAATCCCATTACAACAAACATTATTACAACCAATAACCCCGCAACCCATGTAAACACGCCGCCACCAATTCCCATCCATGCATAATTCATCAATGCGAATCCGCCGGCGGCACCCGCCAACATAACCGTATTTATATTTCCAACAATGCACATAAATGAATTTGCAACCGGTGCCATTGCATTTTCAGAATCAAATTTTGTCGGCACGCATTTTGTTGAATCTGAAACATTTGTCGCCGCCATTGATAATTCTGTCCCAAGATACATAACCGGTGCAATCGTCACATTGGAAAGTGTTTTTATTGACGATACCCCACCCATACCAAATGCGCCAATCAATGCACCAACAATCATAACACGCACACCCTGACGCCAAACGGTATCGAACCACGGTGCAAATTCTAATTTTTTTTCTTTTGTGTCCAATGCGGCGGTATCACTGGTCGCTTTGGCGATATATTTAATCGTATGAATAACAATAAATATGCCGAACCCAAACACCATTATTATCCAAAGGTTTTCTAAAATCGCATTCCAGAATTTTTCTGCCGCCACACCCAACACAACAAATAAATCATTTACATATCCGCACAGAAAACATCCATTTGCAGATGCGATGTTTCCATCCGTTGCACCAATAGATTTTAGAAAACTGTCCATACTGGTATATGTTATTGATGCATTGCCAATAGAAGAACTTACATACCAAATACCGACGCCCAACGCAATTGCGCCAATAAGAAACCGAACAAGATAACCCAATAATAATTTTTTCATTATTTTTTATCGTCGCCTTTCGTCGTTTTGTCACCCGATTCTTTTTTATCGCCGTTGTTTATTATTTTTTGACCAACGCTTTTAACACTGTTTGTAATCAATGCGACCAATTTTTCCGCATCATTCGCCATTTGTTCGCTCATCTTGTTTTCTTCTGAAACCCCGAATGTAGAAAGTATCATTTTTGATACATTTGGAACCTGTTTATAAATATAATTCAAAACATACACCAAAACCACGATACCAATCAATGTAATTGATGCCAAATTGTCATCTGATAAATCAGACGCAAAAACTTCACCCGACATAATCGCATTCATCAATTCATTAACCGATATTCCAGAATCAGTAAAGAACCGCGCAATAATCACCATAACAACAACATATGTTATAACCGCCGCGCCCAATGCGACAATGGAATTTATAACCTTTTTTAATTGATTGGTACCCAAACCTTTGCCCAATGACGACATCCATTCCGGCATATCGCCGCCCCGGAAAGACATCATCATCAACGCGATTGGAAACAGAAACGCGAACATTGCCATATTGATAATTACATCAACAAAATAAAAACAGAATCGTAAAAATAATTTTAGAAATCCCCAGAACAAATAGATACCAATAAAGAAATAAAGTATGTGTCGGAAAATTGCACCGATTGTTGGCATCTCGGTCCAAGTGAAAGATTTATCAATAACCGCGATTCCCAATTTCATATATGATTGAAACAGAACGATTGTCGTTTTCATAATATCTACAATTGTGTTACGCAGTTCCGGTCGATAAAACCCGTCGTCTGATATTTTCTGTAACGGCGCACTTTTTACATGCTTATCTACAAATTCTGGGGTTGTCTTTAATATAGATTGTGTATAAATCAATGTTATATCCGCAACCGGTTCAAATGTTATGCGCGTCACAAAACGCGGAACACCAACCCCCAACCCCAACAGTGTTAACGCAAACAAAGAATTTATAACAACGCGAACAACACTTTTTGTGTACATTGGGTCGGATGTATCCGGCTTTTTCGGGTTCAATGTCTTCCACACCGCCCATATAACATAGAACACAAACAACACCGCAAAAATCGCAAAGCATATATTGGCGACTTTGGTATAAACAACCGCCCCCGCATTTGATACAACGCGGAACAAATTATCAAACACATCGCAACCCCAACATTGCGCGACTTTTTCGACAAAATTGTTTGCTATGTTGTTCATTTCTTGATTAAACCTATTGCCTTTTTAATGGATGTATACGCGTTCTTGGTCCATGTTGTTGTTGCCTTGAAATCCGATTTAGTTTGATCGTATAACCAGGTATTGGTTGAAGAATAATCGGTCAATTTTTTGCGTGTCATATCGAAAATCGCGTTCATTAAAAAGAAGGTCAGCAATGCAGACAACCACATTAATGAATGTCCGCCGAAATTCACCGCGGTGGCGGTCACTGTTCCGTTCATTAAATTTCCCGTCGCAACACCGTCTGCGGCAATATTCTGCACGCCACCCGATTGAAACAGTGCGCGCACCACGGCGATATTGATAATCAATATGAACGAACAGGCAATCATCGTTATAACTAATTTTTGCAGTGCCTTGATAATTTCGCTGAATGGTGGCCAAATATCAAACCATTTATCACTGCGTTTTGCGACCCACGCAAGCACCCCAAACGGGTACAGTATCAATGCCATACCAAATTCAAATATACCCTGAATGATTAACAACGCCATAAACAAATTGCAACCAACAAATGTGAATATCAATAACACACCTGTTATAACACTCATAATGTTTTGACCACCGTGCGGCATAAGTGTTATCAACCCGTGCAGTCCGCGCGATAAAAATTCAAATCCGCGTTTTATGATAACATTATTTGCACTGGATACCTTGGCAACCGGTTGTATCAAGAAATTGCAACTGCGTTTGCTTAACCAATCGCCAGCCAATACGGCATCGGGACATTTTATCTCTGGCGCATTTGCGCCATTTATGTTTGCGGTTTCAATAATAGATTTTGTATATATTGCACCAAATTCCAAGAATGGGTTTACCAACCATTCCGTCACATAAACCGGTTTTACCTGTAATAAAAATGTTGCCGCGATAACCGCACGCATAACACTTTTCAAAACGGTTTCCGACATTGCGAATCCCGATGTTTTGCCATTCCACATTTCACCACCACCGGAAAATCCCAAAAATTCAATCCACCGTTTTGGAAACCACATTAATGCCGCATACAACAAAATTGAAAATGCCAAGAATGTCCAAATTAAAATATAAATGATGCCGGTGCCGTTTCCAACAAAGTATTCATATGTTCCGCGTGCGACCGTCATAAATGCATCTAACACATGTGGTACAAACGGGGCAAGGTTCAATTTATCCACAACCGCCCAATTTGCGGCATACACCGTATGCGGAACAGACATAACCGCAATACAAACCATCGGCAAAATCAAACGCCGAAAAAATTGTTCAAAATGCGCCCGTTTGAAAAACATTATCCTACATTTTGTAATTTATTATATTACTTATTAAAGGATTGTGATATAATTACGTGAAATGAGCAAGTTAAAAAAATTTTTAATTGTATTTTTATCTTTCTTTCCATTAACTGCGGCTGCGTTTTGGCCATGGGTGGTTGCGGGTGCGGCCGCCACAATCGCGGGTTTTTCAATATGGCGCAGTGTTGCACCGGTTGATATGAACGACGCATTGCAATTTTTTTCTTCGTGTTGGACGTGCCAAATGTTCAGTGCGGTTATGGCAACAATGTCGACAATATTGCCGCGCATATTTTCCGAGATTGGTCGCGCAGTAATTCCAATGGCGTTGATGTTGACCGCGGTTTATTTTACTTGGACAATCACATCTGGATTTTTCAATTCTAAAATCGAAAGTGGATGGGCGATAACTTCTAAATTCACAACGCATATGATTAAATTGGCGGTGGTATGCGCGCTTTTGGTTTTGCCGTTGCCCCGATTGATAAGCAATGTTGTCATAGAACCGGTTTTCAATATCGGTATGTCGGTGAATCATATCGTTGGTGATTCCGATAAATTTGCAGAATGTATGGTTGCGACCACATTGATGGATGATGCCGTGGATGCAAAGTCTTTACGAAACGACAATATGCCAACGGGCGCATTTCCGGTAAAGTTGCGCAGTGGATTGGCGTGTGAATTGGCAAATGTTCACCAAGTGACAGGTTTGGGAATGACGGTTGGGTGGACTATGCTGAATATGGCGTTTAATTACGATTATATGCACAAGATTATGTGGGGTATCCCAATTTTCCCGAATGTACCGATGTTTTTTGCGGGGCTGCTGGTTTTGGTTTTGTATTTTATGGCGGTGTTGCCGATACCATTATATTTCTTGGAAATCTTTGTTGGTTTGGCGTTAGATTTTATAATGTTGCCGTTAATGTTATTGGGTTGGTTGTTCAAAGATTGGAAAATTGCGGCCGCATTGAATGGCGGTAAAAATATCCAAGGTATGATAGACGATGTGGTCAAAGGCACGGTCGGTATTGCCATGACGGTGGTGTTTTTAATATTTGGCATAATGTTTTTGGATGCAATTGTGGGAAATGTTGGGGGGCTGTCACGAATTGGCACGGCAATCGCCACGGGCGATTCGAAAATATTGATGGACGGCCTTTTGCTGCGTAACGACAGTCTTATTACAATGATATTGCTGGGCGCGTTCTTTATGGTATTTATGACATCGATTCCGGCCCTGATTAAGACGATATTCAATGTTGGGGTTTCCAATAAATTCTATGAAACGGCCAAAAAAGACTTTATTACGATTCGCTCGTTGGCCGGAAAATGGTGGAAAACATTGAAAAAATAAAAAATCAAGATATTTATTTTTCGTGGCCCCCTTTTTTATTTGCACCGAATCTGATATAATTCTTAGCAATGAGTAGATTTCCGATTCTTTATTGGCCGCGCAGTACAAAGTCTGATACAGAATACCAGACTGCGCGCAAGGTCATAAATTCTACGATTGGGGCAATGCCCGATGTTATAACCGGCGATTTTAACGTCGGTGATATTTTTGCCGCGCGTCCCGATGCGGTGGTTTATTATCCTGTGTTCTATGGGTCGACCGGTTGGTGGGGTGAATTATTGGGGGCGAATGCCGTTGTGACCGACAAATTGATAATATCACCGGAATGTCAATTGATGGTTATCGAAAGTGCGTCTGCGGCCAAAACACCGCGGCACGCCACGCATCAATTACTTGCCGCAGAAATATACCCGACCAGTGGATTTTTCAAGAAAATGAGTTCTGAAATCGCGACGGTTGCCGATATGTTGGCAACAGATGCGGGTACAATACTTGCATTGTTTGCGGGTCACGACAAAAATCGCTTTGTTCGTGTATTGGAATCGACCGGAAACGCGTATCTGGGTTGCATTGGGCAATATTAGTGCGAAAATTGCATTATTACCTTGATTTTCCGAAAAAAGCCTGTATAATTTCACGGCAAAAAAATACAAAAAGGGGTTTGTGATGAAAAAAGGTATTCATCCGGAATATTTTGAAATCAACGTGACACGTACCGACGGTAAAACCGTTAAAATGTTTTCTTCGGTGAATAAAGATTTGGTTTTGTCTACCGACAATTTGAACCATTCTGCGTGGACGGGTCAACGTTCCAACGCCGGCGAAAAGGGTCGTCGTACCGCGGATTTCAAAAAGAAATTTGCCGGTTTCGGTTTTTAATCATTTGTGTAAATTGGGGGGCGCGTAATGGATTTGTTGATTAAGGGTTCGCCGGAATTAAACAAGATGTTTATGGCGCTGCAACGGACCGCAACTGGTCTGCGCCACGATTTTGGCGAGGTTGAAAACCTGCAACAATCTCTACGTGGGGCGCGTGATTTTGTGCATCGTGCCGCCGCCCGTATTGAAGAAGAAATACTTTCCGATTTATCATTGGTGCGTCCGTCGGCGGGGTTGCTGACCCCGAATGTGACGCGTGCGGGTGACGGGCGCGATGAATTTGTGTTGGCTCTGTCGGGGGCGGCAAATTTTGTTCGTGGAAACCCGCGTTTTGCGATATCTTTGGCATTGCGTTCAATGGATGAAACAAAAATTGCATTGGTTTATTCCCCGATTGACGAATATCTGTATTATGCCGAATCTGGCGATGGCGCATATGCATATTCCGCGTTTCATTCGGCGCGTATACGTGTGTCAAATATCAAAGATTTGGCGGATATGACGGTTGCATATAACGGTATTGCGGGAAATCCGTTAAACGCGGGCAATGTTCGTACCACGGGTTGCCCGGCAATGGATTTGGCGTGGGTTGCCGCGGGTAAATTTGACGCATTTATGTCATCGAACCTGGATTTTGCAGAAATTGCCGCGGGTGATTTGATTGTGCGTGAATCGGGTGGTAAAATCGAAATTGGTGCGGATGTTATCGCCACAAATGGTAAAATCGGTGATTAGTGGTTAAGTGATTATTGAAAAACACCGGCATAATCGCCGGTGTTTTTTTATTCGTCATCCCGACGAAAGTCGGGATCTATTCGGCCCCGTCGTGAACCAAAGAGATACCGGCTTTCGCCGGTATGACGTCAATCGTGAAATAACTATGCTAAAAATTAATCGCTTAATCGCATACTTTGCAATTGCCATCAATATAGCATGACTTTGTATCAGGACACCCATGCACGCATCCACCAAACCTTGCCGGGTCTGTTTCTGTCCAGCATTCTCGATTACTGTTCGGACCAGATTTCATTTGCATTTGTGAATACGTGTTCATTCTGTCTTTGGGCAGGCACCCGTTACGATTACTGTTTGGATATTCGCCTTTTACACATTTGTCGCATACGCCATCTGCATTGACATACGCCAATGCCCCCCCGTCACATTCGACACAGGTTCTGTCATTTTGGCTTCTAAAGCCTTTGTTAGTTTGACATTGAAAATAATAGCAATTTTTGCCGCTGTCGTAATTAAGGCTATGTTCGGATGATGTATAATTGCTTTGATTAAAACCTGGGCACAGATTGTTCAACATAGTTTCCGTTGTCGCACAGGACGATGGGCCTGGAATACAATCTGTCTCGTCTGAATTCGCAACCCACCCCGCGGCACACAATACTTTCTGATTACCATTTCCTTTTACAGAAGAAATCCAAGATGAAGATGTAGAATGTGCTTTTCTGTTTGCGTGTATGTCCACCGGTCCAACAATTATTGCGTGTGGTTTCACCTCTAAAACACCTAACACAATAACTTGTGAAAATGTGCCGCTGTTCTGATTAAGTACAGCGTGTAAAACGGGTGTGTCGCTGGTTTTTATTTTGCTTTTATCATTACAGTATTTTGATGTTGTATCCAAAAATTTTGCATCGGCAATATTATCAAACCAACTTGTATAATCAGTATGATCACATTTCGGGGTGCCCGTGTTATCACATCTGGGACCGTAAAAACCCGACTTACAAAAAACGGCACATTGATAATCTTTGGTGGCATAAAAATCAATCCACGATTTCCTGCCTGCGTTTGCAGACTGAATTTGTCTGGTGCAAAATTCGGCACCTTGCCCATTAGAAAATATGTTGGTTGCAATAATCGCGACACCGGCGCCTTCGTCATTTGTGCCACATGCGCCGGATTGATGTGTTTCCCCAATCATCCACGATTGCATAAATTTGTTGGTCAGATCTCTATTAAACTCCCACGGTGAAATATACCAAGCATATTTTAGAGTGTCAGAAACTACAGACGGTGTTTGCAACTCTTTTGCCCCGAACGCGTTTCCGGTCACCAACAGCCCACATAAAATTATGAAAAATTTTTTCATATTTACCTCTCCATAAATATTCCTTTCAAATTTTAGTTTAACAACTTCATATCGTACTTGCAAATGAAAAGTTTTTGTCTTAAAATCATTTTTATGAAATTCAAGAAAATTTTTCGTATCTTTTTACACATTATATTCTGGTGCGTTGTTGCGGTTGTTGCCGCGACTGCGACATTGTTTTTAATTTATGGTGGAAATTTGCCGGATTATCGTAAATTGGCAACATATGCGCCACCGGTTGCGACACGCCTTTATGCGGCGGACGGTTCATTGTTGATTGAATATGCCGAAGAACGTCGCGTCTTTATTGACTTTGAAGATATGCCACCACAATTGATAAATGCGTTCGTTGCCGCCGAAGACCAAAATTTCTGGACGCACCCGGGAATTGATGTCCAGGGTATTTTGCGCGCATCGATAAACAATGCAATGCGCGTATTCGGTTTTGATAAAACATTTACCGGTGCATCAACCATCACTCAACAGGTTGCAAAAAATTTCTTTCTTTCATCCGACCGCACAATGTCGCGCAAGATAAAAGAGGCGATTTTGGCGTTGCGCCTGGAACGCGCATTTTCAAAAAAGCATATTATGACACTTTATTTGAATCAAATATTCCTTGGTGCGCGTGCGTACGGTGTGGGTTCGGCGGCATTAATGTATTTTAATAAACCGGTATCGCAATTGTCGTTGTCTGAATGCGCGTTCTTGGCATCCCTGCCCAAGGCACCAAATGACCGCGCACGTGCCGAAGAACGTCGAAACTATGTGTTGCGTCGTATGGCGGACGAAGGTTATATCACGCGTGATGAAGCCAATGCCGCCGCCGCCGAACCGTTAAATATCAACAGTGGTTTTACCGCCCAAATGGAAGATGATTTTCAATACTTTGCCGAAGATGTGCGCCGGCAATTGTTGGATAAATTGGGTCGCGAAACATTGTATAACCAGGGATTATATATAAAAACAACAATCAACCCGACCTATCAACGCGCGGCATCTGCGGCACTGAACAAGGCGCTGGATACATACAATAATGGCCGCAGTGAAAAATTACAGGGTGCAATTATTGTTATGAATCCGCACACGGGTCGCGTATTGGCGATGGCGGGCGGACGTTCATTCGCGGAAAGTTCTTTTAATCGCGCAACCCAGGCATATCGCCAAATTGGCAGTACGATTAAACCGTTTGTATACTTGGCCGCGTTGGAACGTGATTTTTCGCCGGAATATTTGATTTCTGATACGCCGATTGTTGGTTGGCGCGAAAACAATATGCAATGGAAACCTGAAAATTATGACAAGAAATTCCTTGGTGATGTTCCGTTGCGTTTTGCGTTGGAGACTTCGCGTAATGTCCCCAGTGTTCGTATGGTTGAAAAAATCGGCGTAGAAAACGCGATAGAGGTTGCGCAACGTTTTGGTGTATATCCGGCGGATATGAACAATATGAATTTGTCTTTGGCATTGGGGTCGGGCGAAACGACATTGGAAAATCTGGTGTTGGGTTATTCGGCATTTGTAAATGGTGGCCGCAAAATTGAACCGAAATTGGTCGACTATATCGAAGACCGTTATGGAAATGTTATCGGCGGAAACAAAAACGAAATATTGGAATGGTCGTCCGATATGGAACCGGTTGAAGAAGAAGTGCAGGGCGAACCATTATCTGATTCCCAGAGTTTATATCAATTATTGTCGATATTACAGGGTGTTGTTGACCGCGGTACCGGCCGCCAGGCCGCGATTCCGGGACACACCATTGCGGGTAAAACCGGCACAACAAACGATGTCAAAGATGTTTGGTTTGTTGGGTTTACAAAAAACCTGATTGCGGGTGTGTATTTGGGTTATGATACGCCAAAACCGTTGGGCAAGGGCGCAGGCAGTCATATGGCCGCAACCGCATTTGCCGACTTTATGCGTGTTGCATTGGAAAAAGAAAAGAATCAACCGTTTTCTGTGCCCGATGGATTGAACTTTGTTCGTGTGAATCGCCGCAGTGGTGCGTCCGCCGCCGAAGATCCCGAAGGCACGATTGTGATAGAGGCATTTAAGCCCGGTCAACATCCAAATCCGGTTGTTTATCAAAGTGGCGGCACGACGCCAAACGCGGTTGTCGGCGGTGTGTTCTAGAAGAAAAGGGGGTGGCTATGAAGAAAATTTGTTTTGTTTTTGTTGGTTTGTTGGCTTTGGCGGCGTGTGACCGTGCGGATAATGTCTATGTTTGCGATAAATATACGGTTGAAATAACCCTTGGGGATACCGGTGACACATTGACCGCAGATTTGAACGGGGATGTGGTTGAAATGAATATTGCGCCGTCTGGGGATGGCGCGCGGTATATTGCGAACCTGAATGATACGGAAATTACGCTTTGGAATCGGGGGCGCGATTGGACATTGATTATCGGTGATGAAGAACCGGTTCAGTGTAAATAATTTTTTCTAAATAAGATTTCATTATTTTTGTGTTTGTGATAGAATAAAAGCATAAAAGGAGAATTTATGCTTACGGATTATTTATTGTCACATGGGTATGGATTATTTTTTGGTGGTTGGACCCAATTTGGGGCGGCCTTTGGTACGGCGTTTTTGATAATGATGTTGTTTGGACGACCGTTTATCCGTGCAATGCACGCGTGGCAAAAAAAGGGTCAGCCAATCAGTGAAAATGTCCCCGAATCGCATCGCAAAAAGGCGGGTACACCAACAATGGGCGGCATATTGGTAATAATTGCGATTTTAATTGGCGCGATTGCGTTTATGCCGGTGGACAGTTTGACTGGTTGGATTGCGTTGACCTCGTTGGTTATGTTTGGTGCATTGGGATTTGTCGATGATTATAAAAAGGTGACCAGCGGGTCCAAAAAGGCATCGAACGGCCTGTCGCCACTGACACGTTTGATTGTCGAAGGTATTTTTGTTGTAATCTTGGCATATTTGATAAATAAAACGATGCCGTCTTATGTTCCGGAATATTCATTGGCATTGCCGTTTGGAATAATATTCTCACTTGGCCTGTTTTATTATGTGTTTGCGTATTTTGTTATATGTGGTGGTGCAAATGCAACAAATATCACAGACGGACTGGACGGGATGTTGGCAAAGTTATATATGCCGGTTTTGATAGTTTTGGTTGTGGCATTGTATGGTGCGACCCGTATTGGATTTATGGACACGGTTTTGTTTATGCCGGCGACCAGTGGCCTGTACGCGGTGTTGGGCGCGGCATTTGGTGCGGTACTTGGGTTTTTGTGGTTTAACGCGCGGCCGGCATCGATATTTATGGGTGATGTTGGTTCACTTGCACTGGGCGGATTTATGGGAACGGTTGCAATGTTGTTGAAATCCGAAGTTATTATGGGAATTGCGGCGGCGATGATGGTTTTGATATTGTTGTCTTCGTTTATTCAAACAATGTTTTTCAAAATTACGCGTCGCATATCGGGCACTGGGCGCAGGGTTTTCTTGCGCGCGCCATTGCATCATCATTTTGAAGAATTGGGATGGGACGAAACCAAAATCGTAGATAGATTTTTTGTGATGTCCATTCTGTTTTCTGGTCTGGCATTAATGTTGTTAAAATTCGCATAGGGGGCAGGTTAAATGTTCAAACGCACGGAAGAAAGCAAACTGACCAGTTGGTTTTTTGAAATCGACAGACGCCTTCTTTATGTGGTTCTGTTGATGATTGCGATTGGTATGTGTTTTGCCGTTTCCGCGGGCAGTGTCGCGGCCGAGCGTATAAATCAACCGTGGTATTTCTTTATTGCCAAGGCGTTCCCGTTTTATATTATTGGTATTGCCACATTATTCGTGACCAGTTTGTTGAACAAGAAAGTTATTTTGGGAATTTCTATTGCAGATGTTGCGGTTGGTTTGGTCTTATTGATGATGACGGTTGTGTCACCACATATCATCAAGGGTTCTGCGCGATTTGTGTCTATGGGGCCGGTAAATATTTTGCCATCTGATATTATGAAGCCCGGTTTTATTATGTTGACCGCGTGGTTTTTGGCGGCGATGCGACATCGTTTTGGTGAAAAAATGTTCGTGGTTCGCCCTGCGTGGAAAATTCGGTGGTTAAGTTGGTGGTCGTATATTGTATTGTTTGTACCGGTATTGGTGATTATTTTAAGACACCCTGATGTGGGGACTTCATTATTATACCTTGGGGTATTGATGGCTATGTTGTTGATTGCTGGTCTGCCGTGGTATGTATTTGGTGGACTTGTTGCGGCGGGTGGCGGGATATTGGTATTTGCGTATCATACGATGTCGCACGTGCATAATCGTATTGATGCAATGTTGACCGGTACCGGCGACACATACCAGGTGACCCAGTCTGTCCAATCTATACAACACGGCGGTTTATTTGGTCGTGGTGATGACGCATTTATCAAACAATCGTTGCCCGATGCGCACACAGATTTTATTTACGCGGCAATCGTTGAAGATTTGGGCGCGATAATGGCGTGTTTGTTGTTGGGGTTATTGGTGTATGTGTTAAAATTATTGGTGACCGATGCATTGAATGCGCGCGACCGTTTCGTGTTCTATGCGGTTGGTGGTACGGCGGCATTATTTGGAATTCAGGCGTGCATAAATTTAATATCTACATTGCATTTGTTTGCGCCAAAGGGTATGACTTTGCCGTTTATATCGTACGGGGGCAGTTCACTGATTGGTTTTTGCCTGTTGTTCGGTATGGTATTGGCGATTGTGCGTGAAGATAAATGGAAATAGCAAGGGGTTGAATATGAAAATATGGGTTGCAACGGGTGGAACGGGTGGACATGTTTTTCCGGCATTGGCGGTCGCGACCGAATTGGCGTCGCGTGGGCATAAAATAACCGTATCGTGCGATGGTCGCGTAAATAAAATGGTTGCCGATGGTGCACCAACGGGTGCGCGGCGCGTTCATATATGGGCATCCGGTGTCGGTGCAAAAAGTCGTATAAAACAGATGTGGGCGTTATTCAAAATAGGAATGTCTGCGATTGCGTTGATTTTACGATTTGTGTTTTCGCGTCCAAATCGTGTTGTCGCGTTTGGGGGATATGCGTCTGTGCCGGTTGTGTTCGCGGCACATATTTGGGGAATTCCAACATATCTGCACGAACAGAACGGTGCAATTGGTCGTGCAAACCGGTTCGCGATGCGTTGGGTAAAAACATTGATGACCAGTTTTCATAATGTTTCCGGTATTCCGCAAAATTCTGGTGCACGCGTGGTATATACAGGTTTGCCGGTTCGTCGCGAATTTATTGAACACGCGGGCACGCCATTGCCGGGAAAAACCCATATACTGGTGACGGGCGGATCTTTGGGAGCGCAAATTTTGGATACGGTTGTGCCAATTGCGGTGCGGGATATGAAAAATAAAAAGATTTTTATAACACACCAAACGCGCCCAGAAAATGTTGCGCGCCTGCAAAAATTCTATGCAGATAACAAAATACACGCAAATGTATTGTCTTTTATTCGCGATATGGCGGACGCAATTACGGATTCTGATTTGGTTATTGGTCGCAGCGGGGCCAGCACAGTTATAGAATTGACCACAATTGGGCGCCCGGCGATATTGGTTCCGTTGTCGATTAACCCAGACCAGGCCGCCAATGCCGCGAATTTTGAAAAATTGGGTGGCGGATTTTCGGTGCCCCAAGACAAATTTACCCCGAAATGGTTGACGGCAACATTGACCGAATTGTTTGAAAACCCGACGCGTTTGGAAAAAATGGCAAAGAAATCGTTGGTAAAAAATGATGCGGTTCAAATGATTGCCGATACGGTTACGGCATAATATCCCAAAATACCGGCAAATATTGCCGGTGTTTATTTTTGTAAAATAATACTTGTGTTATTTTTTCAAACCTGTTATGATAGGTATGAATCCAATTGAAGTTGTTGGGTTTGGGATTGTGAAGGGGTTCCAAACAGGCATGGCACAACGCATACAACAATTTCTGTTTGTATGGTGTGTCGCCCGATTTTCCCCGTTATGGGGTCGGGGTGCCGAATGTGTATATCTGAAGACATTCGGAGTCATTTGCTTGTATGATTCCTCAACGCCCCGACACACACTTCCAAATTTGATTCACGCACAACAACAGATTCCATAGGAAGGGGGAAAATCATCATGAAAAAATTGGCATTTATATCGTTGGCGGCGATAATGGCGTCGTTTGCCGCGTCCGCAGACACAATCGTTACATCAAAGACATATGTTGATTCCAAAGATAATTTAAAACAAAATGCAATTACCGCCGGTGCGGCAAACAGTGTTGCGTTATATACTGGCACAACCACGACAAATGGTGGTGCAGATTTTACATCAAGAAATTTGTACAGCGATACCACCGCATCCAACTATGTCGCGAATACTCACTCAACTTATATTCCAACAATGGGTGCGGTTATGGCCCAGATTACAAGCAGTGTTCCGTCAGGGACGGCAAATAATGTTGCAACATACGATGCCCAGGGTAAATTAAGTGCGACCGGTCGCGGTGTTTACAGTGATGCATCGTCATACACGGCGGCCAACGATGCGGATAAATTGGTCGCGGCATCCGCATTGAATACGGTTAAAACGGCGGTTGATACATTACAAAATTGCACGCATACATGTGCATCCAGTGACCCAACCAATGCGCCAAATGCATGTGATTTGATAACAATCAATTGTGTCCAAACGGCATCGCAGGGTGGTTAGGGCGTATGCTGATATAACATTTGCCGTGCATTCCTCCGCACGGCATTTTTTATCCTGTGATTGATATTACGGAAATAAAAAAATCGCCATTTGGCGATTTTTTAATTTGCCGCGGTGACCGCAATACGTTTGCGACCCGATGCCCTGCGACGATTCAAAACGTCGCGACCGCCCTTGGTTGCCATACGCGCGCGAAAACCGTGCGTGCGAATACGACGTGTTTTTGACGGTTGATAAGTTCTCTTTGTTGCCATGTCAAATCCTTTTGTGCCATATATTTAATCATAAGTTTTTCAAAAACGCAACTATTTTATTTACTTTTTACCAAACCCAGTTTTTGCAGTGCCAATAATATCAAATGATATATAAATAATGCCGCAAAAATGTTCCAAAATGGTAAAAATAATTTTGATGTTTTTTCCACCGGATATTCCTATGTTTTTTTGTGTTGTTTTCGTGGCTTATTGTATTACCAATAAAATTGTTTGTCAATGTTTTTGTGTCACATTTTTTTGCTGAATTTTTTGGTTTATTTCTTGACCGCGCGACTAAAAATTTGCTATCTTTTATATACCATAAAACAAGGGAAAGTGAAGTTATGTCAGAAATTGAAAACACAAACGAAATAAACACGATAAAGGTTCCACAATCTTCAATTGAACACGAAATGCGTACGTCTTTTTTGGACTATGCTATGTCCGTTATTGTGGACCGTGCGTTGCCCGATGTGCGTGACGGTTGTAAACCGGTACATCGCCGCATTTTATATGTTATGAACGATGTTGCACCGGCGACCAAACCGACGGTAAAATCTGCGCGTATTGTTGGTGATGTTATGGGTAAATATCACCCCCACGGCGACAGTTCTATTTACGAGGCAATGGTTCGTATGGGCCAAGATTTTTCTATGGGCGAAATGTTGGTCCAAGGTCAGGGTAATTTTGGTTCACGCGACGGCGATAAAGCCGCGGCCATGCGTTATACCGAGGCGCGACTTTCCAAACTGGGTGCGTCGTTGATGGAAGATATGGACAAAGACACGGTTGATTGGCAACCGAACTTTGACGGCACTTTGCAAGAACCGGTTGTGTTGCCGACCAAGTTTCCAAATTTCTTGGTGAACGGGGGGTCGGGTATTGCGGTTGGTATGGCGACCAATGTCCCGACATATAATCTGGGCGAAATTTGCAATGGTATTTTGGCGGTATTGGATAATCGGGAATTGACCGATGATGAATTGTTCCAAATTATTCCGGGGCCGGATTTCCCGACGGGTGCGGTTATTATGGGGCGTGCCGGTGCGTATAAAGCGCACACAACCGGTCGCGGTTCGATAATTGTGCGTGCGAAAACGCATATGGAAAAATTCCACGATCACGATGCAATTATCGTAGACGAAATCCCGTACCAGGTGAACAAGGCCCAGTTGATTATCAAAATCGCAGAATTGGCCAAGGATAAAAAGATAGAGGGTATAAGTGAAATTCGCGATGAATCGTCCAAGGAAGGTCTGCGCATTGTTATTGAGTTGAAACGTGATGCGATATCTGATGTGGTTCTGAATCATTTATTCCAATACACGGAAATGCAGACGAATTTCCCGGTGAATATGATGGCATTGAATCGTGGTCGTCCAATGTTGTTCAATGTTCGTGGCGTGTTGGATGCGTTTATTGAATTCCGTGAAGAGGTTATTCGTCGTCGCACAATATTTGATTTGAACAAGGCGCGTAATCGTGCACACACTTTGTTGGGATTGTCGGTTGCGGTTGGTAATTTGGACGAAGTAATCGAATTGATAAAATCATCTGCAAATCCGGAAGAGGCGCGCGTCGCATTGGTTTCGCGTGGATGGCGGGCATCGGATATTGAAAACTATATCAAATTGATTGATGACCCGAACACAGAATACAAAGATGGTATGTTCTATATGTCCGAAGACCAGGCGCGTGCGATTTTGGAATTGCAATTGCATCGTTTGACCGGTTTGGAACGTGATAAACTGCATGCCGATTTGGTGGAATTGGGCGCAACGATTCGTGACTTGCTGGATATATTGGCATCACACGAACGCATAATTCAAATTATTCGCGAAGAAACAACCGCGGTGCGTGATAATTGGGCGTCTCCGCGTCGCACGGAAATTTCTGATGCGGAAATCGATATTGATATCGAAGATTTAATCGCACGTGAAGATATGGTTGTGACAGTTTCTAACACCGGTTATATCAAACGGGTTGCGCTGGATACATATCGTGCGCAAAAACGTGGGGGCAAGGGCCGTAATGCAATGACAACCAAAGACGACGACTATGTGGTCCAGGTTTTTGTTGCAAACACACATACGCCGTTGCTGTTCTTCTCGTCCCGCGGTCTGTGTTATAAATTAAAAACATATAAATTACCCGAAGCGGCGGCCGCGGCCAAGGGGCGTCCGTTGGTAAACCTGTTGCCGTTGGAAAATGGTGAAACGATTACCGCGATTTTGCCGGTACCCGAAGAAGGTGTTGCGGCAATTCAAAATTCCGGTATGGAACATTTCTTGATGTTTGTGACTGCGTCGGGAACCGTGCGTCGTAATCGTATGTCGGATTTTGATTCAATTCGTGCCAACGGAAAAATTGCAATGAAACTGGACGAAGGTGACAGTTTGGTTTCTGTTCTGCCTTGTAACGAAAACCAAGATGTGTTCTTGGCAACATATCGTGGCCGTGCAATACGTTTCCCGGTTCCGGAAATTCGTGTCTTTGCGGGGCGTAATTCGACCGGTGTGCGTGGTATCACACTATCCAAAGATGACCGTATTATTGGTATGTCCATGTTGAATCGTGGGGAATCTGATTCTGCGGTTCGTGCCGCATATGTGAAACAATCGCGTGCCGCGCGCCGTGCTGCAACCGGCATCGAAGAAGAGGCGGACACGACCGAAGAAGAAACCACAGATTTGGTTCTGGATGATGCGAAAATGGCGGAAATGGCGAAAAAAGAAGAATTTATCTTGACCATTTCTGAAAATGGATTTGGTAAACGGACATCTTCGTATGAATATCGTTTGACCCATCGTGGTGGTGGTGGATTTACCAACATTAAACTTGGTGGAAAAAATACTGCGGTTGCGGGGTCTTTCCCGGTGAATGCGGAAAACGATATTATTATGGTGACGAATGGTGGAAAAATTATTCGCACACCTGCATCAGACATCCGTATTGCGGGACGCAGTACCGCCGGCGTGACATTATTCCGCACGGCGGAAAATGAAAAGGTTATGTCTGCAATATCTATTGAATCGGACGGCACAGGCGAATCCGAATCTGAAATATCAGAACAGGTGACAAATGGATAAAGAATACTTTGCATCAATAAACGAAGTATCGCGCGAATTGGGGTTGCCGGCGCACACATTGCGGTATTGGGAAAAACAATTTCCAACCGTGGTGCGCCCAATCGCCGGTGCGGGCGGACGGCGGTATTATCGTCCGGAAACGGTTGCGCGCCTGAAAACCATTCAAGATTTATTGTACAATCGTGGTATGACCATCGCCGGTGTTAAAAAGTTGATTCATAATGGTGATTTTTCTGCGATGGATATGTCAACGCCGATGCATGAAATCCCCCGCGCCACGACGCATCACGATGCATATGAAAATAATTCTGCGCCGATTGCGTCATCATTTGATACAACAAAAATAGATTTGGCGATTGGCCTGCTGACCCAGGCACGCGAACTGTTGCAATAAAAAATATATTTAATTCCCTGTACACCAGAAAAAACAAACCGCGCCAAATGGCGCGCTTTATTTTTTTGGCAGTCCCAATGGGAATCGAACCCATGTTACCGGAATGAGAATCCGATGTCCTGACCGCTAGACGATGGGACCAGCGAAGTATGGTCCCATTGTCGTTTTGTCATTCCGATGTATATCGGAACGATGGGACCAGCGAAGTATGCGACCATTTTAACGGTTTAATTTTATTTTTCAATAATTTTTGTCGCTCAATTTTTTATGCCAGAATTGTTCAACAACCCCGCGCCAACGGTTTAAGCGGCTTTTATATATTTTATAATCATTTTTTTGCAACATTCCGCGTGATGGCCAATTTCCGTATTCTACGCGCGTGCAGATTTTTTTAATAGATTTTTGTGTTGCGTATTCTTCGACTAATTTAATCGCCTGCGATGCGATATTTTGTCCTGTACATTCACGCGTCACAAAAATCCACAGTTCTGTTCGTGGCGAATTTTGTGACATGTCGTCCAATCCAACCACGCCTGCAAATTTACCATCTTGCCGAATTATAAACTTTTTATTGTATGGCAAATCGTGCGCAATTTGCGACAATTTTTCCGCCAATATACCCGACATTATAAACACAATGTGTGTAATGGCGGTTGCACGCGCCCACCAAAAATACGGTTCCAATCGTGTTCGGTTTTCTTTCGTCACAGAATTAAACTCACGAAATTGTGGAATAAAATGGCGCAGTGAAAATTCTTCTAATTCGACACTCATAACACGCGCATTATAAAAAATATTCTTGCCTTTGCAACTTTTTACATAAATTGTGTTGACCCGTGTTGTAATTTTTTACTAACATAAAAATTATGGAAATGAGAAAATTTTTGTTTGTTTTGCCGGCACTGTTTTTCTGCGCATTTGCGCACGCGGCGAATTATCGTGCGGCGTTGGTCGCCGATATGGATACGGGGCGCGTTTTAATTTCTGAAAACGCAAACGATGCAAATTATCCGGCCTCTCTGACCAAAATAATGACGCTGTACCTGACATTCGATGCGTTGGAACACGGACGTCTGCATTTGGATGATTATTTGATTGTTTCGAATGCCGCCGCATCCGCTGCACCGGTGAAATTGGGCCTGGCCGCCGGTTCAAAAATTCGTGTCGAAGACGCGATTACCGCACTGGCGGTGCACAGTGCAAACGATGTTGCACGGGTGTTGGCGGAAAACCTGAAAGGTGGGAAAGAGGGTACATTTGCATCGTTGATGACACGGGTCGCGCGTGAGATTGGATTGTCGCGGACAAATTTTGAAAATTCTTCGGGTTTGCCAGATGATGACCAATTATCAACTGCGCGCGATATTGCGTTGTTGTCTATGGCGGTATATAAACATTTTCCGCAATATTGGAAATATTTTGGAATTCGTTCTTGGACATACAATGGTAAAACATATACAAACGGAAATCGGTTGCTTGGGACATATCCGGGGTGTGACGGTATGAAAACCGGATTCACAAATAAATCAAAATATTCGCTTGTTGCGACGGCGACGCGTGATGGGCACCGTTTGATTTCTGTTGTGTTGGGCGCAGAAAACAAAGATGTGCGTTCGGATGTTTCGGTTCGTATGTTGAATCGCGGGTTTGAAATCTTGAATCGCGGTGCACCGGCGGTCGTAAAACAAACGCCACAAACACCGATAAAAACCGAACCTGCACCGGTGTCTTCACCAATTGTTCAAAAATATGCGACCGATGCACCGGCGGTTGCCGCGCGTGGCGGTGTGGGCGTTCAATTTGGGGCGTTTTCATCAACCGATGCGGCGAATTCTATGTTGGCGCGTGTTAAGAACACACTTGGGGCAAACGGGTATATTGAACCGACGGGAACCGGGCTTTATCGCGTGCGTGTCGGTGGGCTTTCCGAATCTGCGGCGAATGAATTAAAAAATCGTGCGGTTGGTGCCGGAATTGATTGCTATGTGTTTCATTGATTGCTATGATGTGAACGATGAATCCAAAAATCGAGAAACTTATTAAACAATTTGCAAAGTTGCCGCGCGTTGGAAATCGTGCGGCACGACGCATTGTGTTGGGATTGCTTCAAGATAAAACCGGTCGCATAGATAAATTGATAGACGCATTAACCGATGCGCGCGAAAATGTTTGCCCGTGTCCAAATTGCGGTATTTTAACAGACCGAACAAATGGTATGTGTGAATATTGTCGCGATGCGACGCGTGCAAATGGAATGCTGTGCATCGTACGCGACCTGTCCGATGTTTGGACATTGGAAAAATCGGGTGTGTTTAGCGGTCGTTATCATATATTGGGCGGAATGTTATCGGGGGTTGCCGGTGTGACACCCGAAGATTTGAATTTGAAAAGTTTACAAAAGCGCATCGCGGATGAAAAAATACAGGAAATAATTTTTGCATTACCAAATACGGTCGAAGGCAAAACGACCCAGCAATATATTATTTCGACACTTACAAATACAAATGTGCAGTTTACAGAATTGGCGTCCGGTGTGCCTTTGGGTGGCGATTTAGATTACATAGATGATGGGACACTTTCTTTGGCGTTTGGGGGACGGCGTGCGATATGACGGATAAATTGAAATCTTTGCCACCGGTTTCCGAAATGATGCGGGAATCTGGATTGGAACCCAAAAAGCAATTCGGGCAAAATTTTTTGTTTGATTTGAATTTAACGGGTCGCATTGCGCGCAGTGTTCCGAATATAGAAAAATCCACGGTGGTTGAGGTTGGGCCGGGCCCGGGTGGACTTTCGCGTGCGTTATTACTTGCGGGTGCGCGCAAATTGATTGCGATTGAAAAAGATAAAACCACCGAACCAATTTTATCGCAGATTGTCGCGGTCGCCGACGGGCGTTTTGATGTTGTTTACGATGATGCGTTGCGGGTCGATATGGAAAAAATTGCGGGCGGTGAATTTTCTATCTGTGCAAATTTGCCGTATAATGTCGGTACAGAATTATTGATAAATTGGTTGCACGATATTGCGCGTGGGGTACCGATAAAATCTATGACATTAATGTTTCAGCGCGAAGTCGCAGAAAGAATTGTTGCAAAAACGGGTGATGATGCATATGGTCGATTGGCGGTGTTAACATCATTGATTGCGGATGCCAAGATTTTGTTTGGTGTGCCGAGTGCCGCGTTTGTGCCACGTCCGCGTGTGGAAAGTGCGGTTGTACAAATTATTCCAAACGCATCCAAGATAAAAAATATTGGTGACATAAATGCCATTGAAAATTTAACCGGCAAACTTTTTGGAATGCGAAGGAAAATGATTCGCGGAATTATGCGTGATGTTGATTGGAATATTTTCGGATTGAATGGCACAGAACGCGCAGAAGACATAACACCAGAAAAATTTTTAGAAATTTCTAAAAAACTGGTTGCATAGGTTATATATTTTTTTGCTATAATCATTTCAGAGTTTAGGGGAGAGAGATGTCTTTATCTGTTTTGATATTTTTTGCAATGATTTTTGTGTTGGTATTTTTACTGCGCACAATGCGCATTGGCGCAATCGTTGCGTTTTTATTGGCGGGCATAATTTCTGGACCGTTCGTGTTGGATTTATTCCAGGTAAATTCTACGTGGACATTTTTGGGTGATTTGGGAATTTTATTTTTATGGTTTAATATCGGTTTGGAAATAAATATGAAGCGTCTGTGGAAAATGCGGCGCACAATATTTGGTTTTGGCGCGGCCCAGGTTTTAATGGTCGCGGTAATGTTGTTTCCAATTCTTGTTGGTATAACACCGTGGTCGATAATGGGTGTGATAACCGTATCTTTGTTGTTGGCGATGTCCAGTACATCCGAAGACCTGCAATTATTAACGGACAGAAATCAGTTAAATACGGGTATGGGGCATCAAACATTTTCTATATTGTTGTTCCAAGATTTATTATCAATTCCATTGTTGGCTATGTTGCCTGTGTTCGCCGGGCGTTCGTTTAATTTTGGTGCGACGCTAATAGATGTTGCCGTCACATCCGTCACATTGATTTTTGGTGTTGTTGTAATTGGCCGGTTTGTGTTGAATCCGTTGATGCGTCGCGTATCAAAATTAAAATCGCGCGAGGCGTTTTTGTTGGTGGTAATGTTAAACATCGTGCTTTGGGCGGTGATAATGGATTTGATGGGTCTGCCGGCGGGTTTGGGCGCGTTTTTGGCGGGTATGTTAATGTCTGAAACAATATACAATCATCAGGTTCGCGCAGAAATTGCGCCTTATGCATTATTGTTCTTGTCTTTGTTCTTTGTGTCATTGGGTATGGGTTTGAACCTGGATGTGTTATTGTCGAATTGGTATATTGTGGTATTGGGTATGGTTGCATTGGTTGTGATTAAATTCACGGCACTGTTTATGGTTGCGCGCGTTCGGAATATCCCATTGCACGATGCACGATTGATTGCGTTGGTATTAAGCCAAGGTGGTGAATTCGCATTGCTGATGTTTCAAACCATGAAGACCAGTGGCATTTCTGCCGTACCCCCGGCACACCAAGAAATTTTGACCGCGGTAATAATATTGTCAATGGTTTCGACACCGTTCTTGTTGGCGATTCACGACCGAATTATGCGTTCAACCAAATGGTTTGCGCGTGCACGCACCCGTCAATTAAATGGCGATGGAAACAATGTTCAACCCGAAGTCATAATTTGTGGTTTTGGGCGTGTTGGTCAAATTATTGCCTATGTTTTGGGAACGCGCAAGATTCCGTATGTCGCATTGGATTTGAATGTGAACGCGGTTATGTTGGGTCGTGAAAACGGTTATAATGTTTTCTATGGCGACAGTACAAATGCCAGTGTTTTGCGTGATTTTGGCCTGAATTCGCGTCGTGTACGCGCGGTTGTTGTCGCACTGGACAATGCGAATACGGCACGCAACGCGGTTTTAAGTGTGCGCAGTGTCGCCCCGCGAGTCAAGGTTTTTGCGCGCGCACGCAATTTAACCGAAACGCGTCAGTTGTTAAAAGAAGGTGTCCAAGAGGCGTGGCCCGAAACCATAGAATCTTCATTAATGTTGGCGCGCGGTGTGCTTGGGCAATTGGGTGTTTCGGACAGTGTTGTATCAAGTCTTTTGGAAGAAATGCGCAGTGAAAATTATTCTGAATTGGATAATGCAATCACAGATACAAATAATTAAAATTTATTTTAAACGAAAAATGCCCAACCGGGCATTTTTTATGTTTGATTTTATGCGTATATATTGCTATATTCATCGGGTATTCAAAAGGAAAGAAAATGAAAAGAATGTTAAAAATATTTGCCGGCATTTTTTGTGTAATTGTGTTGGATCAAATTGCCAAGGGGATATTGTTGTTTTTAATCACGGGTTCGGCGTTTGTTTTTGGACCGGCGTGGTCGGTTGTGCCGGTGCCATATTTGATGGCGCGTGTGACAAATTTCTTTAATATAGTTTTTACTTGGAATCCGGGAACGGCATTTTCAATGTTTCGTGCGGTTGGCGATAACGCGCCGTTGATAATGATTATTGCAACGGGCGTGATAATCGCGTTGTTGATTTATTATTTATTGCGTCGTGCCAAATCGTACGAGGTTGCACCAATGGTTTTAATCATCGGTGGCGCATTGGGAAATTTAATCGATAGAATCCGTTTTGGCGCGGTGATCGATTTCTTGGATTTTCATATTGGTGCGCTTCATTGGCCGGCATTCAATGTTGCCGATATGTTTATTACGATTGGTGTGGTGTTCTACATTTTGAATTGGTGGATTGCACGTCGCAAATGTTTGAAAAATATCAAGGGGTAATTTAATGGTAAAATATTTAGATAATAATTCTGGGTTTAATATGTGGAACGCAAATAAATCTGCGGCGGATGGTGCACGACCAAAATCTCGTTTGGGTAATTTTCTGTGGTGGGGAATTTTATTCTTGGGAACTTGGTGGTTGTTCAGTATGTGGATGGCACCAAAAAATATGCCTGCGCCAACAGACACCGAAAACGCGATAATCGCAACCGATGTATCGAATGTCCCGGTAAATGAAATATCTTCGGATAAAATCACGGCAAATGTGCAAGGATTGCGTATATCGAATGTTGCACTGAACGATTTTGCCGCAACCGCCGATACCGGTGATGTCGACCGTGTGACTCTGTTGGGTGATAATGGCGATTACCTGGAAATTGGCCTGGCCGCAACCGGTACAACCGCGCCCGATGCGAAAACACTGTGGCAACAAACGGGTGACACAATGCGTTGGCGTAATGTCGATGGTGTCGTATTTTCGCGTTCAATAACGGTTGATGGTTATTTAATTACGGTGACAGATACGGTTGAAAATAAAACAAAACACGAAATTTTATTTGCGCCGTATGCGCGAATTGTGCGTTCCGGGAAATCAAATTCTGCAGGCGTTGCAACCGGGGCGATTATGAATGCCAATTCCAAGGTTCGTTATACAGATTGGAATAAATTGTCCAAGAAATCATATGCATATTCCACAACAAATGGTTTCATCGGGTTTGCAGACCAATATTGGGAAACGGTTGCGAATATCGCATCACCTGACCAGACTATGCGTGCAAAATCTATTACGGATAAATATGTCACTGATACATCCGCCGCGCCCGTACGCGTCGCGCCAAATGATACAGGCGTATTTACAACAACAATATTTGCCGGCCCGCGTGACCAACGGATATTGGATGCGGCGGCAACAACGATTGGCGGAATTGATGAAACAATCGATTATGGGTGGTTCTGGTTCTTGGCGCGTCCAATGTTGTGGGTGCTGAATGCGTTAAATGCATTGGTGATGAATTACGGGCTTGCAATTATATTGATGACAATATTATTGCGGTTGCTGATGTGGCCGTTGACGCGTAAATCTTATGCGTCGTCAATCGCGATGCAACGGATGCAGCCGGAATTGCAACGCATACAAAAACTGTATGCAAATGACAAAGCGCGCCTGCAAATGGAAATGATGAATTTATATCGCACACACAAGACTTCGCCAATGTCGGGATGTTTGCCGATGCTGATTCAAATTCCAATTTTCTTTGCGTTGTACAAGGCGTTATTGGTATCGGTCCAAATGCGAAATGCCGGGTTTTTATGGATTCACGATTTGGCGGCAATGGACCCATATTTCATATTGCCGATATTGATGGGTGCAACAATGTGGTTGCAACAGTATTTACAATCGGGTCGCCAGAATAAAAATGCACCGACAAATGATGCGATGGCGGCGACAACGCGTGTGATGAAATGGTTGCCGATAATATTTGCGGTAATGTTTGCGTGGATGCCGGCGGGTTTGGTTCTGTATTGGACGGTTTCGAATATATTTGGAATATTCCAAACATACATAATTAAAAAAAATTTGAATAAAAAATAGGTATTCCCCACAAATGTGGGGAATTTTTTAATCGCATAATTTTTTATACAATGCGTCCGGTGTTTGCACAAATGGCGCACGCATCCCAATTGCGCACTTTGCCATATTTACGCATGTCCATGACGCACCTGGGTCAAAATATGGATTTATTTCACATGGAATATAAATAAAACGCCAACTGTGCAAACATAAAATTCGTATATCGCGTGTATGAATGACAATTTTCGATACATTCTTATGTGATGAAAATTGATACATTATAAAACCTTTGTGGGCACGAACCAAGACCGCACAGTGTTTGAAATTTTTACAAAATATGTTTGGCAAGCATTTTGAAGATTTTGGTGCAAATGCAATTATAACCATTATACCCCCCCTTTATTCAATCCAACCTTTTGCGCGTGCGGCCGCGTCCAAAGTATTCATTGCGTTATTCCAAATTGCGGCGGCGTGATTTTCACGCCATACATATTGATGTGGGGCGCGACGACGATCACCAAATTCTTTCATTACCGCCAATTGCGCATCTGTTAATTTTCCAGATAAATACAATTTTGTAATCAATGTTTCGACATCAACCAATTCACACACGCGTCGCGTAGATGCGCGCCCATTGTTTTGGCCTATATCATTTCGTACCGATTTAGAATACAAAAACCAGAACCAAATCTGTTCCGCGTTTTGAAATTTTTCGGATGTATATTTTGCTTGTATTTCCGTCATAATCTTTTCTCCTTGTTTGTTGACGTTCTCAATTTGGTATAAATTATGCACTTGACCAAAATAAACAATTACAACCAACAATTGAATTTGACCCGGGATTTGCGATTCGTATAAGATATTATTTTTATGCTTTGCGAATCGCGTGATAGGTCGTTTTATAAAAAAAGGCGCAAAAATTGCGCCACATATATTTTGGTCGTAAATCAAAACAATGTATTATGTCATATCAAATCCTTTTGATTAAAAAAGCCGCCATAAATGGCGGCTTGCGTTTTTTTATTCCCTCGCTACAACTCTATTGGCGGGAAACAATCACCCCCGGCATCCGGACAGCAATTAAATCCTTGATCGCCCATATCTGTATATGTTTCACCCGGACAGCATCCATTCATATCCGGTGCCGCCCCACCATCACACGTCACAATCGAAGTGTCTTGCTTTGGTGCAGAAGATGCGGACGAGGTCTTTTTGAATGGATTTTGTATTGAACCATCGTCATTGTATTTCAATCCCAAAACCTGTTCATTATATGCCTGGGTATTTGGGCCGCCCGTACTTGCGACACTGTTCTGATTAGAAGCACTTTTTTGATTTTCAAACACGGCCTTTTGCTTTGCATTATTTATCGCATCGTATGTTGCAAATGAACGGCAATAGAAATCCAGCGTCGTAAAGTTATATTCACGACATATCGCATCATTGCGTTTATCATAACTGGCGACACACGAATCATCATCGCAATCACAACAGTCTTTTTTCAAAGAAGACATCATCATTGATCTAACCTGACCAATCAATTCATCTACGGTACGACTGTCTTCCGCTTTGGCATAATCTATATCGGGTCTTTCACCGCGTTCTGGGCGTCCGGCTTCATCTTCGGTTGCATATGGTGCCAATGCACATTTACGTGTATCCCCATCTTCTTGACCACATGTGACCAACAGGTCAACCGGTGAAAACACAGTGATGCGTGTACCGGCGGCAATCGAAAACGGCGGTGTCGTATTATCCATTAAATCCACCAATAATTTTGTTGCGACATTATTCCACGCGGTAATAATCTCGTTCTTGGCCAATTCGGATGAACGCACCGTACCCGATTGCACAACGGTATTATTATCCAAATCAATTTGATTCACAAATGCATCAGATATAGGTGCAATCATATTCACCGCCGCCGGCACAATCGCGGTTAACATCGGCATAACAAATTGTTGCAGGTAATCCGTGCTGCCGTGGCCGGGGACACCCTTGCGTCCTTGGGAATCGGCGGCAAAAGGTTGTTTACCATCGTCGGTAAAGTTAAATTCCACACCATCGGGGCGAATAAATTGATACCATTTTATTTGCATACGTCCAACCGCCTTGTACGGTCCCGGTAAATCCCCCGTCACATAACCCAACATCAATGTTCCGGTTGGAATAATAACCGTGCGGCCATTATCAGAATAAACATTACGGTCAACCGTTGCACGCACCGGCAAACCACTTTCCAGTAATTTAGAATCTGCCTGGATATCCGACACGATTGTTGCAGGAATTGGTTTGTATTGACGCAGCACAAAACTGCGGTCATATGGGCGACTTGATACCACCGGTTTATTCGAACCGCTGTATCCTTTGAATTCGCTGGTTTTTTGTTTTTTTAATTCTATGCGTTTCGCCTTTTCACCTTTAAGGCTGCGTGCCTGGGTGGGCATAGCCAAAGTCGTTGCACCCAAAGAATCCATTTCTGCACGTGTCAATTGTTCTGCGCGTGTGACGCTTCTGCGGGTCGAACCACCACCAAGACGGGGCAGGCGGTCACTTACCACAAAACGCACATGTTCAGAATCAGACCCAATTTTGCGTGTTGGATTATTTATATCCATAATATATCCCGTATCGGCATTATAAATTCCCGTCGGCGTGTCACAGTTTGTATCAGAAAAAGGATGATAATAATACGCGCCACCCATCGGTTTTATCCAACCCGATTGAATACCGGCGGTGTTATATGCCGGAAACGCAAAATCAGAACAATTGTTTTTGAACATATTGCGTGGCGTGGCGGCAATCGGCGCATTATATGCGGCATCATTAAAACTGATTGGCGATGCAATATCGTTCAAATCTTCTTGAAAATCCGTATCATAACCATAATCATCTGGTTCATCCGGCACCGGTTCTGGTTCGGTTACCGGTGTGGGCGTATCCGCACGCGACACCGGTTTGTCACGTGCACCGATAACCAATGTTATGGCTTTTGGATTATCGACTTCGGCCCCGGTTTCAAACGCACTCCACGTAATTGCGACATTTGCGTCGGTTGTATTTATTGGATGTTCCGGTTGAAATTTGATATTTATGATGCAGGGCACATTCTGCTCTATGATGGTTTGGTCGTTTTTGCATGTTTCGGTTGCAGAAATTCCAACGGCATCGTTTGTATCACCTTCAACACGAACAACAACATTGGTCACCTGGACACGCGTGTTCGCAGAAATAAAGAATTCTGCTTCGCGGACTTCACCAACAACCGTATCAGACCAATCAACCGGTGCATCGGGGGTGATAATCAGTTCTGGCGTGGGTGGCAAAGATTCCGGGTCAATGATAACACGTTGTGCCTTGCGATTGCCGATAAGCATCATCAACAACACAACAACAATCACGATTGCCGCCGCCAACAATATCCATTGGACATAACGTGGTGTGGTTTTGCGAAATTCTGAAAACTGCTCACCGATTTTACTCATAACGACCCACCGTACCTTTACACACTATTGAATACGAACCACCTGGCAACTGGCACCACTGAACTTTAACAATTGGTCACAAAGTTTTTGCGCGGTATCAATATCCGGCATCGGCCCGATACGCAGACGGTACAGACGCGCCGCCGAAGATGTTGCGCCCAATTCGCCGACACCCTGTTCATCAACTGCATAGAACACGCTGTCTTTGTATTTGGTCAATAAACCCTGACCATCGTTACCACTGAACCGTGCCATCAAATCTGCCCAGTAATCATCCAATGCCTTGACACTGGTATCCGACTTTAATTCAACGGCAACACCACTTTGGTTTGTGGTGATAAGCGGGATATTAGATTGTGGTAAATACGCACCGGCCGTATTCCGCGCGGTTGGCAACATCGTTAATCCGGTCGAACTGCCACCACTTGGCGTGCCATACATATTCATCATCATTGCGCCCGATGTCGCCGCCGGCACGGTGACATTAATTCCGTTTTGAACCGGTGTGACATTGTTTATGTATGTTGGTGTGGTTGTATAATTACCGTACCCGTTTTGAATTGCAACCTGGTCCGCGGTGTACAATACATTATTCAACGATTGCCCCGATAACATACTCTGCGCAACATTTGCCTCGGCCAATGCCATAACACTGGCGGTGTCGGCAATCAAGAACGGTTTAGAACGTTTTTTAATACAAACAATTCTTTGACCACTGCGCAGAACCATATCGCCGACCGCCTCGACAATCAATAATCTGCCGTCTTCACCATCTGTACGGAATCCAACGGGCGATTCGCCACCTTCGACCAAAAGCGACACGACCGGTCTTTGTGTCATAGAAATAACCTTGTCGCCAAAATCAATATACGTGAATACACGGTCGCGCCACACGCGTTCCGGTGCAATAACATAATCATCCGGGTTTGGAACAAATATATCTAAATCAAAACGAAATTCGGACGGATCGATTTTCATTGTTTTAATCCAATCATAGTCTTCACCGTCAACACCAATCGTGCCGCTTTTCGCCGGTGTCTTTTTGAATATGGAATTCATGGCCCCACCCGCCGGTGTTCCCGCCACCGCCATATTCGACGGCAACCGTGCGCCACCATCCAAAGAAACATCAACCTGGGAATATGTGATTTCTGATGCGTTCGCCGGTTCACTGCGCAGATAGAATGTATAAACATTCCCCGACTTTCCCGTCACAATCAGATTTGTATCGGACCCCATATTATCAGACGCCGGGGTAATATACATTGTGCGTCCGCCCTGGGTCGCATCAATTGAAAAATAACCATCGTTACCAACAATCGCTTCTTCAATTTGTTCGCCCACCGGCAAATTCACCATGGTCACCATTCCATTGCGCAGTTTTATCGGCAAAACCGTACCCGCATCCCAAGACAGTTGCGCATATCCGGGTTTGATACTGCCCGATGCCATATTTGCATTTGGGTTGTCCCACGCGCTTTGTACACCATAGTTCACGGCGTTCGCGTCAAATACGACCAAGGCGACAATCGCGCCCATTAAAGATACTTTTACACCAAACAATTTTGTCAGATTCATATTCCTTTCCCTTGTCTTTCATACCCACAATTTATTATTTATATACCGTGTCCAGTGGGTCACCGCCACCACCTTCGACCGTATATCGCGAAACCTTGATACCCAATGGATTGTTCAAACGTTCCGCCCATTTAATTTGTGTGTCGTCACTTAATGTAATTCCTACCAAGATTGTATAATCTTTTTTGTCGGTTTGTCCATTATTATCTGAACAATAATATTCAAATTTTACCGTGTACAAATTATTTTTCAATTGCAACGGTTGCCCACGGAAATTCACAACACAATTGAACGCGAAATCCGGATAGTCACTTAAAATCGCGTGATATAATCCGGTTTTTTGGAACGCATTATATACATCGGTCGTAGACCACGCGGCAACAACACCATCACTGTTGCCCCATTTTTGACGCATAACCGACATATTTTGTTCAATTTCATTGCGCGCGCGGACATATTCCATAACGAACGCCTTGCGATAAGCCTCAAGATTTTGGTCGTTCGGCGGTAATTCAGTAATTTGAATAACCGACGCACCTTCGGGTTTTGATGTAATAAAAAACACCTCGGGCCGATTCAGTGGAAACATTTTTTCCAATGTCATAAACATCACAAAGACCACCACCACGCACCCGGCGAACACGAAAGTAAGTAATCTTGATAATAAAACCGGCGGTTCTATGCGGTTTTGCACGGCACAATTCTCCCTTTACTTAAAACGATTGTAGAAAAATATTTACACCCAATGCAAGTGTTTTTTTGATGATTTTTGTAAGTATTTGTTGTCAATAAAAAATGGTTGCAACCGCAACCATTTTTTATCGTTACATCAGTTCAGTATAGCATGTATGGGTGTTTGGGTTACAGCCGCCGCCACAACAAGTGCTGGCATCGCGGCATGTCTCACCATCTAGTGAACAGACATCTTTCCTATCGTTTGGTGAAAATACATCAATTACACTTCCAATACTCCATAATAAACAATCCCCGTTTGATGCTGTTTCAGCACACTTTGGTGGTGTCATAGCGCGTTGTTGATAAAATCCATCTTGTGGTATATAATTGCCAAAATTATCCATCTGGTCGTGCAGCACACTTATCTGCTGATATAAACCACCCACGGCCGGAACAATCAAGCCCGCCGTCACCAGGTCGCCTTCGTGACCGGAAACTACTCCCTCGTTTTCATCAAGGCCCGTTTCTGGATTAAAAATTGCGCGTTGGGTAACAACGCCCGGGGTGGACGTTGTTTCAACAACACTGCCGTTTGTAAAGTTTGCGCCGGTTGCATCAATTTTATTTTGCTTTAATGCGTCCGCGGCATCAACATAGTTTTTTGATGTGACGGTTGATGATGTTGTATCCGCAAATGCGTTTAATGTTAAAACGGATGCAAATGCACCAATGAATAATGCTTGTTTCATAATATTCCTCCCATTTTCCTTTTTGCTTGTCGTCATCCCGGCGCCCGGGTCCCGCAAAAAACGAAGTTTTTTGTGGGTGGTCTAGGCCGGGATCCCTTCCTTTTCTTGCTTGTTTTATACGAATATATTATGGCATTAAAGGTACCTTTTTGACCAGTACTTATGCTAAAACATAACATATTGAAATTACTGAAAAACATTTTTGTAAAAAAGTACTGGACAAAAAGGTACGATTAAATCGACCACTCTGTACAAACCCTTCCCGGCGGTGACCTATCCACCAACCCTTGTCTACCGAGTCCCGAAAGGCGAAAGCGGAACCAACCACCGGCCACCAAAAAAACACTTGCCTTGAATTTACAAAATATTTATAATATTTGCGCTTGATTTTCTGATAATGTGTGCTAATCTTGGTCAGAATATTGGGTGTGCGTTCGAACCAAATGCGCGGAAATGCGCGGGTTTGTCGTGGATACAGGGGCATGGTTCAATGGTAGAACATCGGTCTCCAAAACCGCAGATGAGGGTTCGATTCCTTCTGCCCCTGCCATAAAAAATGGGGTGGATGCACGCCGGATGTTAAAAATAAAGGGAAATTGGTGCGTCAATGAAAAAAATAATGGATTTTATACGTGGTGTCCGGGCGGAATGGTTCAAAATTGTTTGGCCAACCCGTGCCGAGGTTGTACGCGCAACCATTATGATTCTGGTGTTTTCCGGTCTTGCCGCATTGTTTTTCTTTGTAGTGGACAGCATTCTAAACGCACTGGTTGGGTGGATTTTCTAATACGGGTTTGCCAAAGGGAATGATAATGGAAGATAAAATGCAATGGTTTGTTGTAAATGTTCATACGGGGTGCGAAGACAAAGTTGCACGCAACCTGCGCGAACAAATTGATAAACGACGCCTGAATGCGTATTTTGGTGAAATTTTGGTGCCGACACGCGAAGTGACGGAAATCAAGGCCGGTAAACGCGTGAAAACCGAAAAGAAATTTTTCCCGGGTTATATCGTTGTCCAAATGGTTATGAATAACGAAACATTTTCGTTGGTGAAATTGATGCCCCAGGTTGTAATGTTCTTGGGCGCGCGTCAAAAACCGGTCGCGGTCAGTGAAGAAGAAGCACGCCGTTTGTTGAAACAGGTAGAAGAGGGCAGCACCGTCCCAGACGATATGGTATACGAAGTTGGCCAAGAAGTTCATGTTATCGATGGACCGTTTGCGAACTTTAATGGTGTTGTATCCGAAGTTGATAATGTAAAGCAAAAAATGACTGTCACGATTTTGGTATTTGGTCGTGAAACCAGTGTCTCACTGGATTTTGAACAGGTCGAAAGAGTTTAACCGATTTGAAAAATCGGCGGGCGTGTGAAATGCACGCGAAACAAACCGTGGAAGATGCGCCACATCGCACCACGAATCCAAAAACAAAAGGATGAAAAATGGCAAAAAAAGAACTTAAGGGGATTGTGAAACTTGTTGTCCCCGCAAAACAGGCAAATCCTGCGCCACCAATTGGGCCGGCGTTAGGTGCGGCGGGTGTTAATATCGCCGAATTCTGCAAACAATTTAACGATAAAACGTCTGATAAAGAACCGGGTATGCCAATTCCGTGCATTATTACCGTATATACGGACCGCAGTTTCGAATTCATTATGAAATTGCCGCCGGTTTCTTACTATATTAAAAAGGCGTTGAAATTGAAAATCGGTTCGCATAAACCGGGTCGTGACTTTGTTGGTACAATCACCAAGGCACAAATCCGGGAAATTGCGGAAAATAAGATGCCGGACTTGAATTGCTCTACCATTGAATCTGCGATGAACATCGTCGCGGGTCAATGCCGTTCAATGGGTGTAAAGGTGGAGGATTAAGCCATGAAAATTACAAAAAGACAAAAAACATGGGCGGATTTAGATACCGCAAAAACATATTCTTTCGCAGATGCGATTGATGCGTTGCGTCCGTTCACATCAAAAAAATTCGATGAAACATTGGAAATTGCGGTTCGTTTGTCTATTGACGTGACCAAGGCCGATCAAAATATTCGCGGAATGTTGTCTTTGCCGAATGGCACGGGCAAAAAGGTTCGCGTCGCCGTATTCACAAATGACAAAGCGGACGAAGCCGAAAAGGCCGGTGCCGATGTCATTGGTGGCGAAGATTTGATTGAAAAAGTTGCCGCGGGTCAAATTGATTTTGACCGTGTTATCGCGACACCTGATATGATGCCGAAAATGTCCAAGGTTGCACGTGTTTTGGGGCCAAAGGGCTTAATGCCTAACCCGAAATTGGGAACGGTGACCAATGATGTTGCGGCGGCGGTGAAAAATGCCAAGGCGGGTCAAATCGAATATCGTGCCGAAAAGAACGGTATTATTCATGCAGGCATTGGTAAAATGTCGTTTTCAACCGAAAAATTGGTCGAAAATGCGAATGCATTGATTGAACAATTGAAAAAGGTTAAACCGGCGTCAACCAAGGGTCAATATATCTTGGGTATTGCGGTTGCGACAACCCAAGGTCCGGGTCTGCAAATTGATGCAAAATAATAAATGTGGTTTATGGCGCGTGTCATAAACCACAAACAAGATTTCTGTCCGAGACTGATGGTGCAGTAAAACGCTTAATTTCCATCATAGACAAAGAAAAATTCTTTGGGACGGAAAATGGTCCCATCCCGGGCAAAACCGGATGGAAAGTTTAACAAAGGTTGGTTTATGTGTTCGCATATAAACCAAGAAGTAAGGGTAAAAAGATGAAACGCGAAGAAAAGTCAAACTTGATTTCTGCGTTGCAGTCGTCTCTTCAAGATGCAAACGGCGTTTTTGTCGTTGAAAACCACGGGCTTACCGTGAAAGAAATGGAAAGCCTGCGCAATGAATTGCGCCCGTTGGTTTCGGTTTTCAAAGTTGTCAAAAATCGTTTGATGAAATTGGCATTGCAAGATACCGATTTCGCGCCTGTGTCTGATTTGATGAAACGCCCGACCGCGGTTGCCGTTGCAACCGATGGATTGGCGGTGACCAAGGTTTTGGTCAAATTCGCCGAAGAACATCCAAACCTGACCATCGTTGGTGGTAAAATGGACGCGGGTGTTTTGGGTGTGGACGACATTGTGCAATTATCCAAGCTTCCGTCACTGTTGGAAATTCGTGGTACAATCGCGCGTATCTTGGTCGAACCGGGTTCGCGCCTTGCACGTGTTTCATCAGAGTATGGAAAAAAGAATCAATAAACATCGGAAATGTTTTCCGATACAAAGGAGTAAAAAATGGCAGACATTCAAAAATTAGTTGAAGAATTGTCAAAATTGACCGTCATGGAAGCAGTCGAACTGTCCAAGGCGTTGGAAGAAACATGGGGCGTTAGCGCGGCTGCGGCGGTTGCTGTGGCGGCGGGTCCTGCGGCGGCTGCGGCCGAAGAAAAAACCGAATTTGATGTTGTTCTGACCGATGTCGGCGCAAACAAATTGGCGGTTATCAAGGCAGTCAAAGATATCACAGGTTTGGGATTGACCGAAGCCAAGGCTTTGGTTGAATCCGCACCAAAGGCTGTGAAAGAAGCCGTTGCAAAAGATGAAGCCGAAAAAATGAAGGCCACCATCGAAGCAGCCGGTGCAAAAGTGGAATTGAAATAATTATTCCAAACCCTGAACCGGTATGGTTCAAAAAATGTGTCACGGTTTTCTGTGACGCGTCCGTGCCCGCCCAATGAGGCAAATCATTAGGGCGGGCAATGGGCGTAAAGAAAGTATACGCAATAGTTTCGTTTGCAAAACGCATAAAAAAAAGGATTAAAACCCATGGCAGTCATCCAGAAACTTAGAAAATCTTTTGGTAAAAGTTTTTTGCAAACTCCGCTTCCTGATTTAATAGAAATACAATACAATTCCTATCGGGATTTCTTGCAGGCCGATGTTGCACCCCAAAATCGTAAAAATAAGGGGTTGCAAAGTGTATTCACTTCTATGTTCCCAATCAAGGATTATGCGGGGGCCGCCGAATTGGAATTTGTGGAATATAATTTGGAAAAGCCGGCATACAATGTGAAAGAATGCCTTGCACGCAAGATGACATATTCCAGCAAATTAAAATTGAAACTAAGATTAATTTTGTGGGATGTCGCCGAAGACGGTAAAAAGTCTTTGCGTGATATCAAAGAACAAGAAATCTTTATGGGCGAAGTACCGCTTATGACCGAACGCGGCAGTTTTATTGCATCGGGTGTTGAACGCGTTATCGTTTCCCAAATGCATCGTACCCAAGGTGTGGTTTTCGCAACCACCAAGGAAGCCAAGGTCGCTGGGAATCCTATTACGTATACTGCGCGTATCATTCCAGAACACGGTTCATGGATTGATTTTGAAGAATCCAAGGGCATAATTTATGTTCGTATTGACCGTCGCCGCAAAATTCCGGCGACCGTGTTGTTGCGTTGCCTGCCGTGCGCGGAAGATGAAAAGAAATGGATTGCCGAACCGCGTAACACAAAAATCAGCGGTATGTCCGATTCAGAAATTTTGTCGGTGTTCTATAAACGCATTCCGTTGAAAACAAATGGCAAAATGTGGATTGGTGAAACATCTGTGTTCGAAGGTTTGGACAAATATCGTTTGAATTATGACTTAATCAATCCCAAAGATAAGAAAGAATTGGCGAACAAGGGCGATCGTTTGAACGCGAAACGTTTGAACAAGATTGTCACTGCATCCAAAGAATTCGGTATATTGCCGGATGCGTTGGTTGGCGAATATTTGTTTGACCCGATTATGTCTGGTGCGGATGTTATCTATCCGGCCGGTACCGAAATTACCGAAGAAGTTTTGAGTGACATTGAAAAATTGGGTATCAAAGAAATATCTTTGATTTCGATTGATAACACAACAATAACCGCACATATGCGGAATACATTGGTTGCAGATAAAACAACAAATCGTGAAGAGGCGTTGATTGAAATCTATAACATCATCCGTCCGGGTGAACGCCCGACGCTTGAGGCGGCAATCAACCTGTTCCTGCGTCAAGGTTTCGAAGCGGCATATTATGATTTGTCACCGGTTGGTCGTTTCAAAATGAACAAGCGTTTGAAAATCGATTCTGGGAAAAAACCGGAAGATGAACGACTGCTTACCAAAAATGATTTCTTGGCGGTATTGAAGACTTTGACCAACATTATCGACCACAAAGATACGATTGATGATATCGACAACCTGTCAAATCGTCGTGTTCGTACGGTTGGCGAATTGTTGGAACAAAATTTCCGTACCGGTATGGTTCGTATCGAAAGATTGGTCCGCGAAGCGTTGTCTTCACCGAATATTGCAACAATGCAACCGCAAGATGTTGTTAATGTAAACCCATTGATGTCTTTGGTTGCGGAATTCTTGGGAACCAGTCAGTTGTCCCAATTTATGGACGCGTACAATCCGTTGTCTGAATTGGAACACAAACGTCGTATTTCTGCATTGGGTCCCGGTGGTTTGAACCGTGAACGTGCCGGTATCGATGTCCGCGACGTTCATCCAACACACTATGGTCGTTTGTGCCCAATTAACACACCCGAAGGTGCAAACATTGGTTTGATTAACCACCTTGCATCATATGCGCGTGTGAACCCGTACGGATTTATCGAAACACCATACTATGTTGTCGAAAAAAGTAAGATTACAGACAAAATGGTCTATTTGACCGCGGACGAAGAATTGGGTCATAAAATCGCCCAGGGTAACACCCCAACAAATGACAAGGGCGTTTTGACCGAAGAATTGGTTACGGCGCGTGTCGATGGTGAATTTACCCGTGTTCCGCGTGAAGAAATCGACCTGATTGACGTTGAACCGCGCCAGGTGGTGTCAATTTCCACTGGATTGATTCCGTTCGTTGAAAACGACGACGCGAACCGTGCTTTGATGGGGTCGAATATGCAACGCCAGGCCGTACCTCTGATGCGTGTTCAAACGCCGTTGGTTGGTACCGGTATAGAACGCGAGGTTGCACGTGATTCCCGTACGGGCAAGGTTGCAAAGCACAGTGGTATCGTTGAATCCGCCGACGCAAAACGTATTGTGGTTAAATGTATGAACAGCCGCAATGTCGTGACTGGTGTGGATATTTATAATTTGGAAAAATATGAACGTTCCAATAACGATACAATTCTGCATCAAAAACCATTGGTCAAGGCCGGCGACCGTATTTCTGCGGGCGACATTATTGCCGACGGTTCGTCAATGAACTATGGTGAATTGGCGTTGGGCCGCAACGTTTTGGTGGCGTTTGTTCCGTGGCGTGGTTATAACTATGAAGATTCTATTGTTATTTCCGAACGTATTTCCCGTGACGACGTTTACACATCTGTAAAAATCGTTGAAAAGGAAATCAAGGTTCGCGATACTCAATTGGGACCGGAAAGTTTGACACGCGATATTCCGAACGTCAGTGAAGAAGCATTAAAGAATTTGGATGAATCCGGTATTATCTATATCGGTGCGCGCGTGAAACAGGGCGACATTTTGGTTGGACACGTTTCACCGAAATCTGAAACACTGTTGACCCCCGAAGAAGCGTTATTGCGCAACATCTTTGGTGAAAAGGCATTGAATGTCAAAGATACTTCACTGCGTGTTGGTCCGAACGAAGAAGGTACGGTTATCGGTGTAAACATCTTGACACGTCACGGTGTTAAAAAAGATGAACGCACCCAGATGATTGAATTGGAAAAGATTGAAAAAATCAATAAAGACCGCGATGAAGAAATCCTTATCATCGAAAAAGGTTTCGCAGACCAGGTTTTCCAAATCGCCGAAGGTTATACAATCGAATCTGGCACCGGCAGTTTGAAACCATTTATTGGTAAAAAACTGACGGGTGAAGTTTTTGAAGGTATTAAACCGGTCGATGTTAAAAAATTGGTCGTAAGCAACAAAGAAGCCCAGGCCAAGATTGATGAATTGCGTGAACAACATATCATTAAACTGAAACAGTTGAATGAAAATGCCGACCGCGAAATCGAAAAGGCAACCGAAAGCAATTCTTTGAATGCCGGTGTATTGAAAGAAGTCAAAGTTTACATCGCACACAAGATGAAATTGCAACCGGGTGATAAAATGGCGGGTCGTCACGGAAACAAAGGTATCGTTTCGCGCGTTGTTCCAATCGAAGATATGCCACATATGGAAGATGGAACCCCGGTCGATATCGTTTTGAACCCGTTGGGTGTGCCAAGTCGTATGAACTTTGGCCAGATTTTGGAAACCCACCTTGGTATGGCGGCGCGCGCATTGGGTGAACAAATTGGTGCGGTTTTGGACGAAGTCAAACAAAAACGCGCGGTCACCGACGATTTGCGTGCGATTATGGGCAAAATCTATGGTAAAGATATGGCCGAAAAATTGGCCAAGATGACCGATACCGAGGTTCGCGCCCATGCGGCATTGTTGCGTGATGGTGTTCCAATGGCAACCCCGACATTTGATGGCGCGACACCCGAAGATGTTCGCCGTATGTTGAAATTGGCAAAATTGCCGGAAACCGGTCAATTCACACTGTACGATGGTGTGACGGGTGAAAAATTTGCCCGCCCGGTGACGGTTGGTGTCATGTATATGTTGAAATTGCACCACTTTGTCGATGAAAAGATTCACGCGCGTTCCACCGCAAGTTATTCGCTGGTGACGCAACAACCGTTGTCCGGTAAGGCGCATATGGGTGGTCAACGTCTTGGTGAAATGGAGGTTTGGGCGTTAGAGGCACACGGTGCCGCACACCTGCTGCGTGAAATGTTGACGGTGAAATCCGACGATATCGCCGGCCGAAACAAGATGTATGAATCCATCATTTCCGGCAGTGACGATATCCAAACCGGTACGCCAGAAGCATTTAATGTGTTCGTTCGCGAACTGCGCGGATTGGGGTTGGCGATGACGCCAAAGAAGATTGATTAGTGGATAGTGTAAGTGGTTAGTGGTTGGTAATTTTTACCAACCACGGCCAACACTAACACTAAACACTAACACTTAAAACACTAAGTAAGGAGCTTAGAAAAATGGCAAATATGTTGCAAAAGATATTTGGACAAATTGAAACCAGGGAACAATTTGATGCATTACGTGTGACAATTGCGTCACCCGAAGAAATTCTTTCTTGGTCCCATGGCGAGGTGACAAAACCGGAAACCATAAACTATCATTCTTTGAAACCGGAAACCGATGGGTTGTTCTGCCAGAAAATTTTTGGACCTGTCAAAGATTATGAATGTGCATGCGGAAAATATAAAAGAATCAAATTCCGTGGTGTTATCTGCGAACGTTGCGGGGTCGAGGTTGGTTCTTCGTCTGTTCGTCGTGAACGTATGGGACACATTAAATTGGCAATGCCGGTTGCACACACTTGGTTCTTGCGCGAAGGTAAAATTGCAACTTTGTTGAACAATCTGTCGCAAAAGAAATTGGACCAGGTTATTTCGTATGATGCATATATCGTCATTGAACCGGGTTTAACAAACCTGAAACAATATGATGTTATCAGTGAAGACGAATATCGTGCCGCGGTCGAAGAATTTGGACCGGACGCATTCCGTGTTGGTATTGGTGCCGAAGGTGTTCGCAGCATTATCGCCAATTTGGATATGGGTGATGAAAGAACGCGTCTGCGTGCCGAATTGGCGGAAACAAAATCCGAAGCAAAACGCAAGGCAATCATCAAACAATTAAAATTGGTCGAAGCATTCTTGGATTCTAAAACCGAACCGGCGTGGATGTTGCCGGATATTATCCCGGTTATTCCACCAGATATGCGTCCGTTGGTGACGTTGGATGCGGGACATGTTGCGGCGTCTGATTTGAACGATTTATATCGTCGCGTTATTATTCGTAACAATCGTTTGAAACGGTTTATGGAAATGCATGCGCCAGAAATCATTATCCGCAATGAAAAGCGTATGTTACAAGAAGCGGTTGATTCCTTGTTCGATAATGAACACAAGGCACGTCCAATGGTTTCACAAAACCGCAGACCGCTTAAATCTTTGTCGGGGTCATTGCGTGGTAAATCCGGTCGTTTCCGTATGAATATGTTGGGTAAACGTGTGGATTATTCGGGCCGCAGTGTTATTGTGTCCGGCCCATCGTTAAAGATGCACCAGGTTGGTTTGCCAAAGGCAATGGCATTGGAATTGTTCAAACCGTTCGTGTTTGCGCGTTTAATGGCGGGTGATTATGCCAACACATTAAAGACTGCACGTAAAATGGTTGAAAACGGTGAAGATATTGTTTGGGAAATCTTGGAAAAGGTTATTCACGAACATCCGGTCTTGTTGAACCGTGCGCCGTCTTTGCACCGTTTGTCATTGTTGGCATTTGAACCGGTTTTGATTGAAGGCAAGGCAATTCGTCTGCACCCGTTGGTATGTAAGGGATTTAATGCCGACTTTGACGGTGACCAGATGGCCGTGCACGTTCCAATTTCATTAGAGGCTCAATTGGAAGCACGCACATTGATGTTATCAACAAATAACATTTTGTCGCCGGCGAATGGTGAACCTATGACCGTTCCGTCACAAGATATGGTGTTGGGTATCTACTATATCTCGTTGATAAACGGCGAACACACCGAAAAATCACCGCGGTTCAGTGGTATGGACGAAGTTCAATTGGCGTTGGAAAACAAAACAATTACATTGCACACACCAATTGTTGCGCGTATCAATGGTAAAAATTACAAAACAACCGCCGGTCGTATGATTATCGGTGAATTGTTGCCGAAATCGGACAATATGCCGTTTGATTTGGTGAACAAGGTTATGGGTCAACCAGAAATCAAAAAGTTATTGGCGACCACATATGAACGTTGTGGTGACAAGGCGATGATATTGCTTGCCGATGCGTTAAAGAACACTGGTTTTGAACAGGCGGCGCGCAGTGGTATTTCCATTGGGTTCGACGATGTTGTTATTCCAGAAGAAAAAGACAAAATGATTGCCGACGCAGAAAAAGCCGCCGCAGATATCGAAGACCAATATCAAAACGGTTTGCTGTCATCCGGTGAACGTTATAACAAACTTATCGATATGTGGCAAAAAACCACCGACAGTTTGGGACAAAAGGCGTATGCTGCGCTGGGGCGGTCAACGGGGGATGATTGGAATTCTATTTATATGATGGCGGATTCCAAGGCCCGTGGTTCCAAAAACCAGATTCAACAGTTGGCGGGTATGCGTGGTATGATGCAGAAACCGGACGGTTCGATTATTGAAGTTCCGATTATTTCGAACTTTAAGGAAGGTTTGACAATGGCGGAATACTTTACATCAACCCACGGTGCGCGTAAAGGTTTGTCTGATACCGCGTTAAAGACGGCCCAGGCGGGTTATTTGACGCGTCGTTTGGTCGATTTGGCGTTGAACACCGTTATTACCGAACACGATTGCGGAACCAAAGAATATATCACCGCAAAACCGGTATACCAGGGCAGCACACTGTCCGTTCCATTGGGCGATGTCGTTTTGGGTCGTACCGCGGCGAATGATATTGTGCACCCGATTACCAAGGAAGTTATTGTTCCGGCCGGCGAATTGATTACCAAGGTTGCCGCACGCCAGATTAACGAATCTGGTCTGCCATCCGTTGATGTTCGCAGTGTTTTGACATGTTGCAGTGACGGTTTGTGCGCAAAATGCTATGGTATGGATTTGTCGCGCCAATCTTTGGTTCATGTCGGCGAAGCGGTCGGTGTTGTTGCCGGTCAATCCATTGGTGAACCGGGAACCCAGTTGACGTTGCGTACCTTCCACATCGGTGGTATTGCGTCCGGTGGTGCCGAAAGTCATTATATCGAAGCCCCCGTTGCCGGTAAAATCAAACTGTCTGGTGTGAACACAATCAAAAATTCTGCGGGTCGTATCGTTGTATTGTCGCGTAATGGCAAAATTGCGGTTGTGTCCAACAAAGGTGATGAATTATTCAGTTGCGCATTACCATATGCATCTATGTTGATTGTCAACGATGGTGATATGGTAGAAAAGGGTGCCAAGGTTGCAGAATGGGATCCGTATTCCAATACAATCATTGCAGAAAAAGATGGTATTGTGAAATTCAACGACTTGGTTGAAAATGTTTCGTTCCAAGAAGAGGTTGATTCCACAACCGGTATTGCCTCGCGCAAGGTTATCAATTGGAAAACCAACACCAAAAAGGCAATGCAACCCGCAATCCGTTTGGTTAACGAAAATGGCGATGTATTGTCTTTGGGCGGTAAAAAGATCGCGGAATACTTGTTGCCGATACATTCGGTTTTGAATGTTGCGGACGGTGCAACCGTTGCGGCGGGTGACATTTTGGCACGTATTCCGGTCCAGGCAAAGCGTACAGGCGATATTACGGGTGGTTTGCCACGCGTTGAAGAATTGTTAGAGGTTCGTCGTCCGGCCAATCCAGCATTGTTGGCGGAAATCGACGGTACGGTCGAATTGGAAGATGCAAAATCTAAAATCATCGTTCGTATCGAACCCGATGACGGAACCGCACCGGTTGAATACGCGGTACCAAAGGGAACAAACCTGTTGGTGCGCAGTGGCGATGTTGTTAAAAAGGCCGATAAATTGGTCGATGGTGACCCGGTCCCGCAAGACATCTTGCGCATTTTGGGTCAAAAGGCATTGGCGACATTTATGGTTGAACAGATTCAACAGGTTTATCGCCTTCAGGGTGTGTCCATCAACGACAAACACATTGAAATTTTGATACGTGAAATGACGCGTCGTGTTGAAATCACTGACCCGGGTGACACAGGATTCCTTATGGGACATGTTGTTGACCGTGTTGATTTCGAAGAAGAAAATGCGCGTGTTGTCCACGATGGGGGCCGTCCGGCGGTTGCGTCCCAGGTCTTGGTTGGACTTACCCGTGCGTCACTTACCACACGTTCGTTCATTTCCAACGCGTCGTTCCAACAAACCACCAAGGTTTTGGTTGATGCGGCGATTAACGGTGCAACCGATAAATTGGTCGGTATAAACGAGAACTTGATTGTTGGCCGTTTGATACCGATTGGCACGGGTGCATACGTCCGTCGTGTTCGTGAAATTGCCAAGGCCGAAGAAAAGGCGGAAAAATTGGCACGCGAAGGTGGACAAAATCAACAATTGTTGGATTTATAAAGGGAACAAGGTTGGTGTTAGATGATTAGTATGCTTAACTAATCACTAACACTGACCATTAACACTAATCACTATGGCCGAAAAACCTGCGATTTTTTGTGATATTGATGGTGTGGTCAGTAAAAAGTGGGCCATTGCCGATTATGACCGCTTTGGTGAACCAAACACAAATATGATACGGGTTTTGGAAACATTGGGCCGTGATTTTACAATCGTGTTCATAACCGGCCGTTGGGCCATGGGTCAATCAAAGGTTGATGCGTTCATTGATAATCTGTTGCCGAATATCAAGAAATTGGTGTTTTGCAAACCGCACGATTATCCGGGTACAACCGCAGAATACAAATTGGCCAAGATAAAGGAATTAGAGGCAGACGGTTATAAATTCTATATGGGTTTGGACGACCATAGCGCGGTAATTGGATTGATGCACAATCACGGTATGTTCGTCGCCAAGGTGATATCAGATTAAACTTTTTCTTGCAAAAATCTGATATTATAATAAAATAAACGGAAGAAAATAAAAAAGGATATAGAAATGGCAGTTCCAAGAAGTAAAACAAGTAAAGCACGCAGCGCACAGCGCCGTTCTCATGATGGTTTGGCCGTTATGCCTTGCGGTGTATGCAAAACATGTGGCGAAAAGAAGCGTCCGCATCATGTATGCCCGGCATGTGGTGCAAAATAATAATTAAACAAATACATCCGCAGATATGGCGCGGTCGCGTCTGTCTGCATTTTTAATGCGATATGGGAAACGAAAAAAAGATTATTGCGATTGATGTGATGGGGGGGGACCGTGGGCCCACTGCGGTTCTTGGCGGTATAAATCAGTTTTTATATCAACATCCGGAATCAAATATTCATTTTCACATATTTGGTGACGAAGGTCGCCTGCGTAAAATGTTGGCGCGTTATCCGCGTGTCGCGCGCAATTCTACGGTTATAAATGCACCGGGCGCGATTCGTGGCACAGACAAAGTTCGCGATGTTATCCGTCATGCCCAAGATACATCAATGTATATGGCAATCAAAGATGTACGCGAAGGTAATGCCGCCGCGGTGGTCAGTGCGGGCAACACCGGCGTGTTAATGTCGCTTTCTAAATTGGCATTAAAAACGGTTGATGGTATTTCGCGCCCGGCAATAACGACAATGTTGCCGTCGGGTGCGGGTGATTCACGTGTTGTGGTTTTGGATTTGGGTGCAAATGTTAAATGTGATGCCGGCGATTTGTTTGACTTTGCGATTTTGGGCGGCGTCTATGCCGAGGTTATAGGTCATATGCCACGCCCGAAACTTGGGGTACTGAATATTGGGGAAGAGGCGACCAAGGGCAACGAAACCCTGCAACAAATAAATAACCTGTTGTTGGCGCATCGCGAAGAATTACCGTATGATTACATTGGTTTTGTCGAACCCACAGACATTAGTGCCGGCCGGGTCCAGGTTGTTGTGACGGATGGTTTTACGGGAAACATCGTTTTGAAAACGGTCGAAGGCACGGCGAAACTTATCAAACGCGTAATTAGCGAGAATATGAAAAAATCGTGGCTTGCGATTATTGGCGCGTTTTTCTTGGTTCACGTGTTTAAGCGTTTGAAACATAAAATTGATCCGCGTTCATATGCCGGTGCAACATTTTTGGGATTAAAGGGCTTTGCAATAAAAACGCACGGAAATTCAGACGCGTTGGCATTTGCAAATGCGATACAATATGCGTCCGATTTGGCACGGAATGATTTGAATGAAACAATTCGCGCCCGCGCCGCATCATTGGCCCACATCCGTGCCGAATTACAAGATTAACAGTAAAAAAATCCAGATTTTGTTTAACAAAAAACATCGTCGGCAATTGCTTGCCGACGTGCTCTCCTTCCTTCCGGAAACCGGAAACTGTTTGTTTGTGTGTCGTAAAATTTATGCCGCCATTGCGACCGTGGTTGCGGATTGTCCCTCGTCCGCGTCCATAATGCGTTTTGCTTCGGCAAAGACCATTTCTTTGACACGCAACGCCAATTCTTTTGTGTCCAGGCTTTCCGCCGCGACATCGAAATTATCGGTACGAATTTGCAACGAAACATATGCGCCAACCAAAGATGTGCGTGGCAAATCTTCTATTGAACGCGGTGTGTTATTGTGACCGATTTGTAATTCATCGCTAAGCGATATTATTTCGCGGTCTGCATTGACCCACACGGTTGTGCTTAAAACTTTGTGCAGGGCAATCATAATTTCTTTGATGTTTTTTGGCATGTGGCGTTCCCTCCTTTCTGGGCGTTGTCAAAAATTCAAAGCAGTTTTTGTATTTACACGATGTATTTACAAATCACTGAGTTAAATTTTCTTGTGTTCCTTGGTTTTTCCCAAAAATCCGCGTTTTCCTTAGATTTCTGGGCGTTTTATTTTTAATCCCTTTGTCTATACACGGATGATAGAACAAAAACGAATCGATGGTCAAGAGAAAAAATGAAAAAAATTAAAAAAAATTTTGTGATTTCACCAACCCGTTGCAATTAGACGAATTTTTCCGGGATGATTTTGGTCATTTTTTTGAATATGCGTCTAAAAATTGTTGTATCAGGGTCGCGGGTGTATGTGCGGGGCTTTTTATCGCCACTTCTGCGTCCGGTCCATATTGTTTTTTTACCGTCGCGCGTCACGTGCCAAGATGTTTGTGTGTCGCGCAAAATCATATCGCGCACCCGTTCTGCAAATTCTGGACTTTCGAAAATTGCAACATTTTCTGTGTTGTAATACGCGCTGCGTGGGTCCAGGTTGAAACTGCCAATCCAAGAAACCTTGTTATCGAACACGATTGTTTTACTGTGCATAACCGAAAAGTGCGGCTTTTTGCGTTCGTGTCGTTGGTTGCGCAGGTTTTCTGCAGACATCATAAATTCATATACATCTGCGCCGGCGTCCACCAATTCATCGCGATATTTTTCCCACTTTCCAAATGCGGTTGGCGCATTTGTCGAAGACAAAGAATTTGTGACAACGGTTATATGCACACCAGATTTTTCTTCGTTGCGCATTAAATCCATTCCGCCGCGTCCGGGCACAAAGTATGCCGCAGACACATAAACATTGTTTTTGGTTTCGCGCCACAGGCGGTTTAATGCCAATATGATTTCACCACGATATTTTTCTTTGCGTTCCATTGACATTTCGACTTTGCCGGGTGGGTCGGCGATAAATCGCCCGCGTCCCCAACAGAAATCAAACAACCCGTTTTTGAATTCGTATATTGCCAAAGATATAATTTTATTATACCAACGAATATTTTCTGCACTGCGCCGTTCCAATTCTGCGAATTTTTGTTCCAGTTTTTTCATTGCGCGTCGCGATTTTGCCTTTGGAATAACATATGCCGGCACGGCCAAGTGATGCGTCCAGTATTTATTAAAACTGTCGGCCGCGCCACGCGTGATTTCGCCCAAGAATAAAACATCTGTATCGGAAAAGTTCGCGGATGTTTCCGGCATAAAATAATTACTGCCCACATTGCGTCCGCCGGTAATCAGTGCGACGTTGTCCACGATAAATAATTTGTTATGCATTCGCGAATTTAATCGGTTAAAGTCCATCAATATTTGTGGATAGTACAAAATTCGCGACCGATTTTTAACTGCGTTAAATATTTTGACTTCTATATTCGGGTGTTGGTTCAACAATATAACATCTGCGATATTGGAATTTGTTCCGTAATCGTCAATCAACACGCGCACCTTGACCCCGCGGTCGGCGGCGTTTTTTAATTCCCCAATCAAAATTCGTGAAGATAAATCGTTGCTGTAAATATATGTTTGAATATCTATGGTTTTTGTTGCCATACGGGCGAATGCGGCGCGAATAACAAACGCAGACAATCCGTCTTCGATAAGTGTTGCGCCACTGACTTTTTCACCTTGGGTCAGTTCGGTTTTGTATTGTTTTGCGATGGGTGTTTGCATTGGATCATATTCTGCATCCGTTGCGATAATTTTTGGGTTATAGTTTGCCAAACGTTTATCGCGCAGACTGGTTGGAATGGTCGTGCAACCAACAAACGGCAACGCCAACAACAACCAAGAAAAATTACTTAACGCCATAACCACATTATACCGACTTGGGCGCGTTTCGCAAGCCAAATCGGTCACGAAAAAAATCCCATAGAAAACAAAAATTATTTTTTACGATGTTTTTCGCTTGCGTTAATAATTGCGATAATGATAAAATAACACGGAACGGAAGGAAGATTTTACAATGAAAAGACTTGCAATATTTATTGGTGGCCTGCTTGTGTTGCCCGCATTTGCAGAGGTTGCACCGATTATTTACGATGATATTGAATATATGGATGTGGCGTATGATGAATACGGCAATCCGGTATTTTATACTGATTACGAAGACACAGATTTGGCCCTGGAACCCGATGATACCGTGACGATACCTTCCGTATCAACATCGCGTGGTGTGTCGGGGGCGCGCACAAATGCGAACCGTACAACAATCGGTCGAACCGTGCCGACATCCAATGCGGGTGCGGCGTCTGGTCGTGCATCGGCGGCGAATTCTTCACGTGCGGTCGCGGCACGAACAACAACAAATACTTCCCCACGTTCAAATTCAAATTCGCGCGCCGTTGCGTCGCGCGGCACGGCGTCACGTACAACATCAACCACGGCGACCCGCACGGCGACCGATGCCGCCACGCGGGCGGCGGCAACCCGTGCAACGGGCGGGGCGGGGCGTACCGCAACATCAACCCGCACAGGCGCATCCGGTGGTGCGACGGTGGCACGAACAACAACATCGCGTAATGCGACATCATCGCGCACGGCAACAACCGGGGCGCGTGTGAACCGTGCATCAACCAATGCGGCGGTTGCATTAACGGGTAATGCCATTGCGGCGGCACCGATACGGTTAAATAGTACTTCGGTGACCACAAACAAAACGGTTCTTGGGTCTGATGGGACATTGTATATTCCAAACGGTGCCGCATCACGTGTCAGTGTCGCGAATCGTGTGCCAACAATTCGTATGTCGTCTATGAGTGGCCTTTCCACCGACACCACGGCGGTCAGTGCGACAACCCCCGCAGAAATGGATGAATTGGCGGAATTAACCGATTATTGCAAGGCGCAATATGCGGCGTGTATGGATAATTATTGTAATGTCTTGGATGATAACCAGGGGCGTTGCAGTTGCAGTGCAAACATCAAAAATTATGCCAAGGCCGAGGCCGCATTAAAATCGGCAACCGAAGAATTACAAGAGGTTGCACAAAAGATTCAGTATATCGGTTTAAGTGCGCGCGAGGTTGAAACCCTGTTCACCGCGACCGAGGCCGAATTGAAAATGCAAACCACCACCGACACGACCCAATTAAAGGCCAGTCTTGACAAGATAAAAGATATGATTATAGAGGTTCAGTCTGGCACCGCGTCGTCTTCGAATTCTTCGTTCCTTTCGTTTGATTTGTCGGGCCTGTTGGATTTCACGATTGACAGTACCGGTTTCGATTTGTCTTCGTTCCTGGGCGGGTTTGGCACAAATGCGAACGGAATTAACAATCAACGTGGCGAAGAATTGTTCAAAACCGCGACAAATCGATGCAAGGCGAACGTGTTAAAGGCCTGTACAGCCCAGGGTGTTGACGGTTCGTTGATTACAAACGCGTACGATTTGGAAATTGATAAAGAATGTATCGCATACGAACGCAGCCTTAACGATTCCAATGACCAAATGGTCGCAACGGTGCGCAACGCGAAAAGCGTTCTGCAAAAGGCGCGCCTTTTGGTGGAACAATCGAAAAATGAATACGATATGCGCGGGTGCATAAATGCACTGGATTCATGTATGCAGGATGAATACGTCTGCGGCAGCGATTATGAAAAGTGTCTTGACCCGTCCGGTCGTTATATCGTGAACGGTGAAATTGTGATTGGCACCGACCCGGGTCGTGCGGTTAACGGTATAAACGATGGTAGTGCGGGCGTGTTAAACGGTGATATTTGTTCAATGAATCTGTACAATGTTTGGAATTATGGTTCGTCCACACCGGGCCAGACCAATTCGTCGCAATCGGGATGTAAAAACGCGTGGAACAGTTACAGTCTTAACGGCAGTGGCAATGGTGATTTGGCAGATTATATTAACCAAACTGTGACATCAACGGCGGCCAAGAACGGTGGTTTGGGTATGTCAGAATTTATCCAAAACAAAATCGGTTGGAACGATGGCGAGAAAAATTACGGTATGTGCATATCTGTCCTGAACAAGTGCCAGGATTATACATACACCGGCAAAGGTTCGTCGCGCAAGTATAACCCTGTGAACGAGGTTATAAAACAATACCTGGATCGTACATTGATTCAAATTAAGGCGCGCCAAGACGAAATTTTGGCAGAACACGCGGAAAGTTGTATCACCGATGTGACAACCTGCCTGTCCCAGAACAATTATCCATTTGAAGACACGGCCGATAACGTGGTTCAGGCAAACATCGCAATCAACGCGTGTCGTTCGACAGTTGTGACCTGTATGTCGGTCAATGGATATTCGGTTGCGAATCCAACGCCGTCTGATTTGTCGTCGTGGATTTGTGGTATCACAACCGGTTCCCCAGATTGCATCCCGAATTCCGGTGGTGGTGGTGTTACACCGACACCATCGGGAACATATACGGTGACATATAACTGTAATGGGGGCAGTGGTACTGCACCAGAATCACAAACTGCTTCCTATAATGCCTATTTCACGCCAAGAAATAACAGATGTACGGCCCCAAGTAATAAACAATTTAATGGGTGGGCGGTTAATGGTCCGTCTGCATCATTGGTTTGGTTGGCGGGTCATTCATATACATACCCGTACCAGCATGATGTTACGCTTTATGCACGATGGGCGGATACACCAAGTGGTTCTTGCACCACAACAACCTTGCAATATTGTACCGAAACAACCTGCGCACGACTTGGTGGAGACTACATATGGTGTGAAACGGGACTTTCGCGTCCTTCATGCACGTTGCGAACAGAATGTTCAGGCACGTGCAGTGCGGCAAATTTATCGGCGTGCACAAGTGCGGATTGCGGAATTTACGGTGGTCAATGGTGCGCAGCCGGAACAACGACGAATTTCTCGTGTGGGTCAACCGCAACTGGTTGTTGTTCGTCGAATGTGACCAGTTGTACACGTGATCAATGCAATGCACTGAATGCAAAATGGTGTGTTCAAAGAACTGGCGACAGCCCGAAATGTACCAATATGTCGCAAATGAATGAATGTTGTGTTGGTTCTGTGGCCGGTTGCCAGAGCCAACCAGATTGTACGGCCGTTGGTGGAACTTGGAACGGGTCAAGTTGTACATCTGGTTCCAGCGAAGGTCAACATTCATTCGGTAATCAAACATTTGAAGGTGTTAGGGCGGTGACCACTGGTGATGGAAATACAATAACTGTGCCACATAATTAATAACGGGGGATTTTGATATGAGAAGATTTTTAACGTGTGCGTTGTGTTTTATGCCCACATTGGCGGGTGCGGTGACCCTGTATTACACGCCGGGTGGTGAATGCACCGGGTTATACCTGAACCCCGCCACGACCGGTTGCCCCGGTGAATCTGACCGTGTTGTTAAATTACATGTCGCATCGCGTGCCGATGCAAGTTTTGGTGGGTTCAAAGTTGGGAATACGGAAATCGTTGATTCCACGGGTAATGTAAAATCAAATGCGGTCGCAACCCTTGCCGCCGCGGGTTCTGCCGCCGAAGTCGCCGGTGATTACACATGCCAAACCGGTACCAACAAGAACAGCAGTGGCACATGTGTTGACGAATCTGGCGATACGGAATATATCGACACGGCCGGCAATCCGATTCCACCGTCGAATGTTTCTTGTTGGCGCAATGGAACAAATTATTGTTATTGGCGGGTAAATATTACTTTTCACGATAAACCGACATCTGGGGCGGGCGGTATAACCGTCACCAATGGAAACAATGGATTGAAATTGGCGTGTAATGGGGGCAGTGGTTGCACCGTTGTATCGGGAACGTGTGCGCAACAGAACGGTGCCGGCACATGTACACATATCAATACACCGGCCGCCAATGGTTATAGATTCCGTGGGTATTATATGGCACCGGTTCCGAATGATATTATAACCGACCACAGCACCACCAACGGTGGCGCATTCAGCGTTTTCTATCCTAAAAATTTGAACAACGCAGAAACCAGTATATTGGGTCATGCGGTTGTGGTTATGTCTGATACGCCTGTACCAATTGAAAACCCGGGTGCCGCAATCGAAACAACCAAGCCAATTGATATAGATGTCTATGGTGGTTGGGCGCGTGATTGTGATGCCGATGCAAATGCGGTCTGCACATTGAAAACGGGTATATGGTGGAATGTCACAGATAACCTGGGCAAGGGTGATGTTCGATATGATACCGGATGCGCCGATGGTTATGTAATAAGTGGTGGCGCCGGAACATATAAACCGATTTGTGAAGTTGAAAAAGGTGAAGATTTAACAATCAATTACACTTTCTTTGACCAATTTGGTAACTCGGTCACGTGTAATGGTCCGACCGCGATGTGCACTTTGGGTGATACATATAGATTGCCATATTCATCGGCGATTCAAACGGCGTGCGGTAATGATTACACATTGAAATACCTGATTACCGGTGGCACAAACGGTGGTTGGCATATACCGGGTAGAAATGTATCATGCAGTACCAATGAATTTGGAAACGCCCGACCGGCACCTGCCTATGGAACGGTTTGCAAAAACATTTGCACAATCGGTCAACATTATGACAATTTGCACGCAACCTGTGTTCAGATGGTTAATGGACCGACCGCGGTGGCCGGTTTGCCGGCCCCGTATAATACAACGGTCGGACATTACGTTATTGATACATCCAATGTTGAAAACCTGTGGGATGGGTGCCCAACACTGCAATGTGATGCGGGTTATGGGCTTGAAATAGACGCCACCGGCCCGAAATGCGTTGTTAAAACTGGTGGTGACACAAACTTTGAATGTCCAACGGTTCCAAAGACCAATTTGCCCGTCAATGTGACATTGGGGAACCCGGTGCTGTCCAATGGCACCACATGTACATATGCCGTCGGGTGTAATGCAGATTATCTGGATTTAATTGGTGGAAATGGAACAATTACATGTACCGGTACGGGGTGTGATAATTTGCAGACCATGGTTAATGCGTATTCTTGTCAATTGCATTGTCCGGAATCTGGTTGGGCAATGGGTGATGCGGACACCGGGACCTTGACCACCATAACCTATGGTGCACCAACATATGATAACGGAATATGCAAATACAATGTGTATTGCAAAGATTCATCTAAAACTTTGTATCATAACGGCACGGCGTGCACATCAAATTGTCGTGTCACATGTAACAGTTACGATGATTGCTATGGCGAGATTATGGGCCAGGGTCCCACGTATACAAATATGAGGAGTAAGTTTGAACAATGGGAATGCGAATAATGAATAAAACACCGGGCGATGCCCGGTTTTTTTATTCCCGTCATTCCGACGAAAGTCGGAATCTGGTGGTTTTTAAGCGAGCCCGAAGAGATCCCGGCCTAGACCACCCAAAAAATGCGTTTGCATTTTTCGGGGCCCGGGCGCCGGGATGACGATGTAATTTTAATGATGGGCAATCATATGTGCGGCAATGCCTGCAATGGTCACGATGGTAATGCAAATTAAAATTATCATCTGGGTGCGATGGTGGTGCGTTTTTCCGCAATGTTCACACCCGCAATCGTGATTATGAAAATACAGCACCCACGACAAAATCAACATTAAAATCGAAAAACCAAATAACCACCCCTCCGCCCATTCGGGAACAATTTTATGGTCGGCAAAATCGGGCGCGACCATACCAACAATACCCAACACCACCGGCAATACACAGCAAAACAGGTGCGGTAACAATCCCGCAATAATTCCGACGCCAATCGCACGATTTTTCTTTGACATTTTTATCTCGCTTTGTTTTTTATGGTATCCCCAGCCGGAATCGAACCAGCATCTAATTCTTAGGAGGAACTTGTTCTATCCAATTGAACTATGGGGACACACAACCGTTTTATTTTAACCCCTGATTTTGATATTGCAAGTTATATTAAAACCTGTATAATACGGAGACACGGAAATATAAAGGTTTTATATGGGAAATAAACTTGTTGGATATGGTTCTTATTTGCCGTCGCGCGTTATGACAAATGCGGACTTTGAACGCGTGATGGATACGACCGACCAATGGATTGTTGAACGCACCGGAATACGCGCGCGCCATTTTGCCGCGGAAAATGAAACGGTCGCCGATATGGGCGCACACGCGGCACGCGCGGCGTTAAAAAATGCGAACCTGACCATTGATGATATTGATATGATAATCGTTGCAACAACTACACCGGAATTGGATTTTCCGTCTGTTGCGGTGCAAATAACGGGAATGTTGGGCGCAACAAAGAATATCCCGGCATTTGATGTGCGTGGTGCGTGTACCGGGTTTATTTATGCGGCGCATTGCGCGCGTGGGTTCTTTACCGCCGGCATACATGAACGCATAATGATTATTGGCGCGGAAAAAATGTCCCGCTTTATTGATATGACCGACCGGTCGACGGCGGTTCTGTTTGGGGACGGTGCGGGCGCATTGATTTTCGAACGCAGCACGTCCAGTTATTCCGGCATAATCGATACTGTCGTTATGGCGGACGGGAAAAAGTTTGATATGTTGCACGGATCACCTGACCACAAAATTATAATGAATGGACCGGAAACATATAAAATGGCGGTGTCATTAATGCCGGATGCCGCGCGGTATATTATGGATCACGCCGGTATTACCCAAGATGATATAGATTGGATTGTTCCGCACCAGGCGAACATTCGTATTATTCAATCCTGTGCGGCGCGACTTGGGTTCCCGATGGAGAAAATTTTAATAACGGTGGATAAACACGCGAACACATCGGGTGCATCGGGCGCGTTGGCGTTGGCGTACGCGTTTGATAACAACATAATTAAACACGGACAATTGGTTTTGTATCCCGCGTTTGGCAGCGGTCTGACCTGGGGCGCAACACTTATAAGGGTATAAATAAAAAGGGGAAAATAAATGGCAACAATAACAAGAAATGATTTGGCAACAAAATTGCGTGACACATTTGGATTTACCACATTGCAATCCAATCGTTTGGTTGATGCGGTTTTCGGTGAAATTTGTGAATCACTTATCAACGGGGAAGAAGTTAAATTTGCGGGATTCGGTACATTCAAGATTCTGGATAAATCTGCGCGTGTCGCGCGCAATCCAAAAACAGGTGAAACCGCAATTGTTTCGGCCCGTCGTGTTGCGACATTCCGTCCATCCAGTGAATTCCGCGCCCGCGTATCAAAAAAATAATGTTGATGGTTGGTTATTTAAAAAACGGATGCAATGGCATCCGTTTTTTGATTTACCATAACTTTACGCGTTTTTCCGGCGCCACATATAATTTGTTTTCGGGACTTACACCAAACGCATCGTACCACGCGTCTATGTGTGGCAATATGCCGTTTACACGCCAACGATTTAATGAATGTTCATTTGTTTTCGTTTGAACCAGAACCTGTTCAGGTCTTATTGTGCCCGCCCACGCACCGGCGTACGCAATAAAGAACCGCATATCGGGTGTAAAGTTTTGAACCGTTTCCGATTCGTGACCAAAATTTTTATACGCGGTATATGCAATTGTCACGCCACCGTAATCCGCCAAATTTTCACCCAATGTAAATTCTCCATTTGCGTGCGTATTTGGTGCGACCAATATGTTATCAAAAAATTTTTTCATAACATCCGCGCGCGCGGTAAATGAATCTGCATCGGCCGCGGTCCACCAATCGCGCATATTTCCATTTGCATCGAAATGGCGTCCCATATCATCAAATCCGTGTGTCATTTCGTGACCAATAATTGCGCCGATTGCACCATAGTTAAATGCGTCATCGGCGGACATATCAAAGAACGGTGGTTGCAATATGCCGGCCGGAAAACAAATTTCGTTTGTGGATGGGTCATAGTATGCATTGATTTCGTGTGCATTCATATACCAAATTGTTGGGTCTTTTTCACGACCGATTTTTTCCATCCAAAAATCGTCTTCAAATTTTGCGACACGCATCATATTTTCAAACAACGAATCGTTTGCATCCAAATTCAGTTTTGAATAATCACGCCATTTTGTGGGGTATCCAATTTTTGCACGGAACGCATCCAGTTTTTCAATTGCGCACCCGCGCGTATCATCCGACATCCAATCCAATTTTTCAATTCGAATTTTATATGCCCGTCGCAGGTTTTCAACCAATTGTTCCATACGTTTTTTTGCATCGGGCGAAAAATATTTTTCAACATACAACCGTCCAATTTCTTCACCGATTGTTCCATCCAGTGTCGCAACGGCGCGTTTCCAACGCGGCTTTTTTTCTTTTTGTCCGGACATAGTGCGATTAAAGAAATCAAAAGATATATCGTATGTTTTATCATCCAAAAAACTATCCGCCGCCAAAATCACGCGATATTTTAAGTATGATTTTATCAAATCTAAATCGGTATCATTTATAATTTTGATTGATTCGCGAATTGCATCCGGTTGACCAATGTTTATAAATTCTGCCGCGTTTGCGCCGCGTACATCAAAATATTTTTTCCAATCGAATCCATCAAATTCGCGCATAAAATCTTCGCGTGACATTTTATGATAGTTTGCATGTGGGTCGCGCAATGCTTCTTTGGTATGAAAAGATTTCGCCATACGTTCTTCCAATTCATAGATTTTTTTTGCATCCGCATTTACACCAAAATTTTTTAATTGTGATGCGATAAATTCAATATATTTTTTGCGAATTTCCACTGTGCGGTCATCGGTATCAAAGTAATAATCACGCGCAAGGCCGATTCCGCCCTGGCCCAGGTTATACAGGTAATGTTCACTGTCGCGTTCATCCAAGCTAACGCCATCGCCCCAAAACGAAGAAATAAACCCATGTATTTTTCCCAAATATGCCGGTAATTCAGATTTTGTTTTTATCGCGTCGATTTCATCAAAGTATTTTTTTACCGGTGTGGTGCCATTCGCGTTTAATCGCGATTCATCCATTGTAATTTTATACAATGTCCCAATTTTGCCGTTGTCGTTTTCGGCAATTTCGCGAACGCGTTTCAAATTTGTATCGTACAAAACATCGAATACCCCGTACCGCGTATAATCATCTGGAATTGGATTTGCACGCCGCCAACGCAATGTCGCATAGTCAAAAAAATCATCCGCCGGATTAATAGATGTTTCAATTCCTGCCATATTTATACCCGTGTTCATTGTGTTGCCCCCTTTGATTTTTATTGCCAAAAATATTGCCGCGATTACGGCGATAATTCCAAAAATGTTTAACCATGTGTGTCGCATTTTACTTCACCAATTTTTCTATTAAATCATCCAAAACCAAAATACCTGCATTTGTTGCAATTATTCGATTTCCCGAAAACATTATCATATCTGGATGTGATTTTGCAAATTCTATATTTAATATTTTTTTTGTTTCATCATCCACCCGCACGCCACGCATCGTTCGCATACCTGTGATAACGCGTTCAATTGCACGTGCATTATTCGACAAAGGTTGGAACATTTTGTGCGCGCCCAATTCTTCGTACCATGTGCCATCTAATAACACGCGTCCCGCCGCCCCATCGCCAATACCAATATATGGCGCACCGTCCCAAACATTTTGATTGTGCCTGCATTCATAACCCGGTACGGCATAGTTTGAAACTTCGTACCGTGGTAATTTCAAATTATCACCGATTGCGATATACATCTCGGCCATTGTGTCATTATTTGGCATATTCAAATTCATTTTGCCAAACGGCGTGTTCGGCTCTATTGTCAATTCGTACAAAGAACAGTGTTTAATTCCAATGTTATTTATCGTATTACATATCTTGATAACATCGTCAACACTTTCACCCGGTAAACCATATATAAAATCTGCGGATACCCGAATACCGCGCCGCACCCCAGATTCAATTAGTGATAAAGCATCACGCGCGGTATGAATGCGTCCCAAAAATTTTAATTTTTCATCATCAAAAGATTGTGCGCCCACCGACAGGCGATTTACACCCAGGGCACAAAATTCGCCAAGTTTTTTATCATCTATTGTTCCCGGGTTGGCCTCGATAGTGATTTCTGCGTTCGCATCGATATCAAAGTTTTTGCGAACCGCATCCATAATTTGTGCGAAATTCTTGGCCGGCATCAACGATGGTGTTCCGCCCCCGAAAAACACTGTTGGTATGGTAATGCGTCCTAAAATTCGGGCAAAATGTTCAATTTCGGCAATAATTCCGTGTGTATACGTATCCCAATCGGGGGCGGGGCACGCATGTGAAAAAAACGCGCAGTACCGGCATTTTGCCGCACAAAACGGGACGTGAATATATATATTATGGGGCGTTTTCATATCAAAAGTATATTACAACCCTTTTGTGTACTGGCAAGTGATAAATTGCTTTTTCTATCAGAAAATTTGTGATATAATACCCCAAGAAAAGGAATGAGAAAGGCGTTAGTTTCGTTTTTGCCGGCAATTTTGATTCATTTTGCGGTCTTTGGCGCGAATGAAGGGGTGCCGGTTTACTATCAAAAAAGTGGCGCCGCAAATTCTAATCAGTTGAATTATGGCGAATACGCGAACAAAGGATATACCAAATATGTTGGGTCGTCCGGTTCAAAACAGGTTGTTGGTACGCGTACATATACATACCGCAATGAATATAAAAAGGCACCCCAGGTTGCAGAATATATCGATGGTATGACATATACAAATTCCGGGGCAATGACCGTAAACGGTGTTGCAACCACCACAGATATTGAACGCAGAACACATATTTATGCCGGGTATTCGCGTCGGTTTGCAGATTTTGAATTTCAAACGGGCGTAAATTCTGTATTGGAATGGGACGATATGGTCTTTAACGAAGTCAATGTCGGTGCCCGCCATGTTTTTTCTTTGCGTAATTTTGATTTGTTTGCATTTGGTGAATATACATATGGTGATATGTCACACGGCGGACTTTCTATGGATTACGATTTGGAACCGTATGATTGGGCAACACCGTATGACGGAATTTTTACAATATCTATGGGTGACCAATCGGGAAGTTCACACCATATGCGTTTCGGCCTTGGGGCGCATCATATATGGGATATTGGTGGATGGAAGATTTCGCCGATAATTGGCTATGAAATTTTCAAGCACGATTTGAAAATGTCTGATCACCTGTACCCGAACCAGGGTATATACCTGCCATTGATGACCAGTGGTGGCGAATATGTATATGGTGACGCCGAAGGAAATTATTTTTCTATGCCAATTGATATAACCCCACCAAACAATTGGTACCAGGTTTGTATGGGCCCCGAAGATATGCGGGTTGTCAATCAATCTACGGGCAGTGCAATCGGCGGATATGTGACGGGTTACGGCAATTATTTAACGACAATGGAATATGATCCATCCTGGGGAATTGTTCCGTGGGGTGTTCCCGAAGGTGATTGTGTCATAATCGGCGGTGATGGCCCGATTAAGGTTGGTGGTGTGACCCATATTTACAATACCACTTGGAGTGGTTTCTACTTTGGGTTAGAGGTAGAAAAGCAAATGACGCTTGCGGATAAATTGCGTTTTTATTTCCAGGTTGGGTTGCCAAAATATTCTTCCGAAGGCATCTGGCCGAATCGTACCGATTGGCAACAAAGCCCAAGTTTCCTGGACGAAGGCAGCAATGGCGCATATTCGTATTCTGCGGAAATGGAATATGACCTGCGTTTGTCTTCACGCCTGCAATTGGCATTAAAGGTTGATACAAACCTGTTCCATGTAGGTAAAATCCCGGGTAAACTGTACATTGCCGAATACACAGATTTTGTTTACGACGCAGACGGTCAATTGGTTGTACACGAAGGTGTCGACCCGGTGACCGGTGCAACGGTTTTGTACCCGGAATTGCAACAGGTTGCCGCGCATACCGAACACGTTAGTAATTCTTTGAAACAGGCAACATGGCAATCATTTGGATTGCACATCGGATTCAAGTACGCATTTTAATGGGGGATAATATGCGGCGTATATTCGCAATTAGCGCATTTTTGTTGGTTTGCGGCGCGGCCGTCGCCGATGTGGGCGCGTTTGATATGGCGCGTTGGGATTCTGTTATTGCCGATGTGCGCGCGCGTGCCACGGCCAAAAATATTTCTACGGATACAATCAATGCAACATTGCGCAATCCGGCGTTTATACCATCAATTGTTAAAAGTGATAAAAATCAATCTGAATTCAAACTTAGTTTGGATGAATATTTGTCGCGGACGGTAAATTCCACGCGTATTGCGCGTGGTCGCCAAATGCGCGGGCGATATCCAACGATGTTGGCACGCACCGAAGAATTGTACGGTCTGCCGCCGCATGTAATTTTGGCATTTTGGGGTATGGAATCTAACTATGGCGAAGTCAAGGCGCGTCATCGGTTGATTGATGCATTCTTTACATTGATTTATGATGGTCGCCGTGAAAAATTTTTTACCGATCAATTGTTGGCATTGATGAAAATTGCCGACGATAATGGATTGGATATAAATAATATCCGGGGCAGTTGGGCCGGCGCCATGGGGCATTTCCAATTTATACCGACAACACTTGCGTCATATGGTATGGATGGCAATGGCGATGGTCGCGTTGATATCATAGACAGTGTTGGTGACGCAATGGCCAGTGCCGGAAATTACCTGAACAAATTGGGATGGAACAAGAATGAACGTATTGTGCGTCGTGTAATTTTGCCCGCGGATTTTGATACATCGCTGTTGGACGGTAAAACTAAAAAGACCCTAACAGAATGGGCGGCGTACGGTGTTTTGAATGCCGATGGCGGTCAAATACCATTGGGAAATATGGTTGCGGGGTTGGTTGCAGATGTTGCGAACCGGCCAAATCATTCTATGGACGATTTTTCGCCGGATTCTGATGTTGCACCCCGACCGGTTATAACCGCGTATTTGACATACCCAAATTTTTACCGCATCAAGAAATGGAATAATTCCAATTGGTATGCGATTGCAATTGCCGAATTGGCCGATAAATTGAAATAAAATTTACATAAATATTCATTAAAATAAAAAGATTGCACGGGTTCATAATGTTTGGTATTCTCTATACATACATTTGAAAACCAAGGGATTGTTTTATGGCTATCAAGGTTCGTGATTTTGAAGTTCGTCTTACGCGGAACAAAGAAGAAAGGCGTATGGTGCGCAATTTACGCTATGACGTGTTTGTGACCGAGGAAGGCGCATCCGCCACCGCAGAACAACACGAATTACACGAAGAATTTGATGATTTTGATAAATATGCCGAATATATGGCCGTTTTTCACAATGGCAAGATTGTTGGTACATACAGAATTATTGATAAAAAGGCCGCCGACAAAATGGGTGGGTTCTATACCGAAACAGAATTTAACATATCCAAAATTAAAAAGGCATCGGATAATATCGCCGAAATGTCGCGCGCGTGTGTCGCACGCGAATATCGTGAAAATGCGTTGGTTATGCGTATGCTGTGGGCGGGATTAAGTGAATATGTGTTGCGTCGTCGCATCGCGGTTTTGTTTGGTGTCGCGTCTTGGGTTGGGCAAAAGCCCGTAGAATCGGCCCAGGCAATATCTTACCTGTATTATAACCATTTGTCGCCGTTGCGTTTGCGGGCGCGTGTAATACCGGAAAACTTTGCCGATGGCGCGGATCCGCGTATGTCAAAAATGAATATATTACCCCGTGCGTTTGTCGACGAAGAAATGGCAAAAAAACAAATGACCCCACTTATCAAGGGATATTTGCGTATGGGTGCCACATTTGGCCAGGGTGTCTTTATTGATAAACCATTTAATACATACGATGTTTTCGTTATGATGCAGTCCAAGAATATGGATGCCGCGTATCAAAAGCATTTCTATGGTCGTGCGGACGCATTGGAACATTTGGATGTTAAACCGCACCCGATGCAAACATTGGGAAAGATTATGTTAATGCCAATAACTGGACCGTTGAATATGTTGGGTGCGTTCTTTGAATTCTTGTTGCGTGAAGATGCCGCGGATGCAGAATACATCGAAGATACACCACCTTCTAATCCAGAGGATAATTAAACAATGTCGCACGTTCGTAAACAAAATATTTTTAACACAATAACTGGTACACTGCGTTTTATGGCTTTTTGGATTGCGGTGGTGATTCAATTACCGATAATAATTTTATTACCGTCGCGGTCGCGTGCATCGGTGAAATATATGTCGGTGTTTATGAAAATCTTGCTGGTGTTGGCAAGTATTAAAATCGTAAAGCACGGACAAATTTCCAAAAAACGCCCATTATTGGTCGCGGGTAATCATATATCGGTATTTGAAATTGCAACTTTTCCGGTAATGTTCGGGGGCAGTTTTATATCCAAGAACGATGTTCGCCATTGGCCGTTGGTTGGATATATCGCCAATAAATTCGGTGTGGTGTTTATTGACCGTCGTCCTTCGCACGCGGCCGAGGCATTGAAACTGGTTCAAGACGAAATATCAAAAATTAAATACCCACTGTATATCTTTCCCGAAGGCACAACAACAAATGGGGCGTATGTCAAAGAATTCAAAAGCAGTCTGTTCAATGTTGCCGAAGGTACCGATGTCACAATTCAACCGGTGGTCACACGTTATTGCTATCACGACGGTACGCCAATTGGCGATGAAGATTTGGCGGAACATTTTGCGTACTTTGATAATGCAAAACAAGACATGGGGCCAAAATGTTCCCGCGAACGCAGTGCGTTTGGGCAAATATTTCACGTAATGGTTTTGGGCGGATTCCGTGTAGATGTTTATATGTTGCCGCCGCCACCCCTTGGGGGTATGGACAGAAAACAAATGGCAGAAACAATGCATAAAATAATTTCAGATAAATATATGGAAACCAAGGATTTAAAAAAATGAAAACAGCGATAACTCCGACAAGGTCGGAAAATTTTAGTGAATGGTATCAAAACCTGATTGTTGCGGCGGATTTGGCGGAAAACGCACCTGTACGCGGTTGTATGACGGTAAAACCGTACGGTTGGGCGATATGGGAATTGATGCGCGATGAAATGGACAAACGTATCAAGGCGGCCGGTGTGCAAAACGCGAATTTTCCATTGTTGATTCCAATAGAATTTTTTAATAAAGAGGCCGAACACGTTGCCGGCTTTGCCAAAGAGGCCGCGGTTGTCACCCATTATCGTTTGAAGATGATTGATGGTAAATTGCAACCGGACCCGGAATCGAAATTGACCGAACCATATATTATTCGCCCGACATCAGAAACAATTATTGGCGAGGCCATGTCACGTTGGGTACAATCTTATCGTGATTTGCCATTGAAATTGAATCAGTGGGTAAATGTTATGCGTTGGGAAATGCGGCCACGTATGTTCCTACGCACTTCGGAATTTAATTGGCAAGAAGGTCATAATGTGTTCGCCACACATGACGAGGCCAACGAAGACGCACGCAAAATGCACAAAGTATATGGCGATTATATGCGCGATGTTTTGGCGATACCGTGTATTATGGGTGAAAAAACCCCCGAAGAACGATTTGCCGGTGCCGATCACACATATACCATTGAACAAATTATGCAGGATGGCAAGGCACTTCAGGCCGGAACTTCGCACGATTTGGGTCAACATTTTGCAAAATCTTTTGGTATTCAATACCTGGGCACCGATGGTAAATTGACCCACGCGTGGACGACATCTTGGGGGACATCAACGCGTATGATGGGTGGATTGTTTATGACGCACAGTGACGATGATGGGCTGGTTTTGCCACCGGTTGTTGCCCCGTACCAAGTGGTAATTATTCCAATCACACGTGGCGATGAAAATATTGATGCAATGAATGAATTTACCACCAATTTGGAATCCCAGTTGCGCGACCGTGGTATTCGTGTTTTAACGGATAATTCTGATATGCGCGCACCCGATAAAATGTGGAAATGGATTAAACGTGGGGTACCTTTGCGTGTAGAGATTGGCGGTCGTGAAATCGAAACAGGGACTGTTACGATGACGCGTCGCGATTTGGGTAAATCTTCGCGTGAAACCGTATCGGTCGCAGATTTTGGTGAAACGGTCGCGGCGAAACTTGACACTATGCAACACGATATGTTTGCTGTGGCCGCCGAACGTAACAAAACGATGATACACAATGTTAAAGACTTGGCGGAATTGGAATCTGCATTATCAAAAGGTACGATTGGTTTTTTCCGTATAAAATATACCGAAACCCAAAACGACCGTTTTGATGCATTGATTGAAAAATACAAGATATCGCGTAGATGTCTGGACGATAGTGACCCAAGTTTTGTATTTGTTGCAAAATCGTACTAAAAAAAACGGATGCATTTGCATCCGTTTTTTAATTTTTGCACGCGGTTATGATATTATGCGTTAATGTTTCTTCTGTTGCCCCGCGTGAGTTTAATATTATCGTGTTTTTTCCGCCCATAAGAAAACATAATGGTTCCCAATTACCCAACACCGACAAAGATTTGAATATTGCGTTGCCGGTATTTATGTTATCGACAACGATTATGTCTGCAATTTTACCGATTAAATGTTTTTCGGCACGAATATCCGCATCCAATGCCACATCCAATTGTTCGACACGCAAAGTGCCGGTCGGAAAATCGCCCGCGTTCGCCGCAAACCATTCGTGCAACATCGGCGCAATTTTTGTGTTTGTATCCCCGCCCGCAGAAATCAAGGATATAAATGGCACGCGCGCGGTTCCAAAAATCTGTGCGAATAATTTTACGGCATTTTGCACAATGTGTGTTAATTGGCTTTCGTCTGGCATTGGCACGCATGCCGCATCGGTTAAAATAAACGGTGGCCGATTTCCCGACCGGTCAAAAAATATCGCACAGTGCGTAAGGTAAAATTTTTCCCCGTTATTTAATTTTTTATTTATTGCGATAATATGCCGCAGAAAATCATCAGAATGAATATCACACTTCATTAAAATAAATTCGTCATCTGTATTTGGTAATTTGTCCCCATCGGGTGCGTATTCCCAACCAACAATATTTCCGCATTCACGCATAGCATTTTTTATTGCTTTTTCGTGTTTTTCACACACATCACCAAAACACAGAATTTTTTTCATAACATTCCTCATATTTTATCGGTCGCATATTATAAAAATATAAATGTTTTTATCAAATACTTTTTTGTGGTATAATTACCGCAAGGAATAAGTAAAAGAGAGACGGACATGAAAATAGCAATTATAGGTGTTGGTTCGGTTGGTTCGGCCGTTGCGACCGCGGTGAAAAATACAGGATTGGTTCATGAAATCGTTTTATACGACCGCGATGGTATTCGTGCGCGCGCCGCCGCCGAAGATTTGGGACACGCCGCCGCGTTTGGGTTTGATGTTAAAATTTCTGCGGTAAGCAATTATCGCGGAATTCGCGGTTCGGACATAGTTATTATTTCTGCCGGTGCAAATCAAAAACCTGGTCAAACGCGTACAGATTTATTACAAAACAATGCCGAAGTTATTCGCGATATTGTGCCACGTGTTATGGCGAATGTTGACCCAAAACGCGTTATTTTGATTCTTGTTACGAATCCCTTGGATGTTATGGTTATGTTGGCCCAGAAATTGTCTAATTTGCCACCTGCGCGCGTTATTGGCACGGGGACTATGTTGGATACGGCGCGTTTGCGAACCATATTGGCGCGTGGGTTGGATGTTTCACCCCAATCGATTCATTCTTATGTCTTGGGCGAACATGGCGACAGCAGTGTTATAGATTGGTCGTCCATCACCGTTGGTGGTTTATCTTTGGAAGATTTCTGTCACCAAGCCAAGGTTACATTGACCGCGGCCACGCGCGAAACAATTGAATATCGTGTTCGTAACGCGGCATATGAAATTATCCGTGGACGCGGTGCAACATGGGATGGAATCGGTGCCGCGGTTTCTGATTTATTGAAATGCATAATAAACGACGAACGCAGAATTTTAACGGTATCAATTGTTGCTGGTACCGGTGCGCACACGGTTGCGATGTCTTTGCCGCGTGTTGTTGGTGTAAATGGTGTGGCTATGACATTGAACCCAAAAATGTCGTCGGATGAATCGACACGCCTGCGTCGCAGTGGAAAAATCATTCAAAAGAATTTTTCACATATTTAATTATCGGTGGGGAAAACATCCCCGCCCATTGGCAAACAATCATATTTATGCACGCGCTCGCGCGTGCTATTTTTATATACAGGGGAAAATAAAATGCCAACAAATATAGAATACATAAAATTACAACATGACCATGGATTCTGTGCGCGTCGTGGCAACATGCAAATTGGCGAAATAGATATTGTTATTATGGGGGCCGATAGATTGATTATTGAACATACGCATGTAAATGAAGAATATGATAATGATGATATATGTAAAAACTTGGTGCGATGCGTTGTTGAATTTGCACGCCAAACGGGTCGCAAGATTTTATGCCTGTGTCCACGCGCACAATCTGTGTTTAATCGTTGTCCGGAATTTGATGATGTTCGTCTTATACAAATGGTTAAATAAAAATGCGGATTATTATCCGCATTTTTTTAATCCATATTCAAATTATCAATTACAAATTTCCAATCTATCAAACTTTCCAAAAATGCATCTATAAAATCTGCGCGCCGGTTTTGATAATCAATATAATATGCGTGTTCCCACAGGTCCAATGTCAAAACCGGCTTTTTCCCGTGTGCAATTGGTGTATCTGCATTTTTTGTAGAAATAATTTCGAATTTATCGTTATCGTATGTCAACCAAACCCAACCTGAACCAAATACATCGTTTGCAACAGATTTGAATTTTTCTTTGAATTCGGCCATACCCCCAAACGCATCTGCGATAATATCGGGAATCGCGGTATTTCCGCGCCCCAGGCAATTAAAGAAAAATTCATGGTTAAAAACCTGGGCTGCGTTGTTGAATATTTTTTGTGCATTTGAATCATTGACCGAATTTACGATGATTTCGCGCAAATCCATATCTGCATACTTGGTGTCCGCAATTAGTTTATTCAGGTTTGCAATATACGCCCCCAAATGTTTGTCGTGATGTAAACGCACGGTTTCAACCGACATAATTGGGACCAAATCTGTTTCACGAAACGGCAATGGAAAATCATTCAGATTAAACATATCTTGAACTCCTTTTGAAACCATTTTATCGAATAAATTTTTTATCGCCACAGGAAAATTAGTTTAATTTTTTGCAAAAACAACTTGCGCCAATGCGTATGTTATTTCTATAATCAGTTCAGAACAAAAAATTGAAAGTAAAAAGGAGAAAAATAAAATGAAAAAATTGTCTATGTTTGGGGCATTGATTGGTGCAATGTTTGCGTATGGCGCGAATGCGGCGGATATCACGATTTATCATATGCCGACTTGTCCGCATTGTCATCATGCGCGCGATTTTGTTTCTAATAATTTAATTTATGAATATCCGGAATTAAAGGTGACATTGGTCAATGTGATGGAATCTGCAAACCGTGAAGAATTTATGGCCACATTAAAGAAGTGCGAATACGAATCGGGTGGCGTTCCGGTTTTGGTTATCGGTGAAAAATGTTTCCAGGGTTATGCGGATTCTATGGCGGATGATTTGCGCGCCGCGGTCGAAGCCGATATGACGGATGAAGCGAAATCATTGGCGGCAGAAAATAAAAAGGCATTGGCGGCGGATGCCGATGCGTTCAAAAAATCGCACGGAGACAGGCTAAACGCAATTGTCGAACGCGAAGTAAAAAGCGCCAACGATGACGCGCAAAAAAAAAAAATAGAACGGTAAAGACCGCAGAAAAATCGAACAGCGGTTGGGTTTTCTATGTAATCTTAATCGTGCTGGTTCTGGGGTTGGGTTTCGTGCTGACACGAAAAGGCAATAAAAAATAATGGATAGGATATGTTTAATTTAACCTTGTTGGATTACATCTATATCGGAATATTGTTGGCATCAACAATATGGGCGACGATACGCGGTGGAATTTATGAAACCGTGGCGACCCTTTCTTGGGTTGTTGCGGCGGTGACGGCGCGATTTGTATCGCCAATGCTGGATGGGTTGTTGCAGTCTTGGTTTGGCCTGGCCGAATCAACGGTTGGAACATTGGTGGCATCGTATTTTATTGTGTTCTTTGTGATATTACTAATTGTTGGTTTCTTTAATCAAAAACTGCGCGATAAAATACAAGACAGCATAATGAATGTCACCGATCATACATTGGGTGTGATATTTGGAATTGTGCGTGGCGTGGTTGTTATGGGGGCGGCATATTGGGTCGCACTGTGGTATTATTCTGATGCACCACGTATGCCTCATTGGATAGAAGACGCGCGCACGCGTCCAATTATGCAAATGACCGCGGTTAAATTGGATGAATGGTTTATTCCAGGTGCGGAAAATAAATTATTGCAACGCGATGTTGCGGGTTCGCGTGAATCAAAAAAGATTTTTGATAACCTGATTAATCCGCGGGTCGTTGACGGTGAAAATGCATCGGTAAAAAACAATGGCACAAATCCATCGCCAAAACCGAATGAAGAAACCGGATATAAAAATTCTGAACGCAGCGCATTGGAAAATCAACTGTTGCAAATAGAAAGTGTTGCGAACGCGGTTGAAAGACATGAACGGGACCGCGCAAAACAAGAAAACAAAAACTAAACAAGTAAAACGGAATCAAAAGATTCCGTTTTTTTAAGTTTTTATAACATATTATTATAAATTATATTTTGACTTTTTATATATTTCTCTGTAAAGTTTCAAATGAATCCAAGAGATTGGGTTCGGGGTTATCTCAAACCCTGTGAATTCGGTGCGAAAGCATCGTTAAAAATGATGTTATTGGTGTTTTTGCACCGTTATCATCCCTGACTTATGGTCGGGGAGTCGTTGGTTATAAAATAGGGGCAACCCGAAGGCCACGAAATCATTAATTCACTGATTTGAGAACTCCCCGACCGCTCTTTCTTGGGCGGTTTAATGTTATAATCAGGGGGTTTTTATGGAAAGACTATCAGTTATATATTTCAAAATATTGAAACGCCTGGTCTTGCATATAATTGAGTTCTTTATTCCGTCAAAAGTATTCAGAAAAAACTTTGTGGCATGGGCAACGTTCCCAAAATTTAATTTGGTCCCTGATATAACAAAGTACGATAAGACAATAAATGTGGCGTTTTGTTTTAATGATAGATATATTCCACTTGCGTTAACGGCTATATCTTCGTTGCTGGAAAATTCACCGGGATGCAAGTATGATATTTATTGCGTAACAGATATAACCAAGTATTCACAAACCAAAATATCAAAATATATTAAAAATCGTTATTCTAATGGCAATATAATATTCTTGAAACCAAATAAAGATTATGACCGGGCACATTGTGGACGCTGGCCACATGCGATATGGTGGCGTTGTATGTTACCAAAATTATTACCGAACAGTGTAAATCGCATAATTTATGCAGATGTTGATACATTATTTGTGCGTGATTTGCGTGACGCGAATGAATTTGAAATAGGTACAAATTTATTAGCCGGATGTTTTGATAGCGAAACATATATTAACAGCGGTTTCTTGATAATGAATATAAAACAATTTCGTATGGAAAATAAATATCCACAAATGATATATTGGGCCGAAAATAATCAAACCAGATGTCCGGATCAAGATATGTTAAATGCAATCTGTCACGGTCGTATCAAACCTATGTCACGTAAGTTCAATCTAATTGTTGATGGCGGGTATAGTTTCTTAAAGACAATGAACATATCGCAGTATCGTGAAATACGATATCCTGTAATGTTGCACTATGCGGGCCGGGTGAAACCGTGGGATGCAAATATAAAAAGTTTTTTCACATTCAAAATATATCGCCAGTATTACAAAACGGTTATAGATAATTATTAATGTTAAGGGCGTAAAATGCGTATTCAAATTTTATTATTAAAATATTTCTGGAAACCGCTGTCGTTGATTTGTTCTTTGTTCTGTACGAACGGTCTTGCGCGTAGAAGGGTTCGCCAGAAATTTCTTTATTCCAGGTCGTTCCCGTATCCAAAAGTATTATCGGTTGCAGAAACAGTTAATTTGTTACAGCAAGGGGCATCATTGGCCCGATTGGGCGATGGTGAATTTAATTTGGCACTTGGCAAGCGTTTGATTTGCTATCAAAAAAATTCTCCTGAACTGCAACGTCGTATGCGTGAAATATTAAAGAATCCAAATGGTAAATGTTTGGTTGGAATTCCACCTTGTCCGACAAGTCCCGGATTCTTTCGTGAATATTTTACACGTTACCCGCGTATATTGTCTATGATGAAATTAAAATCCACTTATGCCAATGCGAACATATCCCGGAACAATGATTTTTTGGTTCGTGGAATCGATGAGTATCGCAAAATATGGGACAACAAGACGGTTGTGTTTATTTATTCGTCTGTGGGCAGATTTGATATTACCCCAGAACTATTTTCAAACATAAAGAAATATTATCATATTGATGTTATGCCCAATGATGCATTTGAACAATACAATTCAATTATGGCCAAGGCACAAAAGTTTCCCAAGGATTACTTGTTTTTGATTGCGTGCGGACCTGCCGCCACGGTACTCGCATATGATTTGTGTACAATGGGGTATCAGGCGATTGACATTGGACATTTGCCTAACTGCTATGCAAATGAGGTATCGGGTGCCCCAATGCCCGAGAAGTTACCAATATGTAAAAAATAGATTTTGTGTTTAAAATATAACAAAACGGAATCAATCGATTCCGTTTTTTTTTAATCCTGGTGCCAGTTGTCGGACCAATACCGAGATAACTGGTGCCGGTTGAGGGAATAATGCCATCCCAAAAAACCAGCGCAAAACTGCCCTAAAAATGACAATTTTGACATAAAAACACTAAAATGCCTGACACTTTGCTTGGCACTTTTATAAAATAACACGATTTTTGGGAAAAGTACACTGTTTTTGTTGTTTATAAAGGATGAAACAAACCGCTTGATTTTATCGGGTGTTTTCTTTTAATATATGGTCAAGGAAAGGATATCATGTGGTTGGTGTGCCAGTCAGATTACCAGATTATACAGAATGCCACCCTGTTTTGAAGTGGGCCGGCGGTAAAGGGCAATTGTTAGAACAAATCGAACAAAAACTTCCGTTAAAATTAAAAATGAACGGCATCAAACGCTATATTGAACCATTTGTCGGTGGTGGCGCTGTGTTCTTTGATATATATAATCGGTATAACATCCAGGAAGCGTTTTTGTTTGATATCAATCCAGAACTGGTGATTCTGTACAACGTTATCAAACGCGACGTCGAAAGCCTTATTACTGAATTGACCAAGATTCAAACGGAATATAAGCATACCGATGACACAAAGGCATATTATTATGCCAGACGTGACGAATACAACGACTTTGATAAGGACGTTGATGCTAATGTGTATCGTTCTGCTTTTGTTCGTCGCGCAGCCCTAACTGTCTTCTTGAACCGAACATGTTTTAATGGTTTGTTCAGAGTTAATAGTAAAAATAAATTCAATGTTCCTATGGGCAAATACACAAACCCACGCATATTGGACGAAGAAAACTTACGCAACGTGTCCGAAGCTTTGCAAATTGCTACTATTATGCAGGCGGATTTTGGCGTTACACCAGATTATGTAAAAGCTGACACGTTCATTTATTATGACCCCCCATATCGTCCAATTCGTGAAACATCTTCATTCAATTCGTACGCCGTTGGCGATTTTGATGATGAAGAACAAAAACGATTAAAGTCGGTTTTTGATGCATGTAATCAAATGGGCGCACTGCAAATGTTAAGCAATTCAGACCCAACCAATTATGTAGACGACCCGTTCTTTGATGATTTGTACAAAGATTATAAAATTAACCGTATTTTGGCTAAACGTCTTATAAATTCCAAAGCTGACGGTCGTGATGCAATTCGTGAATTACTTATAACTAACTATGACTAAGAAATCGTATCGTCTTTATTGTGCTGATTGCCTTGAAAAGTTGCTTGAACTTCCGGAAAATACATTTGATATGATTTTTGCCGACCCGCCGTATATGCTTTCCAATGGCGGTATCACATGCCAAAATGGCTGTGTTGTATCTGTGAACAAAGGTGATTGGGATAAATCACATGGCCTCAGTGATGATTTTGAATTTCATAAAAAGTGGCTCTGCGCCTGTCATCGTGTCTTGAAACCAAATGGCACATTGTGGGTCAGTGGCACATATCACAGTATATATTCGTGCGGTTTTGCCATGCAATTACTCGGTTTTCATATTTTGAACGATATAACTTGGTTTAAACCAAATGCCAGTCCGAATATGTCTTGTCGCTACTTTACCGCAAGTCACGAAACTTTGCTATGGGCGCGCAAAAACAAAAAATCTAAACACACTTTTAATTATGAAGCGATGAAAAACGGTGATTTTCCGAAAGACTTTATCAAAAAGCCTGGTTGCCAAATGCGAAGTGTTTGGGCCATTGGCACCCCAACAAAAGAAGAAAAGAAATTTGGAAAACACCCAACGCAAAAACCAGTTGAATTGCTGGAGCGCATTATTTTGGCATCGACAAACCCTGGTGACTTAATTTTGGATCCGTTTATGGGCAGCGGTACCACAGGTGTCGCAGCATTAAAACATGGTCGCCGATTTGTAGGCATAGACCAAGAGACACAATTTGTTGAACTGGCTGAAAAAAGGTTATATGATATATCTGAAAAAAAGGATAAAAAATGAAATATTCCCAAATATTTGATAAATTATTAGGTTGTAAAAACGAAGACGAAGTATTTGCATATTTGATTGATAATTTGAAAGAAACAATCAAATCTTGGGACTATTTTGTGAACTGGCAGAAAGTATGTAAAAATTATCACGAAGCGGAAGTGTCGTTGAATTTACTAAACACCCTTATTGGCAAGCCAGATATTGAAAAAGCAGCAGAACAACTTTTAAGTGAATACCCAAATATAATAAAAATAATTCCAGCATTACTTGCAGAACGGGATAAAAAGATATCGTTATTGACTGACACAAAGAAATTTGATGTAACCAGATTTGATTTTACGAAACCGATGTCTGCAAAAGACGGTGCAAAATTCATGAAAGAATCTGGACTGTTGGATTTGATTTCTGACAGAACAATAAAATCCATACCAGATTATTTTCTTGGTGTGGAAGTCGGTCTTGATTCAAACGGTCGCAAAAATCGAAGTGGAACCTCAATGGAATCGCTTGCCGAATTATTTATCAAAGACATTTGCAAAAGAAATGGTTACGAATATATTGCCCAAGCAACCGCTGATAAAATATACAGCAAATGGGGCAAACGCATAACAGTTACAAAATCGTCTAAACGCATAGATTTTGCAATAAATACACCACATAAATTGTATTTGATTGAAACCAATTTTTACGGTGGCGGCGGTTCAAAATTGAAATCTACAGCTGGTGAATACGCAGATATCTATCACCAATGGACAAATGATGGTCATCAATTTATTTGGCTTACTGACGGTTTCGGTTGGCAGAAAACTCAACGTCCACTGCGCGACACATTTAACACCACAGACTACATCTTGAATATCGCTATGGTACAAAAAGAGGTATTGGAAGAGTTAATAACTAAAAACGCATAAACAAAAGTTAATGAACGAACTAACAAATGACACGCCAAGAATTATTAGCAAACAAAAAATATATAAGCGCTTGACTTTTATGAAAACACATATTATAATACCTGTGATTTAAAAACGGAGGTCAAAGTGGCTTTTGAAAGATTTTCGCAGGTTGGGCAAATTTTTAGGGCCAAAGCGTCGATATCGACATTTGGTATGTTAAGTTTTAGTTCTGGGGCCAGACAACGTTTCAACATAGATGAAACCAAATATAAATTTGGGGCATTGTTTTTTGATCCGGACACACGAATAATCGGAGTCAAATTGTTAGAAACAGATGACGGACAAGGGGTTGTGAATCTGAGATACAGGGACAAGGGTCTTGACTTGGCAATTAAATCTTTTCTTGAGTATTATAATATATTGCCCCAGCAAACAAGTTTGTACGAGATAGAAAAAGATGAGCAAACAGATATGTTGCTTGTGAAGTTAAATACAGCAAAGGCACGAAAAACAGGTAAAGATACGCCATGTAATAAAGAGGTTAATAGTAATAATGGTGATACTGGAAGCTCTGTATGAAAGAAATAAAACACCCTGCTGCAACAGGGTGAATTATCGGGACATGTCCCAGGTTATCTTCATAATAACTCAAACTTATTATAACCTGTCTCGAAAACAAATGCAACAGAAAGTTGCTCTTCGGTCAAAGGGATATGATCGAATACAAAAAATGGCAGGATACAATCATGCTGATAACTGCACGAAACTTGCCTGGTTATAGATATAATCAGGATGTACCGTCAGGATATGAATCTTGGCTGGATTACTGGCAAAAAAGACGCGGTTTGATTGCGGGCACTTGTCGGTGTTGCGGAAAACATTGCAATGATTTGGTCGGTGGTCATGTGGAGGCGGTCGGTTACAACGGTTTTTATATTGTACCATTATGTGCAAGTTGTAATAGCCGAGAAAATCGACGAACTTTCTATGTGGACGATCAAGATTTTGTAAAGGTTGTACGCTAAAGTAGTACCGGATTTAAAATTTTAAATCCGGTATCTTTTTATCATATTGGCGTAAAGAGCATTATAAACTATTTAAATCTAATAGTTTATTCGTAATAACCTATTCAAATTAAATAGTAAATTATTAAAAATGGCGGATTTTAGCCATTTTTTTGTGTGCAAAGCAGTTTTTGTACGGTAGGATTATACCTGTAATGATAAAACAAAGAGGTATAATCATGACAAAAAACTTTAAAAATTGGTTAATTAACAACGGTTATAAACTGTTTACGGCAAACAATCAACCATCCACCGTATTCGATTATTTGACCGGTGTAAAATATGTATGTCAGTGGGAAAATAAGACAATTGAGCAGTTAGCAGATTCAATATCTGATGTTTTACCACGATACTTTGACGGCGGTGAACACTATGTCCGTGGTCGTATGAAAAGTCGTGCCGTTAGATGTGGATTGCGTCAGTTTAATAAATTTGTTATGGAATCAAAGGTTGCATAAGAAATTTATAAACTATATCAAATAAATAGTTAATTAAATTTACCACCAAACCAAAGGATGAATAATATGAGTTGCAGTTGCTTTAAACTTATTGCAAATGGGATTACTTTACCTGATATTTACTTTCGGTATGACCAAGCATGCCAAGCCAGACAAAAATTAAAAGATAATAACATTGCGATGTCAGTTAATATCGTTAATGCATAAAAAAGACCACCAACGTAAAAATTGGTGGTTTTTAATTACTGTGTCCAGATTTAGTTCAGAATTGCCCCAATTTTATTTGATGTATAAGTTATCAAAATTTCAAATTGGAGCGGTCTGGATTTGATTCTGTGATTGTGGGATGTGCGTTGGTGACTTCTGCGAAAGGTTGAACAATATTTCAGATGTAATTATGCGGTCAGAGTCAATGTGATAATTTACGTTTGATTTAAATTCTTTGGTTGGGTATGAACATCCACCTTCATCATTAACCGGTTCGATATGCAATACTTCTTGGGGTAAATTTAATCGTGTCGAAACATTGCATATCGCTAATTGGATTTCAAAAAAAGTAAAGGGGCAGTTATAAATTAAAATATGGTAATGCCAATTTACCGATTTACCGTGTTCAGCAACAGCAAAAAAAGGGATGTGTTTACGATTCCAATGACGACCAAGTAATACTTTTTCAAAAATGGACATTATTTGGTGCAGATTTGTTTCGTTTTTTTCTAAGTTGACCGAACGACGATATTTTGGAAATTGAATCGATAAAAAATATTGGGGATTATAATCTTTGAACCATGAATATAGTGTTTTTTTAGTTTCGGTGGTTTTATTGGTATCAAGGCGTATATAATTCATAGTCATTTTTATAATCCCCGGTTTTAATTTAGGATATAACATAACAAACGCTTACTTTGGTTTTTATGTTGTATTTTCAGCGTTTTTTCATGTTATTCGGACAGGGGGTTAACAATCACAGCGATTTGCAGACCTATGACACCAACCACACCTTATATTATATTGAACCGTTCCACGTGCCGAAACAGTATCCGGACCAACTTTTAACCATTTCGTTTGAACCCGACCGTTTATTTTTTTCTGTTGGCATTTTTATTGCTTTTTGTTTTTTTTGCATAAAATTATCAAATCAAAAAATCTTATTTTATTCGTAAAAACAATGTGTTAGACCAATTTCCAGTAATACTTTTTATATATTTTTCTTTTCGCGCGCGTGTCATCAGGTGCAAAAAGTCATGACCCTTTCATCAAAAAAGTAAGAATTTTTTTAAAATTTTTTCGGGGTCCCCTGATTTTTACAAATTCTATATATATGCACGGGGAAATTCTGTGCGCGATTTGTTAATAATTTAAAAGGAGTAATACGATGGCGAAGAGTAAAATCTCGTTGACGCACGAACACGAAAGCATAATTGCTATTTATTGTGCATACAGAAACATTGAATTTAATCAGGCGAACGCGTACGACATCACAATGGAAGCGTTTAAAGAAAATCCGATTAGGTATAAAACCACGGATGATATTACTGGCGAAGAACGGAATTATAATATCACCCCACGAATTGCAACGTTAATTGAAAGGCAACCCAAAACGATTGACCGCATTGCTGATAAAATTGAACGCAAAAAAGAAGAAATCCAACAAGAAAAATACAATCAAAATATTGCAAAAGTGAAAGAACGCACCTGTCCAGACATCAATAAATTGGTGGATAATCTGTATCGGTTGAATCTGGTTGATGAAAAAAGTTATCTTGGGTTAGTTTGTTTTTTAATGCAAGTGAAGTATTTACGCGATGGCGAACTCGAACAAGATGATAAATTATGTGCGTTTTTCAACGGTGTTGCACATAACGGTAAATCTGCAACCGCCAAAGCTATTATGAAGGTAGAAGAACAATATGGCCCAGTATTTAAAGCGAATTCTGTTAAACTTTTATTAGCACCACACGAAGAATTATTATATAAAACCCATGTGGTTTATTTTGATGAAGCCAAAGCCAGCGACATAGACCGTGATAAAGTGATAAATTTGATAAATGGTGGCGACATTGAACTTAACCCAAAGAATAAACGACAATATTTATTCCGCGTGAACACCAACGTCATTTTTGCGTCAAACGATATGGTTTATTTAAGGCAACGACGTGTTGCCACCATTAAATTTGGCAAAAGATTAAACTGCCGCCCATTAGGCGAAGGCACACTAACGAAAATCATAGCAAATATTATGGATTCTTTGCCAGGTTTCGAACATTACAATGATTTATATCGTGTTGTGTCGATAAATAACGAAAATGCCGTCAGTATGGTTGCCATGGCGGATATCTTATCATATATGCATAAATATCTGTATTTCGTATGCCACGGTAATCCACTAACTTTAATGAACAAAATGTTGCTTACAACAAGCCGTATTTACGAACATATTAAACATTCCCGCAATACCCAGTTGGTTAATCCAGAACGTCGAGAAGCAATCCCGGACGCATTGGAATATCTGGCAGACCAAGGTTTAATCGACAGAAAAACAGATTATGAAAATTGCACCACGAAGTATTACACGGTATCCGGCGAACAGTATCTGAAACTGCGTGCCAAGTATGATGTGATAAACACGAAATATGAAAACATCAGCAAAATTACACGAACAGAATTGTATGATTGTTTGTTGCCATATTTCACCGCAATACCAAAACCGGATGAACTGCCCCAGATAGAAATTCCCGAACCAACAGAAGCAGATTATTTTGAAGAAGATGATGACGATACACCATCAAACGAACAAGCGATTTTACAAACGTCTTGGACCAAAGACCGTGGTGGTATGTTAGCGTTTGAATTGTTGAAACGCGTAAAGCGAGCCGGAGAAACAGCACAATTTTTAAATATGAACAGTTATTTTCCCGAAGACGTTCAGCACCTTTTTGACGCATATATGACACCAGAATTTTGTCGAAGTGTTTGTTATAAAGAATTCATGGAAAACCTTAGCAAACACGGTGGTACCAACTTTGGCAACACATTCATAACCAGCGTACAGAACATATATATGGATAGGTTGGGTATAACAGACCTGAAAAAACTTGAAAATTTTGAAGATTTTAAACGGGCCGAAATCAAGAAATTGAACAATGGTACCAGTACACCTACTGAATAACAGGGGTAAATAAATCACTATTTGCCCCTAAGCGCGTTTTTTCTAAATTGCATTGGGTCGATATGCATGGATGGTAATATGTGTTTGCAAATTAAATACAGACGACCATCCAGTGCATATTATTTTTTTGACATCACATCACGCCAATAATCGAATTCTGTTTGCAGGAAATCGTATTGCAGTTTATCGGCCTGGGCTTTAATTTTTAATAAATCGTGGTTCGAATAAGATTGTTGTCGTGTGCTTCTGCCTTCCCAACCGATAATGTCGTTAATAAATGTTTCAGATACCCCAACTTCTTCCAACCGTTGATTGGCATTTTTACGCAGTGAGTGGAAATCAAGTTTGTTTGGGTTGTTATCTGTTATGCCGATATCTTTGATGTATTTAATAAAACCACGGGTCATGAATTTATTGTTATATCCACCAGATTCAGTTTGACAGGTAGGAAAAATAAAATCAGTATCTTTGGCTTTAAATTTAGCCTTTTGATTTTGAAAATACGTAACAAAGCCCATATCCAATAATTGTTTTGGAATAGGGACAGTTCTGCGTGACGCATCATTTTTTAATTGTTTAATCGGATGCGTGTCTTGGAATTTAAGGCAATCGATACCATCAACATTTACTATGTCTGCATATTGCAATGTGATTGCAGCATTAGTTCGTGCACCTAAAAACAGTCCAATCATTACAGACCAAAACATATGTGGGTTCTTGTTGAAATAATCATTTTTAATATTAAATATTTGTTTTAATTCGTCGTTTGTATATGGCCAGTGCGGTTTTCTTTCGTTCTTTCTGGTCTTTTTGAATTCTGGTATCAGGTTCAGCAAATTGGTTTTATATGTATCGGGGTCAATATAATTTGCATGGTTGATTAAATTTTTAATTTCACGTGCATGATTTCTTTTCACGGTGCCGGTAACATTCATGGCCGTTATATTATCGCACATCTTTTGGATAATATCAGGTTGATAAAAACTGGAATACTTGTCGTCAATACTCAGCCCGACATTTTGAATCATTTTAGTAATCAGTGTCCGTCTGTTTTGTTCAACGTTTTTCACATTGCCTGCTTTTTTCAGCATGGATTCCATTATTTCTTTGATAGTGTGATTTGAATTTGGATTTGATTTCGGTTTTGGAACAGCACCGATACTTATTAAATAATCACCAACGTATTTCGCAAAAGTTTTCATGAATTCTTGGTCTGCTTTTGGAAGTGATGATAAATCCAATTCTTTTGAAACGATTTCCAAAGCACCTTTAAGGACGGTTGGGTCAGTTTTTGGTGATATACGAATTACTTCTGTGCCATCAGGGTTGGTATATTTATCAAAAACCATTTTTCTCATAATGATTTTTGCTGCAACCACATAGGCTTTCGCTTCGTAATCTTTTCTGCTTATACTTTCTGCCATAATTTTTGCCTTTTCCTGTGCTTCATAATAATTGGTCGTATGCAAAGATTTACATAAATACCGTCTTTTGCCGTTTTCACGTGGTAATTCAACCATATAATAAAAAACGTTATTTCGTATCCACAGATGTTTATCTGCTTGACACTTTGACTGACACTTTTTGAACATAGGTATCTATCCTTTATTTTTCAAGTGGGCCAATGCAAAAAAGTGTTGGATTTCCAATGTTTTTATGATTCTGTGATTTTTGAATCATGACAAAAGAAAAACCGACGATAGTGTCGGTTTTCTAATGTTTTTAATTCTGGTGCCAGTTGTCGGACTTGAACCAACGACCCTCTGATTACAAATCAGATGCTCTACCAGCTGAGCTAAACTGGCAACGCCCATAATTATACATATGCGCGCCACCAAAGCAAGTAAAAATTTGTGTTTTGCAAAATAAATCTTGAAAATGGCGCGGGGCAGGTTAGTATTATCATTATGATAAAAATGCCTGAACTTTTGGCGCCGGCGGGGACTTTGGATGCGTTCAAAACCGCGATTCTTTACGGCGCAGATGCAATTTATGCCGGATTGCCGGGGTTTTCTATGCGGGCGCGGGCAAAAATTACCGCCGAAGAGGTTAAAACCGGTATAGAATTGGCACACGCGGCCGGTCGGCGCGTCTATTTGGCTTTTAACCTGTTCGCGCACGATAATGAATTTGCAAATATGCCACGGGTTTCGGAAATAATCAATTATCTGAATCCGGATGCGTTAATTGTGGCCGACCCCGGGGTTTTAATGTGGGTGCGTGAACATCACCCAAATATACCAATTCATATTTCAACCCAGGCGAATATATGTTCGGCAGAATCTGTGCGGTTTTGGCAAAACGCGGGGGCTTCGCTGTGCGTGCTTGCGCGCGAAGTTTCGCATAAAGAATTTGTTAGTATTCGCAAACAATGCCCCGATATAAAATTAGAAATCTTTGTTCACGGCGCAATGTGTATGGCGTATTCGGGTCGATGCCTGCTGTCGAACTTTATAACCGGGCGGCCGGCGAATCGTGGTGCGTGTGCGCAACTGTGCCGGTGGAAATATGATGTGATTTTGCGCGAATGCGAATCGGGAATTGAAATGCCAATAACCGAAGATGAACACGGCGCGTATATTATGAATTCCAAAGACCTTTGTTTAATGCCACGCCTTGCCGATGTTATTGCCGCCGGTCCCGATTCATTAAAAATCGAAGGTCGCAATCGCAGTGAATACTATGTTGGCAGTGTTGTTCATGCGTACCGCATGGCAATGGATGCGTATGCGCGTGACCCGGAAAATTTTGATCCGTCCAAATATATGGAAATGTTAAATGTTTTGGAATCGCGCGGATATACAACGGCGTTCTTTGATGGCCCGGTTCCACCGGACGCACATAATTACAATTCGGCGCGTTCGGTATCTGAATATTATGCCGCCGGTGTTGTGACCGCGGTCGATAAAGATTATATAACATTGGAATTGCGCAATGAAATAAAAACTGGCGATGAAATAACATTCGTTTTACCGGGAATCGCAGATGGTGCGCGGGTTAAAATCAAACGCGTTATAAACGCGGCAAATGGTATGAATTTACCGAAAATGTCCGCCGGCCAACATAATTCAATAAAAATTCCGCGGAATTGGTTTTCCGCGGAATATATAGAAAAAATTTCTCCGTACGTTTTGGCGTATAAGCATAAATAGTTTTATTTGTTTTTTTGTTGCATTATATATTGCTTGTATACGCGTTCGAAAGAACGTGGATCGTTATCAAAATCGATAGTGATTTCTTTTTTTCGTTTTTCCGCCCAATCAAAAAAATTGATTTTCGGTTGTTTTTTTACAGCATCCAATACAACCAATACCTCACCGTCTGTGATAGATTTTACGGCATCATCGAATTTTTTTATTTCATCCTGTACCCGGGCGGTGGCGGCCTTGGTCTTTTCGGTGTTTGTTTGAATTGTTAAATCTTTGTCTTTTGCAATCATCATTTTCTTTAATTGCGTTTCACGATGAGAATTATAAAAACTCATTAAATATTCCAAAACAACATTTTGCTGTTCATCTTTTTTTGATTTGACAATTTCGTGAATTCTTTTCAACGCGTTATACCAAGATTTCCCAAGTGTCATACTTTGCGCCTGGTATTCTGCGACCAATGCATCGTACAGTGACATATATGCGTGCGCAAGTTTTTGTTTGGAATAATTATCGAGTTTCATTTGGGATTTTGCGTTGTTTTGCTTTTTCATTATCACACCTTTCTGCGTTGGCGTTTACCATTTTTCTATAACGATATAACAAAATGATGTTTTTTGTCAATAGAGCATATTTTTATATAATTATTTTGACTTTATTCCCATATTGCGTCATCATACTATGGTTATGTTCTCGAAAGGCACTGTTGCCGATAACGGGCGGTGTGGGGGCGTGACACCAATCTTGCCAATAATGGGGGTTGGTAGTAGAACAAAAAACATAAGGAAAATTTTATGAAAAAAATAATTACTTTGGCGGCGGCGACTGCGGCGATAACATCGTCGGCGATTGCGGCGAATATGGAAAATCCGTTGTATTTGCCGTCTGGCGGGGATGTGTATTCTAAAACATCAATCGGTGTGATGTATAAAATCACCGATAACACCGAAAATCAACAGTTGCGCGGTCACGATGGTGCAACCGAATTCCCAATTTGGCGCCCGGTTCAAGAATTGGGTGTGGGCATTACCGATCGTTGGGCGGTGCATGGTGTAATGGGATACACATACGACGGCGATATTGACCGCAAGGGCTTTCACCTTGGACGTTTGGGAACAACATATCGTGTAATTGACTCGCTGGATGGATATGTATGGGATATCTATGGCGATTTGCATTTGGGTGGCGTTGAAAAGATGAAGGGTTCATTGGTGCCGGTTGATGCAGATCATATGGTTTTCAATTATGACAATTATTCAAATGGTCGTTGGGGTGCACATTTGGGAACCAAATTCGGCCGCCGTTGGTCCGATTTAACCGCCAGTGGGTTCATTGAAGTCCTGCGCACATGGGGAAATCATAATAACGAAATTGATGTTTCTGCACTTGGATTGGGGGCGTATGGTATTCCAGACAAGATGTCGGTTGATATTAAATCCACATGGGAGGTTAACGCCGGTGCCAAATTGTTCTATCAAATGACCGATCGTTGGTCTGGTGGTTTGGGTTTTGAATATAAATATCATGCCACCAACGGATTAGAAGGCATTCATACAGATATTTCGAATGCGCCACAAATGGTACAAGTTGGCCTTAACGAAAAATTGAAACGATACAAAAACATGCATGACCACTTTAACGAATATGCGTTCACTTTGACATTGGCGTATCAATTGCGTGATTGGGCGCAAATCGCATGGTATATCGAAGATACATTGGATACCGGTGCGCGTTTGTCTTCAAACACAACCGATGTTAAAATTGAAACAGGGTTCCGTTTGAATCTGGCGTTTTAATTTTGGGTTTGATAAAAATAAAACAGGTCCATTTGGGCCTGTTTTATATTAAACACTTTTTTTAATGGCTTTTTTATGATATAATACCCCAAGAAAGGTAAGAAAAAGAGAATGAAAAAAATCGGGATTTCTGCCGCTTTTATGGGGTTTTCTGTTGCCGTGATGGGTGCGGCGGGTGCCGCATATCCGTTGTACCAGCAACAGTATCAACAACAGTATTCGCGTGATGCGAATTATCAACGTACCGGTGTTGTTCAATTACCGGCAACCAACAGCACGGTTTTAACCGTAAATTCTGCGGTTGCGGTTCAGCCAACACGTGTGACGGGGGCACTGCCAAAGGTTGGTGCGGCGGCAACTGCGGCGGGTCGCCAATATTATCAACCGGCGGATTATGACCGTTTGGCCGACAGTGGTTTGTATGTTGGTATTTCTGCGGCATACGCGGCCAGCATTTCGGGCAATATTCACGCGGACTATGCCGGTGAAAAAGATGCGTATGTTGTTCCGGGTGCGTTCGCATCTGCGGATTTTGAAACAGATACCGTAATACCACTTCAGGTTTCGGTTGGTGCGGCATTAAATAACGATGTTCGTGTTGATTTTTCGTATACACGATATTCAGGCCTAAGTTATCCAAATAATGTTATGACGGCGGATTATACCGGCGCGGCCAGTGTTAATACATCGGTCGAAGGTGGCGCAATAACCGCAAATACGACAATGTTGAATTTATACTATAACCTGGATTCATATACGGGTTATTTGGCGGGCGGATCCTTGCGGCCGTATATTGGCGTTGGTGTTGGTATATCTTTGAATACGATATCGGATTATGTTGTATATGATGATACATATTACAAAATCATTGAAGATTTGGGAACAACCATTGGCAATGCGGGCAAATTGACGGGTATATCGGATGTGTACGCATACCACAATGGTGGCACGAACGAACAATTGGCGTTTATGGTCGAAGGTGGTATAACAACAGATTTGGGTGGCGGAATCAAGATAGATTTCTTTGCGCGGTATGCTAACCTGGGCAAGGTCAAGACATCGGGCAGTATCGTTTTATCCCAGACAGAATGGTTATCTGATGGTTATGGTGGCGAAGTTATGGCGGATTATGACAGTGTTTTTCATTATACCAATTGGTATGAAAGCGGCCGTCTGTCTATGATTGATGTTGGTGCGCGTTTAAGATTGCAATTCTAGGCTTTCACCGCAGGCAGGAGAGATACGGATGAGGGGAAACAAAGTAATTTTTTATTCTTTGCTTGGCGCGATTGTTGCGGGACACGCGTTCGCGGGCATTCGTGTTGGAAACCTGTCGCGAAACTATGCCGGAACATATAAAAATGTGGTTGGACTAGAGCAACAATATTATAATTCTATTGCCGATACCCCGGTGAATACCGTCGTTGCCGATGTGGCGTTGCCCATCCCGGTTGCGAATAAAGAATTGGCCGAAAATATACGCCGTGGCACAGACGATACAAATATTGAAACATTAAATAATTGTGCGACGATTTATCCCGATGGTGAATTTGTTTGGGACCGGCCGACAATTGGGCGCGGTGCGGGCGGTTCACCGACATGCGTCGCTGTTGTTGAAATTCGTGCAATTGGTGCAACCGGAAATTCAGAATATCGTACGGTGGCGCGCGGAAAATTGGCGGCGGGTGATATGTTGCATTGCAACATATCGGATTTTCCACCCGCGACATATTTACCGGATATTACCAGTGTTGTTTTCCCGGCGGATAATCCGCCAACGCGCGAAGATGTTGTTCGTGTTATGAATGAAGAACAAAAGACCAAGGCCGGTTTGAAAATTGCGGCGGCAACCGTTGCGGCGGGTGTTGCGGGAAATATGGTTGGTAAATCGGAAATTGGCAGCGACAGCCTTTTCGGAACCAATGACGAGAAGTTAAAATCCACCGCAGTTGGCGCAGCAATCGGTGCGGCATTGATGACGGCCAGTACTTATTCTGGCAAAGTCGCGGGCGATGTAATTTTGCACACGGGTGTAAATGCGGCGGCGGGCGGAATTGTTGGTAATATGATGGCATCTGGCGATGCGGTTCTGCGCGTGGAAAAATGTACGGACGGTGGCATAGAAACGACATGCCTTTGGGGAACATTACAAAAGACGGATGATAATATCCCAACCGATAAAAATTATTATTACAGCCCGGATAAAGGTGATGGTGTCATAGTATGTGATATGAACAACAAAGAATGTAAATATGATGGTACTTTGGTGTTCAAGTATATCAGTGGCGCAAACAACAAAAAAATTACTTTGGCGGATGTTGCAGGTAAAGAATCCAGGGTTGTGTTAAGTGATGTGACAAGTTATACATTAAATGAAGACGACCCAAATAATAAAGAAATGCGGGAAACCGTTGGGTCCGGTGCATATTATCCGGCGGTTGTTGCAAAACGTGCGGGCGCACCTTCGCCGGCGGTGATTGTCGGGTTCAAAGATTCTGCATTCGGAATCAAGGCCAAAGATTGGTATAATTGGCGCGGTGCCAACGGCAAGGGTGCGCGGATTTGTTTGCGTGATTCGCGTGGTAATCCATATAAATGCGGCGATGAAATCAATGCCGACACCAAAGATGGCGAAAGTGCCGATAAAACCACAACATACGATATAAACGATTTTAACCCGATTAAATTAGAGGCCGATGATGGCGGCGTGGTCGATTTTTCGAACAAGGCGCGTCTGGGCTCTACATTAAAGGGCGCGGGTGTCGGTGGTGCACTGGGCGGATTTGCCGGATACCAGGGCGCCCAAAGTGATATCGAAGACCGTTTTGTCCAGGCGACACGTGAATATAACGATTCTTTGGAAAAATTCTATTGTGGTACGGGACGAAAATTCCTGTCGTTCTATAACGACGAAGTAATAATTCCACAAATGAAGAAATAATAAAAACCGCCGTTCGGCGGTTTTTATTATTTTGCATTTATAATTTCCAATACACGCCGTGGAACATCAACAATTTTTACTCGTTCTTGTTCCATACTGTCCCGGTGGCGCATTGTCACCATACCATCTTCCAATGTTTGATGGTCAACCGTTATACAAACCGGTGTGCCGATTTCATCGTGCCGGCGATAGTTTTTACCAATGTTCCCCGAATTTTCTAATTCTATACGACCGATGCCCAGCGCACGCAAATCATTTTCAATATTTTCCGCCAAACCGACCAATTCCGGCACATTGCGCGCCAATGGTATAACCGCCGCCTTGACCGGTGCCAATTTCGGTTTCAATTTTAACACTACGCGCGTTTTGCCATCCGCCAATGTTTCTTCGGTGTATGCCTCTATCATCAATGCCATCATTGCGCGGTTTACACCCATCGCGGTTTCAATGACATATGGAATAAAACTCTCGCCCGTTTGTGGGTCCGAATAGGCCAATTTAATGGTGCTGTCGCGGTTTTCCATAACGGTTGCGGCAATTTTGAATTCGTTTTGCGATTTTGTATGTGACCCCAAATCAAAGTCTTGGCGATTATGTACACCTTCGACTTCGTCAAAACCGTCCGGAAATTCGTATTCAATATCACCTGCGGCCTTGGCATAGTGGGCCAATTTTTCGTGTGGAGTGAAACGCAATTTATTTGCCGGAATCCCCAGAACATTTGTCCACCACGCAATACGTGCCTCGCGCCAGGCGGCAAAATATTTTTCGTCTTCGCCCGGACGAACAAAGTATTGCATTTCCGCCTGTTCAAATTCGCGCATACGAAATACAAAACCGCGCGGGGAAATTTCATTACGAAACGCCTTGCCAATTTGTGCAATACCAAAAGGCAATTTATGCGGCGTGGAATCCAATACATTTTTGAAATTGATATATGTTGTTGTCGCGGTTTCCGGGCGCAGGTACGCGTTTATTTCGCCGTCCGCAACCGCCCCAATGCTCAGGCCCATCATCAATTGATATTCGCGCGGCGGCATCAAATCGGTTGAACCGCAATTATCACACTTTGTTTGATCGCGCATTTTATCTTGGCGCATACGCGCACCACATTTTTTGCATTCAACCAATGGGTCGGAAAATCCGCCTTCGTGCCCCGAATATTTCCACATAAGCCGGTTGCCAATCAATGACGCATCCAAACCTTCGATATCATTACGGGAATATATCATCGCGTTCCACCACGCGTTCTTGATATTTTTCATCAATTCTACGCCATACGGGCCGTAATCATAGGTTCCGCCCAAACCCCCATAAATTTCAGACCCCGTAAATATGAATCCGCGCCGTTTGCACAGTGCCACAATATCGTTTACATTTTTTGCCGGCATAATCTAACCCTTTTGTTTTTCCGTATAAGTATTATATTTTATTTGTGCATTTGCAACCGTTTTTACCATAAAACGGGGGGCTTTACCCCCCCAATGTTTTTGTATCTTTATTTTTATTGTGCCGGGGAAATTGCCGAAACCGGGCAAACAGACGCACATGTTCCGCACGATACACATTTCGCCGGGTCAATTACGCATTTGCCATCCGGCCCCGCGCTTATTGCCATCATTGGGCATGCCGCCATACAGGAATGACATCCAATGCATTTACTTGTATCAATTTTATAAGCCATCTTTTTCTCCATTTAATCTCTGTTAAGTAACCCCAGCACATATTGGAACATCGCAATAAATGAAATATACAAATGCAATGCGCCCAACACCGCCAGTTGATCTTTCTGGACATCGTCGCCCAACACTTCGTATGAACGTTTCAGTGTTTGCATATCATACGCAGTAAACAACGCGAACACCAACACACCAATTGCACATACTATTGTCGAAAATGTACCGCCCAGGGTCCAAATCATAGACACAATGCCAACCAAAATCAAGCCAATCATTCCCATCATCAAAAATATGCCCAAAAACGACAGGTCTTTGGCGGTTTTGTATCCATATGCCGCCATAAAGCCGAACATTGCGGCGGCAATAACAAACGCCCAAACTATGGATGCCGGGTTCACGGCCAGTCCGCCCCATATAATCGGTGTTAAACCAAAACCAATCATCACCGCGTATATAAACAGTAATACCGCCGCCAACGCCGGTCGCATTGAAAATGCGCGAACCTGGGCCCAGATGGACAACGCCAATCCGCCAAATATAACAATATAAAACATCGGTGTCATTCCCCCATCGGTCACCAACAGACGTATTCCGCCAAGATATATCGTTATAAATGCGGTAATTGCAGTCACAGCCACCGCGCCAAACATCAGTGTAAATATTTTCTTAAGGTATAAATCAATTCCGCCAACGGTTTGTGAATTGGATTTTTTTACCCGTACGGGATTTTTTTGCACCATAATTTTTCTCCTTGTTAGTTTATGAAATATATAATACAATGAATACATATTTTCAAGGATTAAAAACCAACAAAAGGATTCTATAATGCCAAAAATTGACAAAAGATACGACCCAATCAATCGCAAAGACAAACCAAGTCTGGATGCAACGAAATCACAAGAAATGGCAAAGTTGAAGCGCAAATTGGAAGAGGCCGAGGCAAAATTAACGATTATAAACAAACCGCGGAATATCGACGTTTGCAAGAAATTGTGATAAGATTACGCGCAACATTAACACAAATGGAAAAGGATTTGGGACGATAGATGCCAATTATTCTGAACCCGATTTCACCCGTTGCGTTTACGGTCTTTGGACTGCCAATTCGTTGGTATGCGTTGGCATATATCGCGGCGTTTGTAATCGGGTATTTTTTGTTTCGCGCCTTTGCACGTCGCCGCGATAGTGGTCTAAATATGTCACGCCACGAATTGGACGATTTGTTTTCGTGGATAATATTGGGCGTAATAATCGGTGGACGGTTGGGGTATGTATTGTTTTATAATTTGCCATTCTTTTTGGCGCACCCGTTGGAGATATTCGCCGTATGGCACGGCGGTATGAGTTTTCATGGTGGGTTAATTGGTGTTGTTGCCGCAACATTTTTGTTCACGCGTTCATGGACGCGGGGGCTGCGCGTGTTGGATTTGATATCGGTTGCCGCGCCGATTGGTTTGTTCTTTGGACGCATTGCGAATTTTATAAATATGGAAATAATGGGTCGCCCAACGGATTCGCGCATCGGTGTATTCTTTAATGGCGTGTCCGATGTTCCCCGCCACGCCAGTCCACTGTACGAGGCCGCAACCGAAGGTTTATTGCTGTTTATAATAATGCTGTGTCTGTACCGTTATACAAAATTGCGCCGGTCCCCGGGTGCGCTGTGCGGTGCGATGGCGATGTTTTATGCGGTATTCCGTATTATCTGTGAACAATTCCGCGCACCCGACGCACAAATCGGTTTCCTGACCAGTTGGGGCCTGACAATGGGAACACTGTTGTCGTCTATAATGTTCCTGGGCGGTGCTGGATTATTTTACTTTGCAATCAAAAATTCCAAAAAGTAATATTTTTATAAAAAATTGCTTGATTTTATTGTTTTGGCGGTATATTATACCGTCACGGCATTGGGGTGTTAGCTCAGCTGGTTAGAGCGTCTGCCTGTCACGCAGAAGGTCGAGGGTTCGAGCCCCTTACATCCCGCCACTTTTTTTGTGTTGGTTTCGGCCCCATCGTCTAATGGTTAGGACACCGCCCTTTCAAGGCGAGAATCCCGGTTCAAATCCGAGTGGGGCTGCCAAGAATCAAAAAACACCACCTTGTGTGGTGTTTTTTAATTCTTTTGATATCCCGTCGGATTGGAACCGCGGTTCACAATGAGTAGCAGAGCGACAAAGTCGCGATGCGTCAGGAATGCCGCGCAGTCGCGGCGCATTTATGCGACGGACGAGCGAAATCCGAGTGGGGCTGCCAAAAATTAAAAATACCCGAATGGGTATTTTTTATTTTTGGTTAAAAAGCCCCCACGAGGATTGCGCAAGAGTGTCAACGGCACGACAAGTGCCGTTTGAAAACGCAGTTTTCGTGGGCAGTCGCCCACATAGACATGCATGGTGAAAACGCAGACGAACAATTAGCAAACCCGCAAAAACGGATATGTTTAATAGAGTTTTTGCACCTGGGTTTGATTATTGTTTGTCAAGGAAGCGGTGGGGCTGCCAAAATAAAAGACCACCGTTTTGGTAGTCTTTTTATTTTTTCCATCTTTTTAATGTCGGATATATTTTTTGACAATATTCACGCATTTGATCACCAGTCATGTTTGCCTGATATGCGAACGGAACCATCATTTCGATGTATTCTTCCATAGTTGCTTGTTGAAGGAATTGACCATCTTTATAGCAATAAATACAATAATCTGAATTTTTAGAACCGTCTTTGTTTGTTCCAAATACAGATTCACCGTTCATCGGCATAGCACAGCTTTGACATATTTTTTGCATGAAACTTCCTTTGTTTATACAGACATTATATCAAGACTTATTGCAGTTGCAAGTTGTAACAACATCTTAACATCTTTCCCGAACAACAACAAATCATAGATAGTATCATCTCGTGAATTGCACAGATGGCCCTGCCAAAATAAAAAGACCACCATTTCACACATTTACGAACTATTAAAAAGAAAGGTTAGAAATCCAACCTTTTACTTTGTTCGTATTTATCTTTGCAGTTTGTTATCAGGACGAATATTCTGTATATCCTGATTTAACTTATATACACCTGAACCTGGTTTAGATATAATTTCTGTCATAATCTGCTTGTCTCCATCTGATTGAATCATAATAGCAGCAGGTTCATCAACACCATACCCAAATTTAGATTCTCTGACCAACATTTTTTTGACAACATCTTTGGAAGTGGCTTCTTTATCTATGCCTTTTTCTGGTTTTTTGTTCCAATGTGGGCAGAAATAACCTTTTACAAAGCCCAAAGCACGTTTAGTTGTAAATGTTGCTTCTGTGCCATCAAAATCTTCATCTTCACCATTATCATAATATTCAAACCAAACACAACCACCCGCACTATTACCAGACATAATAATACCCTTATCGTATGCTTCTTGTAATATTTTATCTGTGCCAGAATCTTTTAGTGCCTTCATCAAACGTGTTACATTGCCACCACCGACATAAACAATGTCTGCGTCCATAATCAATTCACGAATTTGTTCGGTACTTGGTCTTTGTGCCAAATCTGTCAGAATCAGATTTTTAGCAATACACCCCAGACGGCCTTCGAACACATCTCTAACAGCGGGAAAATAAGTAGGCTTATCATTGCTAGCCGCACCAATAAAAACTAATACGGGATGTTCTTTACCAGTTAATTTAACAATTTTTCTATCGGATTGTTCGGTATCCCAAGGTTTTTGTTCACGATGACCATCTTCGTGAATTTTGATTCTGCCCATTTCGCCACCACCAATCGCAATTATCGTTTTTATCATTTTTCGCCTCTTGCTAATGCGATATTATACTGCAACATTTTATAGTAAAAATCAAACTTTATTCAAAAACAACTTAACATCTTTCCCGAACCGCAACAGGTCGCGTGTAAAATCAACTTGTGAATTGCACAGATGGCCCTGCCAAAAATCAAGACACCGCATAAGGCGGTGTTTTTTATTTAATCTGCGCAACTATATGAATATGCTTCTGGCATTCTATATAAATTATTTGTTACGGCATCAACAAATATGGGTATTATACCAAAAAATATGCCTGGAATTATATCTAAAAATACCGCACCAGAATTTAACTCGCGTTCGACATTAACTTGAGAACAATTTGCATTTTTGGTCTGAATAGAAATATGTTCTTTAGAATATATACTGATATTATTGTTTGGTTTAACTTTGTATATGCCACTATCAGATGTAACAGTTATCGTATCATCCGAATTATTGTAAACCATAGTTTTATGATTACTACCGATTCCAATAGCCCCACAGGCTGATAGTGCTAACATAGATATTAATACCAAAATCTTTTTCATTTTTTATCCTTTTGATTATATTAATAGTTTATAATATTATCTGTCAGGTTCCAACACTAATCCAACACTCTATCTTTGCCCAACATATCTTTTATCTTTTCGACGTGTTCGGCTTGTGTATCTGTATTATTTCCATTATCAACAGCAGATTTTAAGATTTTCACAATTTCCCGTTTGTCTGTATATTCTGCTTCGTCATTGTCAAAAATAATATCCAAAACATCACCCAATCTGTGCGGTTTTATCACAAATGTTCCGTCTGGTATAAAATTGATATCTCTTAATTCGCTATCACCATAAAAAACGACCACAGAATAAAATGGTAAATTAGCAAATTGTTTTGATTGTTTTTGTAATACTTTTATATGTGATTCATTTTGTAACACAGGGTTATAAAAACGATAAGTATGTTTTTTGCGGTGATATTTATCATAGAAACTTTGTGTCCACTTTGTATCTTTTGCACGACCAAAAATCCATCCAGAATAGTCTTTAACTTCAAAAACTATCAAACCGACTTTTGTTGCAACAACTATATCTATTTGGGTTGATTTGTTTTCACCATTTTTCAGCATCAAATCATGAAAAATTGCCTTTGGCGAAATACCGTAATCCAGCAAAGAACCTATTAAATCGCGTTCTGATTGCGTTCCGCGTTCTTCTGATGTTATCTCATCAAGTCTATTATCATGAGTCTTTTGATAAACTACATTATCTCTCCGATAAACATTGTTATACGTATAATTGTATACGTGTCGCTTCTTACCGTGGTAATTAATTCCAAGTAAAGCACCTAAAATAATAAATATTAACTTGAATATTAATTTGATTATTCTCATAACAAAAACAATCCTATCAAAAAACTCCTAAATTTCAAATATATTTATTGTTTAAAATCTATCAAAAATATGTTTGCTTCTTTCTGAAACAATAACAAATCATGTATCTTATCTGTTTGTGAATTATTTAATTTGTCCCGGAAGTGTAAAGCAATTATCTCTTTGGTTTATAAACGGTATGACCATGTGCCACATAATCTTTTAAAACTTGTTCGCCCGCATCCGTTTCAATTTGTCCATAAACGGTTATGCCACGTTTTTTGAATTCGTTATACCAGTTTTGTTTGAAACCTTCGTCAAATCCGGTGATTTTTGTGACACGTTCAGATGGAACCCCGTAATAAATCGCCTTTATCCCGGACCACATAATTGCCCCCAGGCACATCATACACGGTTCAGATGTCACATATATACTTAAATTATACGGCGATAAATCATAATTCCCCAATTTCTTTTCCGCTAACTTTATCGCGTTTATTTCGGCGTGATTATTACTGCAAGATTTATCCACGACATTATTGGCGGCCTTGGCGACAAGATTGCCGTTTGAATCATAAACAGCGGCCAAAAACGGCCCATAACCTTTGTCGATATATTTTTTTAATTCTTGTTGTAAATCCAGGATAATTTTACCGGCCCTAATCAGTTTTAGATTATCAATCTTTTCATTGGCAATCACAGATGTTTTCATATTTTTTTGCATGTCGTTTCCTTTTGGGGAAAGTATGACATAATTTGTAATAAATTGCAAAACCTGTCTAAAAAATTTAACATCTTTCCCGAACCGCAATAATTTGCGTATATCATCATCTCGTGAAATGCTTATGTTATTCTGTTAAATAAAACGACCACCAAATGGTGGTTGTTTGATTATTTGCTTTTGTTCTTTCGTCCGAACAATTCTTGGCGACGGGCCTCGCATGCTGATACAAATGCCCTATAATCTTGCGGTTTCATAAAAAACTGAAAATTTTCGGTACCGTCGTTTGCAATCGTATAGACAAACCGGGAAGAATAAACCGCATAACTGTTGTCGATACTCCATTTGATTGGGTGTTTGGTGGATGTCTGGAATTCTTCTGGGTCAACCTGTTTTGCCACAGTCGCATTTGGAATCAAATTCATCAAATTTTGAACATTTAATTTGTATGTTTCTTGTTTTTCTTTTTCAATTTTATATGGTGTTGGTCTTTTCATTTTTTTACCCTTTATTGCGCGTATTTTAGCAATTTAAACGCCTTTGTCAATTATTGCATATTGATTTTTATCGCGTTTTGTGATACAATGCGACCATTCAACTGGTGGCGTTTTGCCGCCGTTTTTTATTTGTGGGGAAAATTATGAAATTCAGCAATAACGGAATCGAATTATTAAAACAATTAGAAGGCTGTGTCAAAAAAGGTGACAAACACATTGTCTATGACGATAAAACCGGCCGGCCCGTGGATATCAACGCGCCATTGCCACACGGGGCAACGATTGGCTATGGACATTTAATAAAACCGGGCGAAAATTTTTCCGGTGGCATTACCGAACGCGTCGCAACCGAATTATTGCGCGCGGATATCGCGATTGCGGAACGCGCAGTTCAAAATAACATTACGGTGCCACTGATGCAAAACCAATACGATGCATTGGTGATTTTTGCATATAACATTGGTGCAAATAACTTTGCGAAATCCACGGTTATAAAATACATCAACAACCCAAATTTCCACAGTTCAATATACCCAAGCCTGGAATCGGCGTGGCGCGCGTGGAATAAATCGGGTGGTCGCGCAATGGGTGGATTGTCGCGGCGCAGAAACGCGGAATTGCATCTGTTCGTGTATGGGGTTTGACATATTCTGTGTGTGTGGTATAATTTATGCTATGAAGAAAATTTTATTATTTTTAATATGTGTTTCAACTTTGGCGATGGCGGGTTGTGGGGTAAAATCGGGCCTAACGCGGCCGGATGGACCGTTGCGCGATTACCCGGTGTATTAAAATGGTGATGCGGTCATCGATTTTTCTGCGTAAAAATCCAACCGGACCGGACGGTGTTGGTGATGTTGTTCCGGTTGATGCGATTCCACGTGACGATGTGTGCACCGTCTATATCCCCGGTAATGGAATCAAGACATCGCCCCAGGCGGAAAAACTGGGCGGTATTGTATCAAATGAAGTTTTTGGAAATATAACAAATGTCGCGAACTATGTTGTTGTTTATAATCCGTTGGATTTGGATGACGATGTGGCGGAACGCGCAATTCAAATTGATCGGCGTGGCGGAAACTTTGTCCCGCGATTGAACAATATTACCCATATTTATTTAACCGAAAAAAATCTGCGCGATGTATTTCGTCGTAAGATTGCGCCGGTATTAAGTGCCGGCGGAATAAGGTCTTTTGGCAAAATGCGTTTTGCGTTGGATGGCGATACAGAAATTATAATCGATGAATTTACAAAACTTCTGCGCGAACATATGGAAAAAATCGGCTTGGGGGAAAATGTTGGTGCGATGACACGACACGCGATTGCGAATATGCATCCATATAACGCGTATCGTCCAGAATATATAGAAAGTCTGTTTAACAAAATGATTTTGCCACGCATATCGGGCGATGATGGGGGACGCATCGATGCGAATATGGCGGCGCAAAATATCCGCAAAATGAATATACTAACGCATTGCCACGGCGCGTATGTTGCCCAGATGATGGTGGAATTGGCCGAAACCAAAATGCGCAAGTTGGGATATGCGCCCGCCGAAGTTAACAAAATTTTGTCGCAATTATTGGTGGTGGCGTTTGCGCCCGCGTGCACGTTGGAAAAATCAAAGTGCCGATTTATCGGCTTTATGTCTTTGTCCGATTCTATGATTGATGGCGCGCACAACTGGGCCGAGGTTTTTGCGTGGAAAAATATGACCGATGAAAGGATGAAATTCAATCAATGGGCACCTGATTGGGAATGGAAATTGCCGCCTATGGTGTTGGCGCACAATAACGTGGACACATTTGTTGTCAAACGCCGGTTTGAATATGATAACGAAATTGATGGTCCAAACAATACGGTTATTGGCGAACACAATAACCTGCATTACTATCCGCGTTTTGCAACCGCGGACGGAAAATTATTGGCGACAATGGCGCGCAATGTGACATTATCTGGAATCCGGAATTCTTTGGCGCAAAGCGATGGATTTACCCCGTTGCCGGATACGGCAAATTTGGTGTTGGACGGGCGACACGATGCGACTTTACGGCAAATATTTCAAAATATGACCGAAAGCGGCCGTGCATTTATGGCGGATGTGTATAAATTTGCGATGGCAAACCTGCGGAAAATTCACCCCAGAAACAACGAAAACATCCGGGATATAAAATTAGATATCTCGCGCCGCGCGCAATAACGAAAATTGGTGGTGGGCCCGGGGGGATTTGAACCCCCACAGGTTTCCCCAATGGAACCTAAATCCATCGCGTCTACCAATTTCGCCACGGGCCCAATTGCGTGCAAAATATGTTATGATAAAAAAGACTTGATTTCCAGTAAAAAATAACCTAGAATCCCGTGCAGTACAAATAAAAAGGGCAATAAAATGGCATCTAAGAAAGGCAGCAAAGAAATTATTAAACTGGAAAACAAAGAAACCGGTTATTTTTACACTGTGACAAAAAATAACAAAACCGCCACGGGTAAGGTAAAACGTCGTAAATATGACCCGAAATTGCGTAAACACGTCGAAATGACCGAAGCAAAAATGTCACACTAGGTTGTTAGTGTTGGGTTTAGTTATTAAAACGGGCGCAATTGCGCCCGTTTTACTATCTGCCTTTCCGCTACTTACCAAATTTACCACTTCGTGGGAACCCGACCGGAATGGTTCGACCCTGGGTTGCACGTTTGCCAACCCACGGCCGCCAATCGTCCAATTTTGTTGTGCCGCGACCCGTCGTCCAACCAAAACCGTCCGCCGCATTAAAGAACATCACATCCAACACATAGGTTCTTTCGGCATTATATTTCTGTAAAATTACACCCTTGCCGCGAATCATTTCTGGAACTTCAGACGTGTTGAATATTAAAACTTTATCATTTGATCCAGACATCGCAACGGTGTCGCCACTGACCGGCACACAAAATGCCGCCGGATTTTTATCGTCAACATTCATAACCTGTTTACCGGTGCGGGTTTGCGCAACGCAATTTTCGCCGGCCACGATAAATCCATTCCCATGACGTGATACAACCAAATATTTCGCGGTCGTGTCCAGAACAAATGCGCGAACAATATTCTCTTCGGCACCGATGTCTGCCATCATACGCACAGATTCCCCAAAACCGCGTGCCGACGGTAAATCATTTGCGCATAACGTGAACATACGACCAGACGATCCAAACAGATTTATTTTATCGGTGGACATTGCGTGGAACGCGCATTGCAATTCATCGCCTTCTTTGAATTTCAAATCCAACGCGTTCAAATCCAGGTGACCTTTGGCCGCGCGAATCCAACCCATCGTTGACAATATTATCGTCAATGGTTCTTTTTCGATAAATTCTTCGGCATTTACGGTGACGGTTTCGGTCAAAGGTGCCCATGTTGTGCGACGGCGTCCCAGTGTGGTCTTTTTATCATATTGTTTTTTTATATCGGCAAACCACGCCTTAATCTGGGCGTTTTGAATTTCTGGATCGCCCAACAGAGCCAATAATTGTTCGCGTTCCGCGCGCAATTCTTTATCTTCGCGCCGAATTTCCATTTCTTCCAGTTTTCGTAACGCGCGCAGGCGAGTATTCAAAATTGATTCAACCTGAATGTCGGTCAAATTAAATTCCGCCATCAATACGGCCTTTGGGTCGTCTTCGGTACGGATAATTTCAATCACACGGTCCAAATTCAGGTATACAATTAACAACCCGCCCAGAATTTCTAACCGCCGGTCAATGTTCCCCAGACGCCATTTGGAACGCCGTATCAGTACATTCTTTTGGTGTGCGATAAATTCCAACAAAACATCGCGAATGCCCATAACGCGTGGCGCACCGTTTGAATCGATAACATTGAAATTCATATTGAATTTATATTCGGCGTCCGTCATCGCGAACAAATGTGCCATCATTTTATCCGCCGGAATATTGCGCGACTTTGGTGTTATAACAATGCGGACATCAGTTGTTGATTCATCCACAATATCGTCAATCAGTGGTAATTTCTTGGCATCAATCATTTCGCCAATTTGTTCCACCATTTTCGATTTGATAATTCCGTATGGAATTTCGGTAATTACAACCTGGTACCCGCCGCGTTCCAATTCTTCAATTTCATACCGCGCACGAATGCGAAACGCGCCACGCCCGGTTTCATAATTCTTAACAATGGTTTCAAAATTATCAATTAACACACCGCCCGTTGGAAAATCCGGTCCAATCATTTTTCGCATAATTTGCGCAGTGGTTGATTCTGGTTTATCAACCATCAGTGTTAACGCATCACAAACCTCGGCCACATTGTGTGTTGGGATATTTGTCGCCATACCAACCGCGATACCCATTCCCCCGTTCGCCAGCAGGTTTGGAAACGCACCCGGCATAACCACCGGTTCAGTTGTGGTGCCGTCAAAGTTCGGCATCATATCGACACTGTCTTCGTCAATGCCGTCCATAATCAGCATTGCCGCATCGGTCATTTTCGATTCGGTATAACGGTATGCCGCCTGGGGATCGCCGTCAATGTTTCCAAAATTACCCTGGCCATCAATCAATGGGTACCGGACGGAAAAATCCTGGGCCAGGCGAACCATCGCATCATACACAGACGAATCGCCATGCGGGTGATAATGCCCCAACACATCACCAACAACCGTTGCACATTTGCGGAACGCGGCCGCGGGCGACAATTTTTGCCGCAACATAGAATACAGAATACGCCGATGCACCGGTTTTAAACCATCCCGCACATCGGGCAGGGCGCGCGATACAATCGTACTGACCGCGTAAGATAAATAGCGCGTGGAAAGCGCGTCTGACAATTGTTGTGAATCAATTCTTTCAATAATTTCTTTTACCATAGCAACATAGAACTTAGAACATTTGAAAAAAAATAACAACCGAAAAAACGCGGTTTATTGGCCGATTTTGTTTTTTATTTCGCGTATGCGTGCCAAAATTTCCCGCAAATCGGCATCGGTCACCGACGGAGCGGGGCGAGATCGAATTTCGTCCGCCAAAACGATACAAAGCGTCGCCAACAGCGAACTTTCGGGCAATGGCCCAATTTTGTCCAGAATTTGGCGGGCGCGTGCATCAACCATTTTTCCCAATTCAACCAGCCGGCCTTCTTGACCGTCTTCGCACCCCATGGGGTAATTTTTATTCACAATAGGTATCGATACGACACTCATTTCAACTTCTTTAATAATGCAACCGATTGATCAATTAATTCAACCGCATGGGCGTTTTTTGCACGCAGATTTCGAACCTGTTCGGTCAAAATTGCCACCTCAAGGTCGGTTTGTTTGCCCGCGTTAACCGCAGTGGCCCGCAGACGCGCCGTCGCCTCGTCCAATTTGGTCAATTCTTGAAAAATTTGGTCCCTTATATCCGACATATCGTCATATTAAGATATTTTTTATATGCGTTCAACCCTAAAATGTGATATAATCCTCCCGAAAGGTTTTTAGGAAATTCATATGAAAAAGAAAATTGTGTATATTTCTGGTGCCGATGTGTTCGATGTGAACGATGTACGCGCCGCTTTTGAGGAAGTAAGAAATACATTGAAATTGGACGCGGATACCGTTTTGTTCGGTGTTCCCGTGGACGAAGCCGAATCCATCGGTGATGTATCCACGCCGACCGAAATCACACCAATACCGGTGGTTGATGATGCACCGACACCGGTTGTGGAAATCGAATCGGATTCGGATAATGTTGAAATCGGTGATGTTGTGGAACCGGTGGTTGATACAGAATTAGATGCCCCGGTCGTACCGATTCTGTCTGTGTTGGCATCCCAAGAAGACGGTGCGCCCCAGGAACAAGAAATTATCGATTCTGTTTCGGATACCAAGGTTGAAGATGCCAAAGTGGTTGAAGATGTTGTTAAATCGGAAACGGTCATTTTGGATGAATCTGAACCGGATATTGCCGATATGATAAATGATGAAATTCCGACAGAATCCAACGAAAAGACATTGGAAGAATTGTTGGAAACAATGACGCCACTGCGTGAAGATGTGGCACCCACACACAAGAAAAAAACATCAAAAGTCGAAGCCAATGTTGAACCGGTGGATGAAATCGACGCAACATTGGAAAATTTGGCCAGTGAATTTGCCGAAAATCAAGATAAAGTGGTCGGTCCCAAAAAGGGGGCTGAACGCGGTAAAATCGGCAAATTAAAGAATATATTGCCATTCAAAAAAATGAAGCGCGACGATTCGGGATTGATGGGTGATTTGTTTGGTTGGGCCGGTATTGCCGCAAACGACGATGACTTCACAATTCCAGGATTCTTTAAGCAAAAGATGTAAAAAGTGAATAATATAACCCAGATTCAAAAAATTCTTGAACGTGCCGGTCTGCGCGTTATCGGTATAGAAGATAATTTTATATATCTAGAAGATCCATCATGTATTTTGCGCGGTTTTGAAACATTTTTGGGATATGCGTGGGATGCACTTTTATTGATTACTGTGTTTCTTATTATTGGGTGGGCCATATCGATGATACGCGGCGCCAAGAATGACATCATAAACAATATGAAATCTTTAATTTTGATATTTGGAATTTTAACGGTTGTGCCGTTGATATTAAATGTGGTTTATGGTGGTGATTTAATCGGTCGTGGTTGCAAAACATTAAAAGTTTCGGTTGGTGAAATAAACGAAATATTGGCTGCCAAGGCACAAACAAAATCTTTGGACGCATCATTGTATGAAGATATTGATATATATGATTCCGGTCCGGCATCCGGTTTATGAATTTCCGTTACCAATCGTTCCACCGGTATAAACAGAAAAATCGGAAAGTGAATATAACATATCACCTGATACAACAAAATGGTCGACCAATTTTATTCCAACGGCATCCAACATCGCCTTTAATCGCACCGTTACTTCTTTATCTTGAATTGAAAAAGATGTGTTTGGCCGCGGATGATTATGCACCACCGCAACGGCCTTGGCACCAAGGTAAAGCGCGTGTTTTACAATTTCAATGTCATAAAGAGATGAACAATCGTATGTGCCCGTGCTGTGCAATTGATTTTCCAACAACCGCCCCATATCATCCATATATAAAATGTGCACTTCTTCTATATCTTTGTGCCCCAACATCAATTTGCAGAAATTACACAATTGTTCACGGTCATACAGCATATTTGTGTCTTGAAATTTACATTCGTATCCATCAAGTAAAATTTTTTGAATGACCTTGATAAAAATTGCAGTGTTGCGTCCCATACCGCGAACCTTGCATAAATCATCAATCGATGCAGACAATATTGGATACATACCACCGAATTTATTATACAGCATTCGCGCAAGTGGTCTAACATCGCGCCGCGGAATGGCATAACTTAGTAATAATTCCAATGTTTCATATTTTGCCAATTTATCATCAAGAAAATTTTGGCGTAACCGTTCGCGATGCCCCGCGCGCAAAGATAAGTCTTCTTTTTTATCCGACATTTTATTCTTGAATCATTTTTTCTGTGAATATCGTGACACCATCTTCGGTTATGCCCAATGTATGTTCCCATTGTGCGGACAACCCGCCATCAACCGTCCGTGCCGTCCATCCATCTGCGTCGATTTTACAATCCGGCCGGCCGGTGTTTATCATCGGTTCGATTGTGAATACCAATCCCGGAACCATCTTCACTTTATCCCACATTTTATCATAGAAATGAAAAATTTGTGGGTCATCGTGCATAACCTTGCCAATGCCGTGACCAACAAAGTCGCGCGATATTGAAAAACCATGTGGTTTAACAATTGCTTCAATCGTTTTGCCAATTTCGGACAATGGTACGCCCGGTGCACACACGGCAATCGCGGCGTTCAATGCATCTTGGCATGTTTGTACCAATTCGCGTGCACGGGGCGTGACATTACCAATCATAAACATACGCGAAGAATCGCCATGGAAACCTTTATATTCTGCGGTCAAATCGACATTTACAATGTCACCGTCTTTTAATATAACATCGTCACTTGGGATACCGTGCACAATAACATCATTAACCGATGTGCATATACTTTTGGGGTAACCCATATACCCCAAATCCGATGAACGGGCCCCATTTGCACGCAGAAATTCTGCAACCATACGGTCGATTTCACCCGTTGAAATACCGGCGCGAATATATGGTGTTATATGGTCAAAGCAACGCGCAACCAAATCGCCAACAACACGTAAACGCTTAAAATCTTTCGGTGCATACACAGATGATAACATTTTAACTTCTCCGTTTAATAGACATTTTATATGTTTTCAATACCAATTTTAATGCAAAGTCGCGCAACAAAATTTCGGCCGGCATACCCGTGGTTCGAATTTGTGCCTCAAGTTCATTAAGACGAACCAATACGGCCGAAATGTCTGGTTCAGACCATATTTTCATTGCGATATTAAACTTATCTGTGACCTTCCAAAACAGTCGCGGCAATTGTCCATCCACCACCGCCGTTAGCAATGTTTTGAAATGGCGGTCCAACATACGCACCAACATATTGGGTTCTGCGTTATCGTATAATAACCGGTCCAACGCCAACATTGTTTGTTGAATATGTCCCGCCGTCAAAGAATACAAGAAATCGTCGGTATTCGCCGCGCCCGTGTCGGGTAAACATTTTTCCACATCATCAAAATCGACCGTCTTTTTATCATCAACATATAATGCGATTTTACCCAAAAAACCACGCGTGATTCCACGATCACCGCCAAGGTGGCTTAACATATACGCCATTGCATCGGGGGAAATCTGTTTTATGCCCGCGTTTGTAAATAATTCATTGCGTATCAATGTTTCCAATGTTCGTGCGTCGTCGGTATAACATGCAATTGCGGCAACATCCCCGCCACCTTCAAACATGGTGCGCAAACCCCCGCCCATACGCAAATCACCACCGGTGACAACCACGAATGCGTCCAAACCCGGATGTTCAACCAGGTCTTTGATAATTTTTGCATCTGAATCGCCGGCATTTGAAATAATAACCATTTTGCGTCCGCCAAACATAGACGGTGTGCACGCCTCGGCAAAAAGTGCGTCTTGTTTATCGCGCAAATCCCCGGAATCCAATGCGAATATATTGTCTTTATCAATTGCCAAAATATCAATTGATTTATCGCACAATTCATCAACCAATCCCGCATCGGGACCGTATATTAAAACGGCGCGGACAGACGGTATTCCTTTGGTAAAATCGGACTCTTTCCACTTCATTGTTTTTTTATTCCGCGTTCATATTCAGAAACCTGGGCAATGGCGCGGGTGCCGATTTTGTCTGCCAAAACCGTAATGGTATTTGCAACCGCATTATTATATGATGCATTTGCCGCAACCAAATACCGCACGAAAGTGTATGATTCGGCGGCGGCTTCGTTTCCGCTGGCAATTTTTTCACCGTTGTGTTCCAGTATATATTTTGCGGTTAAACGAACTTCTTGCCATGTTGCGTCACCGGTTGGTTCCAAAGCCTTGTATTTTGTGGTTGGGTTATTTAATGTCACGCGCAACACATATTTTGCATCATCATTATGTGGACCGCCAAATTTTGTATTTAATGCATTGCGCAATTCGATACCGTTGATTCCCTGAATCACAGGAACATAAATATCCGTGGTATTCCCAGAAAACATCGGTCTGAACCCGCATCCGCCCAGAACAATAAATAATAGAATTTTTTTCATGTCACGCGTCCGTTATATAAAATTTTCTTGAAATTTATTTATATAATACTTAGAGTTTTATTAAATCGCAAGGGGGAAAGATGAATATTTTTCTGGTGTTATTGATATCGGTTTTTATGGCGGGATATTATATGTTCTTTGGCCCGTCCACACGTATTAACGAACAAGAAACAGAATATGCAATTTCTGTGGCGGATTTGCGTTCTATTGCCGAATGCGCAATTGCCGCCCATAATGCGCAAATTGCCGGTGGCGTGTTCGAAGATATATGCACGGCGCAATATGGAATAAAAAGTGAATTTGTTTGTTTGGATTCTCGGCTTGGGGTGACGGCGTGCGATTCGGCGGGGGTCAAGCGTCCGAAATACAGTTTTATTATAACCACAACCGACCCATTACATACATCGGATTACAACGATATGATGGAAATTTTGGAACAGAATTTTTCGACCAGTGGCACACTTGGTATATACCAAGATGGTATCGTTATTGCCGGCGGTACAACCGCGAAACGCAGTGTTCCCGACGCGATTCAAAAAAATCTTAATCTTGAAAATGGTCAAATAATTTATATGACGCATTATGAAGCACCGGATCCAGAGCGGGTCTTTACCGGTACGGTGGCCGATGATATTATATGTCCCGTTGGAACGACCAAGACATACAGGTTTGGTCGTTGGCAATGCATTGGATACAATTTGAAGACCAGTTGCGGTGGCGATACGGTTTGGGATTCCACGCTTATGGAATGTGTGCCGGATGAAAGTCGAAAGCCATTGTGTTCCGGTGAACAAACCGCCGTCATAGTTGATAATGTTTGGGAATGTATCAATCCATTTGGGGAACGCAAATGTCCAAGCAATATGTTGGCGCGTCTGAATTACGAAACATTGGAATGGGAATGCGTAGAAGATCCAAATAAAGTCAAGACCACTTCTAAATGCGCAACGGCCGGTTCGCGCGCGATTCGTGGCCGCGGTGGTGCAACATTGCGATTGGCGACAACATCGTGCACAGATTGCGAAAAAATGATAATTGATGAATCGACATGCGATGCGGTGTGTGTGCCCGATGAAACAAAATTGGCATCCCCGTCGTGTTATCCGGGGCGTGCATCGGAATGTACGGGCGCGTCGCGTGCGTTCTATTTTGGTTTCCCAAACAGTGCGTATATTGCCAATGTTAGCGGGATATCGGTATCAGATGTTCCGTTTGATTCGTCACATTCCCAAAATCGAAAATTTAATTGTATGGATTGTGGCACCGGCACCATAGACACATCGAAAAGTGTGTATCCCTATACCGCCGTTTGTAATAACTAATGTTTTTTAGTATTTATACTTAATAAAAACAAAGCCGTTAGGCTTGTTTTTATACCCATTGTATGGTAGAATATCCTAGACAAGGGCGTGTTGCTCGTGTTGGGGTGTAGTTACCTCTAAATATCTTAAAACATCAGCGATGATGTTAAACATCTCCTGCTTCGAATGGGCAGGAGGGTGCGGAAATATAAAATACCACACACTATTAAAGATATTATAGTAACTAACCTCCTGCCGCTAAATTTTATTTTGCGGCATATTTTATATGCATATAACAAAAAAGGAGGCACAAATGTATGTAAAAAAGTTGTTTACCGATAATGAAGAAATTTTAGTTCGTTTAAGACTTCACTGGATACAATATATTTTACCTGTTTTATTAACAATTATTGGGTTTGTAATAACCGGCGATTTTCAGGAAGTTAATAAACCTAATGATCCACAAGCGGCAACAGCGTGGATAAGTGTAATTTGTTTTGTTATAGCTGGATATTATTGGTTAAGAAATTTAACTACTGAAATGGTTGTGACAAATCACCGGATAATTAACAAAAAGGGCATAATGGTTGTCCATATGGCAGAATTACGCAATATAAAGGTCGAATCTTTGGGAATACACCAAACTATTCCTGGGCGTATATTTGATTATGGAGATATAGTATTTACAGGTACGGGTAATACGGATGTTGTGTTTGAATATATTTCGTCACCAGCACAAACAATGGCATACATTAAGTCAATTATAGATGAAAATAACAGTACGGCACAGGAACAGCAAACAAAGGAAGTGGTAGAACAAGTAATGCGACAAATAATACAAGCGCAACAGCAAAATCGGACAGATGATGTTGTCGCTGAATAAATGAACGCCAATATGGGCGTTCATTTATGCACTTCGAATTTACCCGCATCCAGCATTTCGCGAACCGCGTAATGTTTAATCTTTTTTGCAGATGTTTGTGGTAATTCGTTTTCCGTTATTGCGAAATGATTTACCCATTTATACGGTGCGATTTTAAGGTTGGATGCCTTTAATAACATTGTCACACGCGCTATCGATGTTCCCGGTGCAACCTGAAACACGGCGAATGGTACGATTTTTCCATTTAGTGTGTATTCAAAAACGGCGGCCGCCAAAATTTCATCGTTTTGTAAATATAAATCTTCCAATTCGTCCGGGTAAACATTTTTACCACTGTCCAAAACAATGACTTGTTTTTTGCGCCCTTTAACAGACAATCGACCACGCGAATCGATTACACCGATATCACCCGTTTTATACCAACCGTTTTCAAAGGCTTCGCTGTTTGCTGCATCGTTATCGATATACGCCGGCATAACCATTGAACCACGAATCCATATTTCACCAATACCGTTTTTATCTGGGGCGTGAATTTTAATCTCGTTCCCGGCAAGCGGCCCCGCATAATGCATAGAACCATCCGGCAATTTGAATGCAAAATTAAAGTTTGCCGGTCCCGTTGTTTCGGTCAATCCATAGCAATCACCAACCACAAATCCCATACTTTCATAGAATCGACGAATTGACGGTTTAAGTGTTGCGCCCGCCGAAACCAAAACACGTGTGTTTCCACCAAATATGTCGTGCACGGGTTTGGTCACACGACGCACCAATGCCCCCAACCCAATTGCGTTCAATACGCGACGCGCATATACAACGGCACGCATCAATGTATAAACGTGTTTTTCCCGTGCGGATTGGACAATTTTTTTATAGAAAGTTTCCCATATGCGTGGAACCGCGGGTATAACTTCCGGTTTGTATTCATGAAAATCGCGCAGAAATTCACGCGGGTTTAATATCGGTTGCAATAACAGTCGCCCATCCAACACCAATGGCGCAATTATATTTATCACAACACCATATATATGATAAAGTGGTAAAAAACCATAGAAAATATAATTTGGATTTATGACGGCACGATAAAACTGGGCACCGTCTCCCAATGCCAGCAAATTACCATGTGTGATACCGACAATTTTTGGGTTGCCCGTTGAACCGGATGTAAAGGACAACATTGCCAAATCATCTCGTTTGCATTTTGCAGGTACAAAATCTTTTTCGTCTGTATCATCTATGGTTTCGATGTCAAACATTTTTGGGCCGTTCTGGATGAAATATGATTTCTGTGCCAACGCCAACCTGCATTTTGTGCGTTTCATCATATTCAGGTGTTCGCTTTGTGCCAATCCTGTATCCAACATTAAAACGCGTGCGCCCTGGGACAGAATCGCAAAATAAGACTTTATAAAATCGGGTGTGTTTCCAGACAAAATTGCGACCGTATCACCGGCTTTAATTTTGAATTTTTTTGCCAAAACCACGGCGCGCCGCTTTACCGCGCGCAACAAATCTGTATAGGTTTCATTTTGACGCACAAAGAAAACACGCTTTTTGTTTTCCTTTACCGCGCGCGCCAACATTTCGTACACATTTTGTAAATCATCTATTTTCATATGATTCCCCCGGGGATTACTAATGCCCATATTATACCCCAGAAGGGCAAGGAAAAACAACCTAAATTTGATTTGTGTCCTGTATATCGATTCGATTCGCAAAAATGGCGGTTTTGTGGCGTTTTTTTGCGAATCCGATTCTGTCGTAGAATCGGATGTGTGTCACAATGGGTTGGTTTTACAGGAAAAATTGCAATAAAGTCAATATATAGATATGTTTTTGTAATTTTTTGACTATATGTTGTGATTTTTGTGTTTTTCGAATCGATTTTTATGCGTATTTTAACAAAATATTGATACAAAACATATTTTGGTGTCCGAATCACTGTGTGAATATTATCCTGAATGCCGCGGATAACCGCCATTTGCAAATGTCCAGTAAAAAAATAAAAAAAATTACATTTTCTGTGTTGTTAACGAAATGGAAAAACTATATATTGATATAGAAACGATGGAACAAACACAATATCTTGTGTTTTTTGACAAAATTGGAGTTTGATATGGCTGATAATGGAAAAGAGATTAAAATGCAGGTTGCACCGACATTTATTTGCAATGTTATGAGTATTAAAAAACGTTCCGGCGAAACGGCTGTGTTCGAGGCTAAAAAGATTTACGAGGCAATTAAAAAGGCCGCCTGTGCAACAAATGAAATATCCGATGAACACGTTGTTCAGGTCACAAATGATGTTTTAAATGATTTGGATAACAATTTTATGGGTAAAACCCCATCGGTTGAAGAAGTCCAAGATACTGTGATTCGCAAATTGATGGATGCCAAGGCATACAAAACGGCCGAGGCATATATTATATATCGTCAAAAACATTCTGAAATTCGCAATGCGAACATCGATGCGGTTGAAATTATCGAAAGTTATGTCGGTGGTTCAAATTGGCGTATCAAAGAAAACGCAAATATCGGGTATTCAATTGGTGGATTGATTCTGCGAACCAGTGAGCGCGTCACGGCAGAATATTGGTTAAATATGTTTCCCGAAGAAATCGCCGATGCGCACCGCAGTGCCGCGATTCATATTCATGACCTTGGGTGGTTGACGGGATATTGCGCGGGCTGGTCTTTGCGTGAATTGCTGTACGAAGGTTTCAATGGTGTTCCGGGATATCTGCAATGTGAACCGGCGAAACATATGGCAACCGCGATTTCGCATATGGTGAATTTCCTTGGGACATTGCAAAACGAATTTGCCGGTGCCCAGGCGTTCTCGTCGGTGGATACATATTTGGCACCGTATGTTCGGGTTGATAATATGTCATATTCCGATGTTAAAAACGCAATGCAGACATTGGTGTTTAATTGTGCGGTGCCGTGCCGTTGGGGAACCCAGACGCCGTTCATCAATTTTACATTTGATTGGACATGTCCAAAAGATTTGCGTGCCCAACGCCCATTTATTGGTAAAAAACAGGTCGATTTTACCTATGGCGATTTACAAAACGAAATGGATATGATAAACAAGGCGTTTATCGAGGTTATGACCGAAGGCGATGCCCATGGTCGTCCGTTTACTTTCCCGATTCCCACATATAACATCACAGATGATTTTCCGTGGGATCACCCGAATGTTAAGCCGTTGTTTGATTTGGCGGCGAAATACGGGATTCCAAATTTCCAGAATTTCTTGAATTCTGATTTGAATCCAACGGATGTGCGTTCCATGTGCTGCAGACTTCGCCTGGACGTGCGTGAATTGTTAAAACGTGGTGGCGGTTTGTTCGGGTCGGCGGAAAAGACCGGTTCAATCGGCGTTGTTACGATGAACCTGGCCCGTCTTGGTTATCGTCACAAAGGCGACCGCGAAGGTTTGTACCGTGAATTGGAACGGTTAATGAATATGGGGCGCGAAGTATTGGAAATCAAACGTCGTGTTATATCCAAACATATGGAAAACGGGCTGTATCCGTTTACGCGCCGTTACTTGGGAAATTGGAATCACCACTTTTCTACAATCGGTGTGAATGGCGCGAACGAAATGGTTTTGAACTTTACAGATGGTAAAGAAAATATTGCGACACCGTTTGGTAAAAAATTCGTCTTGGATTTGATGGACTTTATGCGTGATAAATTGGCGACATTCCAAGAAGAAACTGGAAACCTGTATAATCTTGAGGCTACACCGGCCGAAGGTTGTTCATATCGATTTGCGAAAACCGATGTGAAAAACTTCCCGGATATTATAACCGCCGGCACGCGTGAGGCACCATATTATACCAATTCAACGCAATTACCGGTGAACTTTACAGACGACCCGTTTGTCGCATTGGAACACCAGGAAGAATTGCAACGCAAATATACGGGCGGCACAATGTTGCACCTGTACATGGGTGAACCGGTATCAAGCGGCGAAGCGGCCCAGAAAATCGTTCGTACGATTTTTGAAAACTACAAGATTCCGTACATGACACTTACCCCGACATTTTCAATATGTCCGAAACACGGGTATTTGCCGGGTCGGCACGAGTTTTGTCCAAAGTGTGATGCAGAATTGGGAATATGTCCCGATAATGTATCAAACCGGGCATAATAAGATAAACAATCAAAAAAACAGGAAAGGAGAGTTAAATGATTGCAAATACACAACAACAAAGAACAAAATGTGAAGTCTTTTCGCGTAGTATGGGATTTATTCGCCCGACCAGCAATTTTAACATTGGCAAATATTCAGAATTCTGCGAAAGAAAAACATTTACCGAAGCGAACAGTTTAACCGCCGGTGCACGTCACACCGAATTGTTGAAAAAGGTCGCATAAGAAATGAACACTGTTCAGATTGGTGGGTTGGTATCTTTCACAACGATAGATTATCCGGGCAAATTGGCGTGTGTGATCTTTTTGGTTGGTTGTCCAATTCGTTGTGTATATTGTTCCAATCCGCATCTGATTCCGGTTGGTCCCGGTGAATACGATCCCGAAAAAGTTTTTGATTGGTTAAAATCGCGCAAGGGAAAATTAGAGGCGGTTGTTTTTTCGGGGGGCGAGGCATTGATGCAGGGGTCTGCGGTTATTGAATATATGCGCCGCGTTCGGGAATTGGGATTTTCCATTGGTTTGCATACCAATGGATTTTATCCGGAAAACCTGAATGCGGCGTCACCTTTTGTTGACTGGATTGGTATAGATTACAAGGCAACCAAAGATAATTACGAAAAATTGACCGGCGTAAATATTGCATACGATCATTTGATAAAAAGTTTGGACGTGTGGGCAAAAACCGGCAAACCGGCCGAGGTTCGCACGACGTGCGACCCACGTTTTGTGACGCCGGACGATTTATTAAAAATCGCGCACGATGTGGCGGCGCGCGGATTCAAAAATTTTGCAGTGCAAAAATATGTGCCGCATTTTGAAGACGATTCGCACGGTACAACGCCCGCAATGCGCAACGCGTTTTTCAATGATGATAAATTACGCACCAAAATAAATTCACTGTTTGAAACCGTCACCTGGCGGGAATAATTTTAACGAACTATTTTATTTGCGTTTTGGAAAAAAATACTATATCATACGAACCGCAGTTTGCGGAGTCCACAACCGTAGGTTGAAAAACCGACGGGAACAAGAAGTTAAGGATGGTTGGCAGAGCGGTCGAATGCGGCGGTCTTGAAAACCGTTGACGGGGCAACCCGTCCGGGGGTTCGAATCCCTCACCATCCGCCAGTAATATTGGACATCCCGTGGTAATCCCACGGGGTGTTCTTTTTCGCCTCGTTCTCGGCGGTTTTTGACTATGATATTACCAGTGTATATCATCATCCGCGCCCAAACCGCCAAAATTCACCACAACCATATACCTTGCCCAATTTCCCGATGCCAGTTTTATGTTGAAAAAAGACCATTTTATGCTAGTGTTATGGTAAATAAAAAGAGGTTTTTTATGAGCGATACAAACTTTAAAGCAGAAGCCAAATTGACATTACCAGAGAATGTGGACGATAATGTGGGTGGTTCGATCAAAGTTTTGTCTGAAGGAGTAGCATCCTTACTTAAACTTCCAGAGAAAATTGTTGATACCGTCGTAACGTCTGGAGCCACCTTGTTTAGACCGTTAGTTGCCTATTTAAACGGTAGTGCGAGTATAATAGAGGAAAATAGTTTCGTGCGGGCACAGGATATAAGAAAAGAGTCGAGCCAGTGTCGGTTGGCAGTAAATGTGGCGAAAAACTTAGCCATTAAACAGCAATCTGGACAATATGTTCCAACAGAAATTGTTGATACGGATACTTTATTTGCTATCCAAAATGCCGCGTCAGAAACTACAGATAAAGATTTTTTAGAATTCTGGGCACATTTGTACACGGAAGAAGCCTGTAACCCCAGTACGATAAGTAAAAAGACAGTCGAATTATGTAAAACTATAGATAAACAACTCGCAGAAATTTTGGAAAAGAAAATATTTCCGTATTGTGCGGACAATTTCTTTTTTGCTGCTTACGAAATTGGTGTGAGTGATGTAGGTAGGGCCGAGGATTATGGCTTTATTACACAAAAAAAGCTTGCAATAAATCCGAGTCATCCAGCCACTAATATCGTGTTATATTTCGGGCAATATACAGTTGTGTGCAGATCTGGTTTTAGTGTTATGCCTGCAACACCAGAATTTTCTTTGTCCATATCTGGTGCAGAAGTCCGAAAAATAATTACACGTAATGATACATATGTTGATTTTAATATATTAAAAAATGGTTTAATTTCGGCCTCAAAAAATTGGAGATTGTCCGATAAATTTAGGGATCATATTGTTAAACTTGCACCCGGTAAGCAAATCGATTCAAATTTTATTATTATTCAAAATAACAAAATAATTTATCCAGAGAGTTGGCAAAATAAAACAATTGCGGATTATAACAACGCTTGTTTAGAAACATTAGATATAAGTCCAAAATAATTGATTGTTCCTAGCAATCTGGAATAAATCATTAACGTTGATTTTTAATTTCCCAGACAAGATTTGATTTATCTTGTCTGGGTTCATATATGCGATATCCAGATAACGATAAAACTGGCGAGAAGAAGTGTGGTTGCTATGTATAATATTATCCACATTGCCATCTCGTTCATATAATTCCCTATATTTCCATGCTGTGGCAAAGGCTTTCAAAATTAAATGATTATTGTCGGTGACATTTAGCACACCGTTTTTACCACGGTCGTATACCGTGTTGACGTATTTACGAAGGAATACTTTTTCTGTAATTGTTATACTGTTGTCGCCAATAATGTATTCCATAGGTTCCGTGTTCGTGTTCATATAATTTTCCGTCATAAATGGTTGTAACTTAGCGGTATCGGTGGACAAGGTATAAATCAGTTGTTCCTGTGAATATACAATTTTTTCAACCAGTGATTGAATCAAATTGTGTTTTTCTGCAAAATTCATATTCGTTACATCAATTTGTTTTAATACAGTGGCCAGGCTTATGGGCAGATTCGACATATCGCTATCCAGAAATTGAGTCATGGTTTTAACCACAATTTCATCCACACACGCGGCAGTCAGATAAAATCCTTTAGTCGCATAATAATGAATCTTTCTTTTGCCTTTGCCGCTGGTCATTTGGTTAATGAATTTTGTGCCGTTATGATCGAATAATTTTCCTGTCAGTATATTTGGCGCACGGGTGCTTGATGATTTATTGTTGGAATTATTAGCCAGTGCAATCTGGACACGATTGAATAAATCGTTTGATATAATCGGTTCGTGTTCGCCTTTGGCAAACGTACCTTCTTTTTTGTTTTCAATTTGACCGATGTAAACTTTATCACGCAATATACGATGCATACTCATTTTACTAATCGGATTACCGCCGCGCATCTTTCGTTTCGCCGTTTCCCATCGTTTGCCATATATACCTTTCTGTTGTGCATATTCAGTTAAATCATTAACAGATTGCAGTTCCAGATATTTTTCAAACAAATGTCGTACTTGTTCTGCTTCGGTTGGGTTTACTACCAATTTTTTGTTTATCAGGTCATAACCCAGCCGTGGCGCACCACCCATCCATAGACCTTTGGCTTTTGATGCACGGATTTTATCCCGAACGCGTTCGCTGGATACTTCGCGTTCAAACTGGGCGAATGATAACAGCATATTTAATGTCAATTTACCCATTGATGTACTTGTATCAAATGACTGGGTAATAGACACGAAATTGGCACCATATTTTTCAAAATATTTCATCATATTATGGAAATCCAGAATTGAACGTGATAATCGGTCAACCTTGTAAACAACCACGGTATTTACTAAGCCATGTGCCATATCATCCAGCATCTGTTTTAATGCAGGTCGTTCCATAGTTCCGCCAGATATAGCTGCATCACTGTATGTTTTATAATATTGCCAACCATTAAACGATTGAGATGCAATATAGGCCTTGCACGATTCTTCTTGGTTTTGTAGAGAATTAAACTCTTGTTCCAGACCATGTTCAGTTGATTTGCGTGTATAAATAGCGCATTTAATTGTCATGTTTTACTCCTATATTGCTTGCAATTAGTGCTTACAAAATGCCATAAGTCAAGTTATATAAAGTCGTTGAATTTTAGTGTATTTAGTCTACAATATACGCACATATACAAAGGGTTAAAAATGGCTGTTTTATGTATGTCCGTTGATACAAGTGCTTTTATGAAAAGAAATGAATATTATTTGTGGTATAAAGGGAATTATATAAAATATCTTAGAAAAAATAAACCTGACGGTTCAAAAGATCTTAATTATTCCGATTCAATTTTAAGTTTTGCAAATAGCTCCTTTGAGGAAAAGGAAATCTGGCGCAAAATGGCAGAATGCGTGAGAGCTTGGGCATACGCAAATGATTTAGATATAAATTTAGTTCCTGGGTTCATAAACTATTGTCGCACATCACCAGACCAAATAAAAAATTTCACAAATATGTATTCTGAACATAAAAGATGCGCTTTTGAAAAAACTTTTATGCCCGGTACAGAATTTGTCAGGATTGCCAACATAGACACAGATGAAAAAGCTGAATTACTTAGATTGTATACGGAAGCCAATTCCAATTTTAATATATATTTTCAAATATTATTTTTCTGGCACACAATTGTGTACCCTTCTGGCAATGATGATACTGCGGCCCAATATATTAATGACCATATTATCTATGCGGAACAATCTAAAGGCGAAGGGTTTTATCGCAGAGAACTTTTTCATGGCGCTTTTGATAGAGCAGATACGACGAATATCGGAGGTTATATAAAAAGCAAAATAAGACACGCTATTGCACATATTGTTCGACATGGTCACCAAAATCTGATAATTGATGACATTGATCAAAGACATCATTTAAATAGTGTGGTAATGCTTTTAAAAGATATAGCAAGGTATAAACTTGATAATGATTACGATTTTAAAATAAATGCACCAATATCTATTTGTAGATTAGTTAATCCAGATGAAGAAAATTTTACAAACTGAATCTATTTTTTATTAATACCAAAGAAGAAGTTGCCAGACATTTTCATACCAGCAATCTTGGTTGCGACACCCGACAATGTGGAATATTTGTTGCCATTATATGAAAAACTGCCATCATCATTGACCAAGATTGTGTGCTTTATGCCCTTGAAATATCGGGTTAGAACTGTGCCTGGGACAAAGTTATATTTGTTTTTTGTGGTACTGGTTAAGCACTGTTCCGGATTGTCTTTGTATTTACGAATTTTTACTAGATATTTATGCTCAATTCGCAGATTTAGGCGATCACATTGAATATAATACCAAAGCGACCGCATTTGCCGTTTAAACGGGTATTGCGAGTATTTTGCCCATAATCGGATCCGTTCATCAAACGGCAAAGCTTTTAGCTCTTCCATCGTCTTGGGCAGGTTGTCTTTATATGACATATCGACTCCTTTTAACATTGTTCAATTACCGCTCTAAAAAAGCTGGAAGTCAAGTTTTATAACAGAACATTTCAAAATGTTTTTGATCAAATACTTGACAAAGCGTATTTTTAGTGTTATATCTACCCCCAGACATGAACCTAAAGGAGTCTGTAATGAGAAAGAATTTGAACCAACAGTTAGAAAATGCGTTTTTGGATATTGATGCCGAACGCGTGAAGTTCTTGTTGGCGAAAGGTGCCGACAAGAATCATCACATAAGAAACAGTTTGTTGCCGTATGTAGGTGGTAAAATCGATGTTTATGGTTTGCCAGCGGTAGAGTTGTTATATAACAATGGCGCAAATCTTAATGCTAAAGATTGGGAAGGCAAGACTGCCCTTATGAAAATGGCTGGATTTAGCAACTGTGTCGATACCGATTTGTTTGAAACAACAGACTGGTTAATAAAACCTATTCACTTTGTTGTATCACATGGTGCAAAAGTCAATTTGCGCGATAAATCCGGTAAAGATGCTATGATGCATTCTTTGTCTCAACGTTGGGGCATATGGGATAATTATGAATGCGATGAAGATGACGATGAATACGAAGGCAATTTTTCATACCTTTTCTATCATGACATTCCGGCAATATTGTTTGCAAACGGTGCACGTTTAACAAATAAGGTCTGGGATTGTGCGAAAGAGTTAGAAAATTTAAAAGGCGAAAAATTTACATCGTTTGCATTTGCTACATTGTATCGTCAACACTAAAATGTGGCTTTCATTAGAGTAAATTAAGAATAACCAAAAGGTAAAAAAAAATGAAAAAACGTTTTCCAGGGGTCAACCCCAAAGAAATCGCCAAACAAGAGGTTGCAAACGCAACTGGCATCAGCAGAAGCACCTTTATGGATAAAAAAGGCATTCATCAAAAGGATAATGCGCATTCTGTTTATGTCAAACCGTATAATCAATCGAAGTTTGACTTTAAAACATGGCTGTTGACGAATTTAAAGGTAAATTTGTTTGCACCGATTTTCTGGGCTGTGATCTTTTGTGGTATAAACGAGTATGACCACCCGATACGTGCGATGTTTTATAACGTTTATAACCCAAAACCAAAAGCACAGTCTGAAAAAAGTCCGGTGTTTGGTTTTGAAACGAAAAACAAACCATGGTTCTATGTCAATGTGTCGCTTGCATTATCATATATGCTGCTAACTGCGTGCATTTTGATGCGTCATAATCGTAAAGATAAACGCAGCGAGACAGCAAGATTTGCGAATGAAAACGCAACGGTTGACCTGATGTTGGCGATTAAATCCATAAAAGAAGCCGGTAAAAAAGTCAACTTGAACGTGACAGACGAAACCGCCAAGAAACTGATCGAGATATGTCCGCATATTATATCACGCATGTCTGCTGATGAACGGGTTTATTTCGATATGTTGATTGACGGTGATATTGAAAGCAAGAACGAGGAAATGTTCAAAAACTTTGCTCTTGCGGTTATGGATGGACACTTGCGTTCAAATCCGGAAGATTTGCAGATGGTTTTGGATGCGTTCGATGAAACATCCATCGCATTATTGCTGTCAGATATGTACAGACAAAATCTGTTATCTCAGCAAAAGCCAAAAACAAAATAATAATAAAAGACCCCTGTCGGGGTCTTTTTTACTTCTTGTACTCCCTGGATAATTTAGAAAATACAGCAAAAGTTTCCCATTCTTGCATTTGCTTGTTAAATGTAGCATCTCTTTCCAAACCATCTTTTTTTAATCCAAGCTTTCTAAGCGTACCACAACTCGCTTTGTTCTTGACATTTGCTTTTGCGGATAATTTATGAAAGCCCATTTGAAAAAAGTATGCTTCTAATGCCTTTACGCCCTCTGTTGCAAAACCATTATGTGCAAATTTTTTGCAAACCCACGCCCCAAACTCGCCGGATTCGCGTTTCCATGAGACATTATGAACACTTACCATGCCAACAAATTCGTTGGTTTCCTTTAAAAACATCGCATAAGATACCGCTTTTCCAGCTTCAGCGTTTTGTTGGCCGGAAACTAAAAAATCGTATTCTTCTTCCGGTTTTTTTACTAAAGCAAATGGCATAAATTTGAAGAAATCCCGATTTTTTGATATTTCATTGAATAACAAGTTTGCAAAATCAAAACTTGGTTTAATCGGTTTTAGATTCAATCTTTTTGTCGTGATAAGTTCTTTAAATTTTTGTTGTTTCATATGATTTTCCTTTTGATTATTTTGACTCTGCTTCGGCTATCTTAGCACGCAGTTCAGATTCGTTGTCTTTGATCCACGCATACGATCTTTCCATGAAATCATAGATATCTTTGCGTTCCAGATACATCCTTTTCATCGTATCAAATATCAATTCACCGTTTATGCTCATATCGTAAAAGTACGAATATGCGATATATTGCGGCGGTTCTGACAAAGTTTCTATATCGGAGTTTCTGATGATCGTTTCCACAACAATTTCTGACAACAGCCACTTTAATTGTGGAAAGTCGTATTCTTCCGGATCGTCTTTGAAATGCTTTTGCCAAAATGTAAACCATGCAAAATGTGTTATTTCGTGTAATGCTGTCGATATTGCATAGCTCGTTTCAAAATAATGATAAATGTCAAACGTGCGGTCTGATACATTGCGTGGACAAATTGGGTTTAATCCGACCTCGGCTGCCATATCATTCAAAATATCGCTACAATCGTTATCAAATGCGGAACTGTATGCGGCATTAAGTTTACCAGCCACCACTGCATTCCAGCTTCCCTGGAACATTTTAATTGAATTCTCTATGATTGGTTGTCTTTTCTCTGCCTGGAATTTCATCTGATTGGTGAGATATTCAAATCTTTCTTTTTCTGATACAGATTTCGTGTACTTATAATTCAAATCTGGATATGCTTTGAATAATTGTTTACGCCACCATTCTGGTGTGCCATCCTTTTGATGAAACAGGATGAAATCTAGATCATTTTTGAAATCTTTTTGCCGCCAAACCAGTTTCATCTACTTTCCCTTTTTATGTAAATCAAAGAATCGCATTTACCAACGCACTTGGCCCATGATGCCATCGGCAATCTTTTATCCAAAGTATAGCCATTGCGTTTAGCAAGATTTTCCGAATGAATGTTTCCGTTATCTATATCCAGTGTGATTTTATTAAACCCGAATTTGAATAACTCTGTTTCCACTCATATATCCATGCCCATTTGCCGATTTAATCAACCAGTATCCTATTTCACATCCGTTATCTTGGATATTAAAAAAGCGAATTCGACCAATGATGTTATCATTCAGATAAATATAAAAACACACACCTTGGTTGGTTTTAATTTGATTTGCTCGTTTATTCAAATATGCCACTACATCTACAACGGTTTTTAATTCGCCAAAGTGTGCCTGCCAGTCCATAAAATAATCACGATTCTGATCAATAATGCTCAAAAGCTTTGTTGCGTTTTCTGCTGTGGGCGCAACCACACGCAACACCAATCTTGGCGTCTTGATCTCAGTTGGAAATTGCGATAATGGTTTCATTTGTCTTCCCTGCCATGCACAAAACTATTAATTATATTTGTACATCTATTGACTACTTGCGTCCTTTGCTTTTATAACCATTTTATGTAATCGGACATGGTCCATTCCTGTTCTATTTTATCATGCAGTTTACTTATCATTAAATACTTATGATTTGTACTAAAAGTATACAATTCCCCGTTTGTATTTAATAATAGCACTCTATAATTTCCATCTTGAGGTTTGATAACTTTTATCGGCAATTTGGAATCTTGCATTAATTTACAGAAATTATATACATTACCGGGTCCATTTGAATTTATTTGTTTTAATACCGTTTCTATTGCCGCAACAATTGTTTTTGTCTTTCTGTCGCGCTTTGATCCATATTTCAGAAAAGTTCCAAAATCAGAACACTTTTTCTCATATTCTGGCCATGACATAACCGCTGTTATTTCATATGGTATACCAGCCATACGTTCTTTTATGTGATGTATCTTATTACCAACTTTTATCTCATCCATAATGAAAGGGATATCTGGATAAAGTGGATGACGTGGTCGATTTTCAACTACATTTCTCTGCGGTTCAATTGCATACCATTTGCCATCGCCCATTTTCACACATGGCAAAGTATGGTTAGCCATACTGTCTATCAGATGATCAGGATGCGTGCTTATCATAATCTTAACTTCTAATTGCTCGTTTTTGGGCAATGTTGAATTTAGATAACAAAATGTCTTTGCCTCGGTTCCACACGACCATTGGTAACCACTTTCATAAGTATCTTTGCCACTTATTGCAAAAAAACGTTCGAAATCTGTAGATTTTTCGGTTATACCTGGGTAATTCTTGGTTCTGTTGATAAGTATATCAGCTTTATCACCCGCGTCTCGATGTTCTGGGTGCCTTTGCTTTTGCAATATAGCTTTAATCGAATTTATTCTTTGTTCGTCTGTCATAGTCATAATTATACCATATTTTTTAGTTAATTATTATCTGTTTATCTATATTGATATTTTTGGCAAAGATTTCGTCGTGCGATACCAATAATATTGCACCACTATACTGATTCAATGCGTCTTCCAGTATCGCAATACTTTTGATTTCAAGGTTGTTTGTCGGTTCGTCCAATATCAGCAAGTCAGGTTGATTTTCACCACCTAAAACAGATGCCAATGTCGCCTTTAACAATTCGCCCCCGGATAATACGCCGACCTTTTTATTGGATGTGTCGCCACGAAATCCGAAGTTCGCTGCAATTACGTGAGCATCGTGCTTTAATACACCGGCAATGTCCATTATGTTTTCAATGATGGTTTTATCCCTGTCCAGCACTGATAAATCTTGATTCAGGTATGCAATTTTACCAAATGTTTTAACTGTGCCGGATTCCGGTTTCAAATCACCACAAATGATTTTAAGTAAAGTGGATTTGCCCGAACCATTTTTTCCGGTTATACGAATGCGTTGCCCACCGTACATAGAAAAATCAAACCCGTTAAAGATGCGCCGGTCGCTATACCCAAAACGCAGGTTCGATATTTGAATCAGTTCTTTGCTGTAAAACGGCTTGCTGGGCAACGGAATTTTGATTTTATCATCCACCATTTGTGCCGATAATTCCGCCTGTAAATTCATCTGCGTATCAAGTTTCTTTTGAATTATTGCCCGCTTTTTTGCCTCGGTTTCTTGGCTTTTGCCTTTAAGGGCATTTGCATCAATACGGCTGCGGCGTGCATTGGCGATTTCTTTTTTTTGCTTGGCCTCGTGATGTTGCCGCGTATTCTGGGCTATGTTTATGGTCTCAACCAAACGACCAATTTCTTTTTTTGTATTCACATATTTGGAATATATGGTTTCTTGCTCGGCACGTTTTTGTGCAACATAAAAATCATAGTTTCCGCCATAGACTTTGATTTTACCATTTGCTATTTCGATAATCTTGTCCATTTTCTGCAATAATTCCCGGTCGTGGGATACAATTACCACTCCGAATGGGTAAGACATCAAATCATTAAAAAATCGTTGCTTGGCGTCACTATCCAGGTTATTTGTAGGCTCGTCCAGCAGCAGTATTGCGGCACCGCTGTCAAATGCACGACGTAGCTCGGCACTTTGCCGTTCGCCGCCACTTTTGGAATCCAGTGCGTTTATTTGATTCAGCATGTAAACGGATGCATTTCGTGCAACATTACCAGAATCCGGCACAATATCACCGGCCAACAATTTCAACAGTGTTGTTTTGCCTGAACCATTGTCGCCAACAATCGCGACTCGGTCTGAATCAGAAAATGCAACAGACACACCATCCAAAACTGGATTTAACGAATCATAAGAAAAAGATACTTTTGATAAAGAAATTACGAACATGATAAAAACCTTTTAATATTGTAACCAGTGGGCGCATATTTCTATGCACAGTTTGTTTTAGAGAAAATTACAATATTACATCCGCATCGGTTTTTATCCTTTTGTTTCAAGGGAATTCTAGCATATTGAGCCCAAAAGTCAAATTTTATTTTTGTTCTTATTCCGTTCGGATTTTAATCTATCAAGCATAAAATCGCAGTGAATAGCAACACCTTTATAATAATCTCTTTCTCTCTGACACATTACATTTTATGCTGATCATCTGGTTTGGTGCTGTTTTCAATATCCTGCACTGCGCTCATCGCACCAACCACTTTTGTTCCATCTTGCAATGCTTGTTGTGTCACTCGTTTCTGTTTAAATCCTGCTCTCTCTGCAAACAATTGTTTTTTGCTAATATGCAAACACTTGATAGCATGACCGTTGCTGCTTTTCATATCACGTATAAATCCTTCAAATTCTGGATCGTGTTCAAATTTATTCAATGCGTTAGTGATCTTAACAAATGTAGTGCTTGGAAAATCCTCATCTTTTGCTAAATCAACGGCAGACAACCATTCTGCTGTTTTCATAGGTAACGCTACAAACCCGGCTTTATCAGCAAACAACTGTTTTTTACTTTTGTGTATGCATTTGACAAGCTGTGAACCGCTTTTCATATTGCGTATAAATCCCTCAAACTCAGGATCGTGTTCCAACTCAACTAAGGCTGTGTTGATTTTCTTTGGATGTCCACTTGGAAAATCTTTATCTTTTGCCAAATCATTAGCCGACAACCATTCATCTGTTTTTTCGGGATACGTTTTAAATCCGGCTCTTTCTGCAAACAATTGTTTTTTACTAACATGCAAACACTTGGTAACTAAACCACCACTTTTCATATCGCGTATAAAACCCTCAAAGTCCGGATCATGTTCAAATTCATTCAATGCGTTAGTTATGTTTTTTCTAGTACCACATGGAAAATCTTTATCTTTAATCAAATCGTTAGCAGACAACCATTCATCTGTTTTTTCGGGATACGTTTTAAATCCTGCTCTCTCTGCAAACAACTGTTTTTTACTTTTGTGTATACACATGGGAAATTTGGCACCGCTTTTCATACGAAGTATAAATCCTTCAAAGTCTGGGTCGTGTTCAAATTTATCCAAGGCCACGTTAATTATGTCAGAGCTGTTCCTTGGGAAATCCTCATCTTTTGCCAGATCAACAGCAGATAACCATTCATCTGTTTTTTCGGGGATAAATTCATCCGCTATGCGTTCCTCGGTTCGACGATTTAATTCAATCAGGGTCGCACTGTCGGTAATCAAGTCGAAATCCACAAATTCGACATTGCCATGAGTGCGCGTGCCTGTGTTGTTTTTACGCTGAAAATCCTTGGGGTATAAAACGATATTTCCTTCAGCTATATCCTTGAATAACACTTGATGCGAATTCGATGCCGTGTATAAAATTTCTTCAGGCGCTTCATTTTTTGTAGCACGAAATATAGTATCCAAAACAAAAGCGATTTTATCGGGGTTATTTTCATCAATTCGTATTGCTCGACCGGCGGTCTGTTCCGCTTTGACCCGCGAACGTGTCGGATAATTTATACACATAGAAACCGTTACATCATCGAATCCCTCTGTTAATGTACCCACCTGACATGCAACTGTATATTTACCGTCTTCAAAATCCTCTTTTAAACGATCGTATTCTTTGTCGCTAATTCCAACTTTGTGTAAAGATATTGCAACATCACGTCCCATAATTTCGTTTATTTTTGCCGCCTGTAAATTTGCAATCGCCGCATTTGGACAGTTTATTATTGCTTTTAAAGTACTGAACTTTGTTCCTGTTTCTTTATCAAAACCGTCCGCATAAATACGTGCGATTTCCGTGGCCAAGGTTTCTGGGCTGATCTGTGTTGTTATTTTTTCATAATCGTAATCGCCGGTACTTGTTGCAGGTACATTGGATAAGTCGCAAACAATACTTGACCGATAAAGAATATTCTTAACCGGACTTAAAACGCCGATTTTGACGGCCTTTGGAATATCCATCGCAAATATTTCAGTATTTAACATATTCGCAACTGCACGATTTGCTCCATATTCTGGCGTGGCGGTAAAACCTATAATTGGCACAAACTGGTTATAGAAAGTTAATTGTTCGGAAATTTTCGCCCCCAACATATGATGTGCCTCGTCAGCAAAAATCAGGGCAACATCATTAAAATCTACAACCCCAAATAATTTTACTAACGAATTATAGGTTGTAATAACAACATCACTATTGATATTCTTTTTTTGTCCGCTGTATTCTGTTGCGGTAATGTTTGCGAATTTTTCTAGTTTTTTCTGTGTTTGTTCTATCAGTGATAAACGTGGCACAATTATTACAATTTTTTGGTGTTTTTTTGTACCGGTTGCAATAAGCGCATCAAAATAAGCACGTGCCATACGCGCAAACATAACCGTTTTACCATAGCCAGTTGGCAATTTAAAATAACTGTGTGCTATTTGTTCGTCTGTAAATTTGTCGGACACAAGTTCACGAAAAACCTCAAGTTTTTGCTTGTCACGCCACGTGGGCCAGGCATCTGCATCGGCTATCTGCCTGGCAAGACCCGCACGTAAAAGTTCTACATCTGTTGTATCCATATTTAGACCCACCTTATGGCTTGTATTGTACCATAAAAAATTGATATGTGCCACAAAAACGACAAAGAGCATCCAAATACGGACAGGTTATATTTCTCTCTTTTGTGCCGATTTTTGTCGCATCAAATTATAATCTGCCATCATCTTATCAACGGCCCCTGGTAAATCTTTTTTTATTGCGTCAACGGTTATGTATGAATTTGCAAAAGATTTTTCAAACATTTGTTGCACAGGTTTTTTTATGCATTCATAACAAATCAAGTCAACTATGCGTTCTTTAAGATTTTGCGGAACATGATATTTTTGGATTATCGGCGTTTCTATCAACATATGCACAAATTCATGAAACATTATGTTAAATATATGTTCCGGATTTTCTGGATATCTTGATACCCGAAACAGCATAATTGCATGTTCATCATCCGGCCGCCAATATCCAGAACCGCACCCATATGCACACCGTAATTCTAAACTTTTTGGCAATGTAGCATTCCATGACGGTAATAGTGGAACAAGAAATTTATTCACAGCCTGTTCAAACTTTGTTTTTATACTGGCATCAAATATCGGTTCTAAATGTTTCAACTTGTTTACATTATAGATTTTGGTTATAAACGCGTTTTTATATTTTTCAATATCTGCCGGGGTCAGAGTTTCTTTTTCGAACATTTCCCTGATTACATCTACATCTGGAATAAAGTTCCTGTATGTATACCCATAGTTTTTCAGGCTTCTATGATACATAGAATGATTATCCATGATATGTTGCCATGCTTCTTCAGCTGTCATAGGTCGCATTGTTATTTGCATAATTATTTCCGTTCCTTGTTGTTAATGTTTGCTAACATTTGTTCTTGTTTTTCAAATTCTTTGATAAACTCTGCGGGGGACATGATTTTTTGTAATTTGTACCCCGTTTCATTGAATTTAAAACCGTCTGGTTTTACACCCTCACTCAAAGACAAATACGAAATAGTTGGATTTATATCGTAATAAAGCCCGTCTTGTTCTATAGCAATTCTGTATGGTGTCTTTTCACCATTAACGAATAACAATACTTTTATTGGTAATCTTTTCCCTTTTAAAGCTTTACAAATTTCATAAATCTGCCGTCTATTGCGTTTATATCGTCCTGGATTTATATTCTGTAATATTGTTCTAAGACTGGAACAAATAAAGGTCATTTTACCCTTTGTAACCATTGTTGCCCCTAAAAACTTACCAAAGTCAGAATATATATTCAGCTGTTCTTCTGGGGTTACAATTTTGGTGATTTGGTATGGCCGACCTTTCTGTTTAATAGATTCTAATTGATGCCATATCTCGCCACCAACTTTGACATCGTCACATACAAAATTGAACCCTGGTTGCTTGCCTTTTTCTGGCTGAATTTGAGGTTCTATGGCATGCCATTTTCCATCTGATAATTGGACACATGGCAAAGTATGCCCCTCTTTAGCATCTATTAAATGCGCTGTATCTGTACTGAACAAAACCATCAAATCCAATTGTTCTTCTTTTGGTAATTGTGAATTTACATAACAGAAAGCTTTTGCAGCTTGCCCACAAGACACATATAAATGGCTATCCATCACATCTTTACCACTAAGACGGAATTTTACATCTGTATCATTGCTTTCTCTGGTTAAGCCATATTTCGCGGCCAATTCATATTGTTTATCTATAATGGCTTGTTTGTATTCTGATTCACTTAGTTTTTTATTCCGTAATTCTCTACGAAACGCATTAAAACCTTTATCTGGGTCATGTAATACATCCAAGATTTTACGAACTGTTGCGATTATTTGTTCATCTGTATGTTTCATATTCTTTCCTTATTCTTGTAAGAATCCGCCGGATTGCATTTTCCATAACTTGGCGTATATACCACGTTTCTTCCTAAGCAATGACATATGGGTTCCAGATTCCACAATGTGTCCCTGGTCTAACACAATAATCCGGTTCATATTACGCAGTGTCGATAGACGATGTGCCACAACCAATGTTGTATGTCCTGCGGATAATTTCTCAAAAGATTGCTGAATTGTGCTTTCTGTTTCACTGTCCAGTGCGGATGTCGCTTCATCCAAAATCAATATGGGTGCATTTTTAAGGAATGCACGGGCAATCGCGATTCTTTGACGCTGCCCACCGGAAAGCTTGATACCCCTATCGCCAACCAAAGAATTATATTTTTTCTCAGTTCCCATAATAAATTCATCGGCAGACGCTTCCACTGCGGCGGCTTTAATTTGTTTTGGTGTTGCACCGGGGCGACCGTATTCGATATTTTCCATAATCGTTCGATTGAACATTGTCGGCTCTTGCGGGATATAAGAAATATTTTCACGCAAAGAATCTTGAGATACTGTTGCAATATCTTGGCCGTCTATCAAAATCTGACCATGATTTGGGTCATAGAAACGCATAAGCAGGTTTACCAATGTCGTTTTACCGGCACCGGAAGCACCGACAATTCCAACGCGTTCACCGGGTTTAATCACCAAATTCAAATCTGTCAGAACATTTTTCCGTCTGTATTTGAACGATATATTTTTAAATTCAATTTTACCGTGTTTGACCTTTAATTCTTTGGCATTTTCAATATCTGTAATCTTAACAGGTGCCACCAATTCCTTGTATGATTTGGATGCACTGCCGATTTGGTCGACAATATCTGGAATTTGGTTTATCAAACCACCAATGGTTCCCATAACTGAAAAATACACACCAATCGTGAAAACAATGTCCGCAATTGTCATTTCGCCACGGAAATATAACATTGAACAGAAAAACAATGTTCCGCCAAAGAACACACTCCACAAAGCACCCGGCACACCCCAGAATAACCGGTTCAAGAACGCAAAATGTAAATGTGTCTTTATCTTTTTTTCACGATGTGGTTCAAGATATTTTGCTTCCCGCTTTGCACCCGAAAAAGATTTTACAATCGCATAGTTTGATAAACTGTCCACTAATTTTCCAGATAATGTGCTTTGTGCGGTTGCTTTGGTTTCGGATGCGGTTTTCAATTTCTTACGCAAAATCCACGCATACCAAACACGAAAAGCGAACGCAAACAAAAACATAATTGCGACATACAAATTCACACGGAACAACATCCCAGAATTTATGACTATCGTTATTATTGAACAAATGCTCCACCATAAAATCCGAACAATTCCGGTTATATTTTGAATATAATTCATTTGGGAATTTACTTTGCCTGGCAATCTCGATACCCACCATGCCAGACTTTGGCGTTGTGTATAGTCCGTCAGAACAACGGATATATCTTTTTCAACATACGGTCCCCACCGTTGAAAGAAAACCCAACGCAATAACGAACATCCCATTATCGCCAAATCCAAAACGACAATTAAAATAATTGTTGGTAAAATATGTTGCAACCATGACATTCCCACCGGAATTGGTGTTTCCAGTGTTGCAACCAACCATTTTTGATAAAACGGGAACAATACATTATCGAATGTTAAGGCCAATGTAAAAAATGCCCATATCAAAATAACGATCCAATGCCCGGGAAATGCGTATTTTAAATAAAATCGCCATAATGATTTAGGTAGTACCCGTCCTTTTGAATCTATCTTTTTCGATGACATGTCGCGCCCCGCATTATTTACATAAAAGATTATTGTTTTTATGATATTTTATCACTTTTTCCCTTTATTCACAATGCTTTTCGTGTCGGAACCAGTGCATTTCGGACTAAATTATAACCCCTTAGAAAAAAGATCCTTTTAAGGTGTTTTTTAGTTTAAAAATATCCATGTGCCCCCGATATATATTCATTATCGATGTATCGAATGCCCTGTGAAAAAGAATCAACCATATCTTTGAATGTGGAATTCGGAAATTTAAACAATTCATCAAAGAAATCCACCAAGTCACCATCTTGTTGATTTGGTAATAATACAGTTCCGTTTTCTAAAAGATGCGTGATACCGGTCAATCTGGTTTCTTTGTCTGTTTCGGGCTTTATGGGACAGACACGTATACCTTTTGATTGTAAAAATTGTATTATGGCGGTTCCTGATGATGCGTCTTCTATTATGGTTTCAACCCGCACACAATTATTGGTGCAATACGGCAGGTATTTATTTCGTATTTCGTCGGAAAATTTTTCAATAAAATTTACCAAATTCGGAAATTCCAACTTCATTCTGTGGACTTCCAATAATATGATTTTCCGATTGTATTTTCCGGGTTTATCCCCATTGCACAGACCAAATACCGAACATGCCGAATAAGCGTTCGCAGAACCAGCTTTTGCAGCAGTGTCCCAAGAGATAATTATACCCCAAAGTTTTGGTAATTGGTTGTAATAATGTAACCATCCACGTTTTACTATGCCACCATCCAGTGGGACAGGACGTTGTTGATATTGACCCGCAAATGCAAATTCGCCCATCATATTACGCATACTGGTGACCGCATCAAAGTTTTCACGTGCGGGATGTAATAAATCAGCTTTTTTTCGGGCGATATTATGTACGCGATTGAATTTGTCAGTAAAAGACCAATTTTCATATTCCTCTGCAATTATTGGTATCCGGATTTGTTTAAACCCAAGGGGTCTAGATAGTAGATATCCTGTTAAATCCATTTCATGCAAACGTTGCATAACGACCAATATACGACCTGTATTTTTGTTGTTTAAACGCGAATACAATGTACTTGTATACCAGTCATTTACCTTTTCCCTTATTGTGTCGGAACATCCATCACCCGCTTTTAATGGATCGTCTATGACTATCCAATCTCCACCAAAACCTGTTAATGGCCCGCAAATAGATGTCGCAAAACGATAACCGCCAGCGGTTGTTCGCAACATATCTAAACCACGTGTTTTTAATGAAACCCCAGGGAATAAATCTTTATACCATTCGGATTCGACAACCATTTTAAATTGATTGGCCAATTGTGATGATAAATCATCTGAATAACTCACGCACACAATCTGTTCACGTGGATTTTTGCCTAACAGATATGCTGGCAAAGCCACAGAACAAATAATGGATTTCATATTACGTGGTGGTAAATTCACAATTAGTCGTGTATTTTGCCCCTTTATCATTTGTTCTATTTCATTGCAAACGACATCCACGTGCCAATTATCAAGGTATGTGTCATTTGAAACCGTCTGAAACACCTTGATAACAAAACTTTTGAAATCATTCCGCAATATCGCCTGTAACTGGCGTTGTGGTGTTATTTGTTTGATTCCCATTTGCAAAACCTTTCAATATTTCTTTATCTTCTTCACTTACATCTTCAAGCATTTGTGCAATCTTGTTTTTATGCTCGTCGGCCTTTGCAATCCATGGCAATAATGCTTGTATTGATTTTGGGTCACCAGATAAAGCTTGGTTTACCCATTTCAGCATTATTGCTTCGCGTTTTGTTATTCTTTTGGTGCCGTTTGGGGTTTCGATTGTCACTTTCGCATCCAACGCTTTGTTTAACAAATTTTCAAGGTTAGTTGAACCCTTAGGTCGACCTTTGGTATTACCAGATTGACCAGGTTTAAATCGAGTCGATTTAGGTGGGCGACCATATCCTATTTCATAATCAGACATTATTGCCCCCTTTGTGTTCTTTCAACAATTCATTGTATGTTTTACCCGTGGATACATTTATCGCATCTATGCCGAATAAATTCTGAAAACGCCGTATGGTTGTATCGATGTATAACGGTTCATATTCTATACCATAACAAATACGCCCAGATTGTTGGCATGCAATTAAAGTACTGCCTGAACCAAGAAAACAATCCAATACAATATCGCCGCGTTTAGACACATCCAATATCGCATCTTTTAACATCTCTACGGGCTTAACCGTTGGATGCATAATGCCATCTTGTTTATGTTTACCAAAAGCATTCACACCGGCATATTGCCATACATTGGTTCTATATCGTCCGTATTTGCCAAGTTGGACATTGTTATTATGCGATTCTTTGCCGTTTTGAAATATAAAACATAGTTCGTGTTGGCTTCGGTATAAACTGCCCATGCCACCAGATGTTTTTACCCATACGCACATATTGATGAATTTATCAAATACGTTATTACCTGCAGTTGTGATTTCCAAAACATGACGCCAATCCATAAAGTTATAATGCAAAGAACCGTCATTGGAATATTGTTTACACAATGCAAAGTTATTCATCAAGAATTGCGTGAATTCGTCCGTGGTCATTTCCCCAGATGCCATTGCAAATTCTTTATGTTTAATAGTGCCAGAGCCACATACATGCCCATCTATTTTGACGTTATATGGCGGATCTTGCAGAATCATATCCGCCTTTTTACCATCAAACAGTTTCACAAATGTATCTGGGTTTAAGCTGTCGCCACAAATAATGCGATGTTTGGCCAATTGCCATATATCACCAGGTTTGGATATGATTTCATCTTCTGGGATAAATGGCACAGCATTAGTTTTCTGATTTATTGGTTTTGCATCTGTGAAGTTAATGATGGAATCCAATTCCGCATCATTAAATCCGATATCTTGGATTACAAAATTATCGTTCAGACATATCTTTTCTAAATCTTTGATTTCCAGACTTAACAATTCTTTATTCCAACCACCATTTTCTGCAATCTTGTTATCTGCCAATCTGTACGCACGTTTTTGGGCATCTGTTAAGTGGGAAAGTTTTACAGTTGGAACGGTTTCAAGATTCATTGCCTGGGCTGCCATAAAACGGCCATGTCCCGCGATAATTTCATTGTTTTCATCGATTAATATTGGATTATTAAAACCAAATTTGGTTATAGAAGATATGAGTTGTTGCACCTGAGATTCAGGATGTGTTTTTGCGTTATGTTCATAACCATGAATATCCGCAACTTTTAAATTTTCAAATACTAGTGCACCCATTGTACACCTCCTTTGTTCCTTACATTTATGGACCTCCTTTCTCCCCCTATACTTTCATTAATAACGGGATTCGTTTTATTTTCAAACGCAATATGCGGAAATTTGCTAATTTTTCAGTTGAAAACGAATTTGCCGCAGAAATCTGGGAAAGTTAATTTTTTGTCCCAGGAATCCGGGACTTTTTATTTGTTAATATTTTAAATTTGGCATTGTTTTTTTATTAAGTTCAACTTTATGTGACAATAATTTATCAACTGTTGATAACATGTCCATTTTTATGACCTTTATACAATTTTTACAAAAGTATGTTTTATACATATCGATACTTTTTGGGTCATTTGAATCTTTTGTGTTTACAACTATTGTTATTTCATAACCAGGTATTTTCAAACAATATGCATATTTTCCAGCAAATCGTCCAGGGGACATACCGGTTGCATAATTTGATGGGTGTTCTACCTCTTTCTTACAAATTATCGGCAAAAATAAGTCTGGTTGTATCGGTGCTTTGTCGGTTAATATATCGAACGCAATTTGTTGATATTTTTTTAAATCAACTCTTTTAGAAGAAACGCCACAACGCCATAAAACAGACACAAAGAATTTATAAAGTTTTTCATAATCAAATTTATCAGATCTAATATAATATATATTAAATCCATCGCTTACATCTGTTGATGCATTTGGTATAATATCGTAAAAGAATTTTTTGGCATAATTATCAAAAACACCGAGTTTGTTATCACAATCTGCACATAAAAGACGTTCTTTATAACCATTTTGTGTATTAGGGTTCATATTAAATTTTGTGGTTGCATTTATTCCAACCATTCTACCTTGATTTATTACATGTAAACACTTTGGTATAATATGCGATTGTACCAATTCTTTTTCTTTACCGCAAAATTTACAGATTCCCACCATTTTGGTATCATCCTTGCTTAGATGTCATAATATGATGGATTGGAAGCGAAAGTCAAATAGAATAGCAACAAATTCCCTGTTAGTGCAAAATAATTCCCTGCTTTTTGAATAGGGAATTTTGGATAAAAGTAGCTGTTTACCGGCATCACAGCGGCATGACTTACAATAAAACCATGCGGTTTTCGTAGAAATTCCCTGTAAATACCCTGTATTTATCATATCTAATACCGTTCTTTCTTACAACTCCGCCAGTATTCTGGCAGGTATGCCAGTATCGATAAAAAGCCCGCGATTCTGCGGGATTTTTCATGCATTGACTCTGGTATGAGCGAAAATTGCTTTTTTTTTACGACATAATATTCCGTGTTCTATACCCCCCCCATTTTCCGATAGTCAATAATATAAAATAATGTTATTATGCATGCGTATAAAAGGGATGTAAGATGGAAAAATTGGATATTTATGATGAATACATGAATAAAATCGGAACAGAATCTCGTGATACTGTTCATCGCAACGGATTATGGCATAAGACCGTACATTGTTGGATGTATGACGATGATGGGAATATATATTTTCAAATTCGTGCAGATTCTGGTAAGCTATATACTACCGCATCTGGGCATGTATTGTCAGGGGAAACGGTGCGAGATGCTTTTCGTCGCGAAATATTCGAAGAAATCGGTATTAACACCGATGCATCAAATGCTGTCGCATTAGATATCGTATTTTGGCGGCAAGACAAACCACAAAAAAACTGGCACGATCGTGCATTTGCGCATATTTATGCAAATAAATTACCGACCGGATTTACAGGGTTTCATTTTCAACCAGACGAAGTTGCTGGATTGGTTCGTATAAATGCAAAAGATTGCCTTGGTTTATTAATGGATAAACATACTTCTGTCCGTGCAATAAAAATTACAGCCGATAAATCGACAGATATCGATATTACAAAAAACGATTTTCTGGCTGCGTCTAATGAAACACCTATCGTAAAATATGGTTTTGTATTGCAAAGCATCATCCAGCAAAACCCGCATATTTAGGTATGGGAAATTGTGCGACAGAATACTAGCCCGCCAATTAAATAAACCCCGGAAGATTTCCGGGTTTTATTTAATTTGTGATTGGCATTGTATCAAAATATTGACAATTATATGTTTTTGTATTATATTATGCGTGACAGAGGTAAAAAATATGGGCAAAAAAGAACTGACCAATAAAGAACGTATTGAAGCAAATCGCGCGACGATAGATGTTTTAATGCGTAAATCTGCCAAAAATGTCGCAAGTATTAATATGCTGCGGCATGAAATTACTTCTGTTGAGCCCATGATTTTGGCAAAACCGCAATTAAAAGAAATTGCCAAGAATCAACAAATGGTTTTCTTTGATTGGACCAATTTGAAAAACATCGGTGTTGCCTATGATTATATATTGAAACACAAGAAAACGACTATAGACAGATATCAAATAAGCGAAATACAAAAATTACTGGTCAAAAATACCGATGTAAGGCCCGGTTATCGTATAAGTATGACGCGTGTGTTGGGCGAATTTGCCCCGTCCATTGAACAGATTTACTATAAAATGGAAGAAATAGAATATCATTTACACGATGAAAACTATCCCGTTTTAACACGTGCATTTGATACCCATTTTGATATTATCATGACCCAACCATATAATGATTATAATAAACGTACCGCGCGTTTAATAATGAATTGGTTTTTGATACAAAATGGTTATCGGCCGATAATATTTAATAAAAAAACAGATGCAACGGCATACACAAACGCATTGCATGCGCGAATCGACGGCAATCGTCGCGCGTATACAGATTATATGGAACGCAGTATGCTGCATACCCAACAACAAATTATAAATTTGTTAAAATCGCGCTAAAACCCTTAAAAAATTGACAAACTAAAATATTTTGCTATACATTTGTTTAATATGAAACAAGGGGTGAAAAATGCAAGTGTTACCACATGTTTATTATACCATAGATGCCACAGATTTAATTTTACCATCCGATATGAAAAAAAGAGAAGAACGTGGTTGGGCATTAAAAAATATTCCGGCCGCGGCAGATAATCGCGAAGATCCTTTCAATGCACTTTTTATCATGAGTAAAGAAGAAAAGCAGAAAACAACACGAGAATTGATTACGGCGGTCCAAAATTTTTGTCGCAACTTGCATGATATGTCCGATGATTACACGACGGTTCCATACGTCAGGCCGACATATAACATCAGAATGTCCAGAAACGCAATGGTTCATATTTTTGATAATCTTTTGGGCGGGGTTAGTGTTTCTAATACTATGAAGTTGAACGCGACCAATGATGGCAAATTCGATTTTGTTTATAATCGTGCAAACAAAGTTATATATAAATCAAATATTCGCCAGGTTTTAGGACAAGATTTTGAAAAAATTCATTTACTAAATTACTATAACTATGTTGCGTATAATCAAGAATCAAACATAAGATCAAATGCACCGTTATATGTGTGTAAATATGATGATAAAGAAGTTTATGTCAAAGAAATTGCCGATAATACAATTGTTGTTAATGATAAATTATGTGAAATTTATCCAAAGGTAACGGGGCATATACCCGCACATATGTCGCACTTGTTCAATAACAAGACAGAACCGGTATTGCGTGCATATCACAAGCATTATTGGATGCGTCATCGTTAATTTGAATATATCAAACACAAATAAACGCCCAATCGGATCCCACAAAATTGAAAAATTTTGTGGGTGATTCGTTGACGTTTTATTTTTGTTTGTCTTCCCTACCAACCGCGCCAAACGGAATGGCCCACGCACCCAATGCGCCAAGATAAAATGCGCATCGTGCAAACAAACTTTTCTTTTTCTTCTTGTCGGTTGGTTTGCTTTCGCCTTTTTTGCGTTTGTCTTCCATTTCTTGTTCTAACATTTGCTGTGCGGTTCCCCAACCACGGTACATACCCATAATAACCCCCATTTTGTTACTTCAATTTTTCCTGATATTTGTTTAGCAACGCGTTCAAACTGTCTTTTCTGCGGCCATATTGGGCAAGGGTTTGCGCAATCAAGAAATCATTGCCGGTAATTCTGGTGTCCAATTTCGTGATTTCGCGTTTGTTATGCATATATTCGGATTGAATAGGTGCGATTTCGCGAATTGCAAAATTCGGGCTGTTTTCTTCTTTGTTAGAAAACGCCGCATCAATTTCCGTCAAATACGCTTCAAACAGTTTTTGTTGGCGTGCATCATTGAACATATACAAATACCCGCCATCAATAATCATATCCATTGGTGCAAATTTTTCTGCCGGAATATCCAACCCGCGAATAACATCTTCAAAGGTTGGTATGTGTGTTCTGGATTTTAATGGGGTGTTATCTTTAATAAACCTATACCATTCCGTGTCAGATTTAGAAATTTTATTCGCATACGGCATAACAATCTTGTTCAACTGTGCAAGTTGTTTCGGTGTCAAGAAACGTCCCAATGTGTATTTGCTGTCGATACGCGCAAAATATTTTTCTTGGGCGGTCAAAAACAGTTCTGTGTTACGACGATCCAAAGAATCAAGTGTGCGTTTTAATTGTTTGTTTTCTGCAACCTCTGGTGCGGTTGATATATATGTTTTTTGTGCGTCACAATTTTTGCGAATTTCGGTGGTTAGACGCGCAACCTCGCGACGCGCCTTTTTGCGCCCCATATAGTGCGTAGTGACCAATGCGCCCAAACCCAATACAGCGATAATAGAGGTATATAAAACAATATTATTTAATCCGGGATATTTAGAAAAATTTACAGTATTCTTTTTTGCCATATCAAATCCTTTTATATCTTTTTATCTCCTTGCTGCTTATATTTTTATGATTCCTCTATTCTATTTATATCATAAAAATGTGTAACGGCAACAAAAAAACCACGAAAAACGAATTCTCGTGGTTTGGTAAGCGTTTTTATTGATTAAATCAGTTTGCCCATCGCAACGGCGGTGTCACTCATACGATTTGAAAATCCCCATTCGTTGTCATACCACGCGGTCACATGAACCAATCGGTCATCCAATACGCGGGTTTGTGTCGCGTCAAATATGGAACTGTGCGCGTCGTGCGTAAAGTCAATTGACACCAACGGCAATTCGTTATATCCAAATGTATCAGAAACATTTGCGTGCATTGCGGCATTAACTTTATCCACTGTCACAGGTTTTTCTGTATTCACAACCAATTCAACAACCGAAACATCCGGCGTTGGGACACGAATTGCGATACCGTCCAATTTGCCCGCCAGTTTGGGCAGAACCAAACCGATGGCCTTGGCGGCACCGGTACTGGTTGGAATCATAGACAGACAGGCGGCACGTGCGCGACGGAGGTCCTTGTGGTTTTTATCCAACAATTGTTGATCCCCGGTATATGCATGTACAGTCGTCATCCATCCAGATTTTATACCAAATTTTTTATCCAGAACCGCAACCACCGGTGCCAGGCAATTTGTTGTACACGAAGCATTTGATACAATAATATCGTTTTTGGTAAGTGTTTTTTCATTTACACCAAACACAATGGTTTTATCGGCCCCCGCGGACGGCGCAGAAACCAACACGCGTTTCGCGCCTGCGTCGATATGAACGCGTGCCTTGTCCGCGGCGGTAAAGATTCCTGTGCATTCCATCACCACATCAATTCCCATCTTTTTCCACGGCAATTTCGTCGGGTCTTTTTCGGAAATACATTTTATTTTGTGTCCGCCGACAAGAATAGTATCACCATCCAATTTGACATCCATCGGCAATTTGCCGTGCACAGAATCATACTGTAATAAATATGCGTTTTGTTCCGCCGGTGCCAAATCATTGACCGCGACAAATTCAATATCTTTACGTCCCGATTCCAATGCCGCACGCAGTACCAGGCGACCGATACGGCCAAATCCATTTATTGCAACTTTTACTTTTGACATAGATACCTTCCTTTTAGTTTTGTTCGGTTTATGATAGCACCATTTAGATAAAAATCCAATCTGAATTTTTGTGTTGTTGATGGACTTGAATTTGCGGTTTTTGCCGTTTATAATCACCGTATGAATAAATACAGTGCATATATCATCGCCGGACCGACCGCATCGGGCAAGTCGGATTTTGCGCACCGTTTGGCGATGCGTGTGCACGGCGCAATTATAAATTGCGACAGCGTTCAGATTTATCGCGGAATTGAAAATATTTCGGCCAGTCCTTTTGCCAATCGCGCAATCACAGATGAAATCGATGGTGTGCCATACCGACTTTTTTCTATTTTAACTCTGGATAAACAAATCAGTGTTGCAGACTATATAAAAATGGCGCGCGAAAATTATGATGATGTAATCGCGCACGGATATATTCCGATTTTTGTTGGGGGAACGGGGTATTATATAAATGGTTTAATAAACGGTATTTCGGAAATTCCGGAAATATCGGTGGAAAACCGCATGCGGGCACGCGAATTGGTTGCGCGCGATATAAACGCGGCACGCGCCATTGTTCCAAATTGTCGTGCGGGTGACCCGCAACGCATTGCCCGCGCGATAGAGGTGTTTTTAGAGACCGGTCGTCATTTGAGTGAATGGCAGAAAATGCCACGCGTTGGTGCGATAACGCCCACACCATTCAGAATATTGATAAATCCGCCAATTGAAGAATTGCGTGCGCGCATTGTGGCGCGTATACCGGAAATGATATCGGGTGGCGCGATTGCCGAAGCCGAATATATTATAAAAAATGATTTTGACCCGCGGCGTGCAATTGGTGCCGAACAACTATGTGCATATCTGCGTGGCAATTTATCACACGATGCAGCGATTGAAAATTGGATTACCAAAACGAATCAATATGCAAAACGGCAAAGAACATGGTTCAAAACACAATTCTTTGCCGATTTAGCAATAAATCACATTCCAAATGAAAGCGATTTAGATTTTGTTATTTAGTATGGGTCGCAATCGTACGCGCGAAATCTGCACGATAATTTTTACGATATTCCGCCATATTTTCGTATGTAAAGATAACCTTTTCTTTACCAAAATTAATTTCTTGAATTATTTTTGCGTCCTGTTTGAACAGATGTTTTTCATATTTTGGCGCGGTTTTTTCTTTATGCGGTTTTTGTGTCTTTTGCTGAATTGCTTCTTTATGGCTCTTTTTTATTGTTTGTATCGAATCCAGCCACATCAAGAAATCGTTGTTCAATTTAACATATGCGCGTTCTTGGCGTGCCGCCGCATCCACAATATTTGCATATTCTTTGGATTTTGATACATACACGGCCAGGTAATTCGACATAAAGTTTATCAAACGACGACGAAAATCCATATTCAAATCGTTTCTTAACAACAACATAAACAATTTAGATGTTGATACCAATTCTGCCTCAATGGTTGCATCGTATGCGCGTTCTGTACGCCATGTCTGCTTGGTTTGTTCCAATGTTTTGAACGATATGTGATTTTTGTGCATATATTCTGCAATATAATTTTCATAATCACGTTTAGTTTCCATAAGTTTTTTTGCCATAACATACTCCCCTTGGTTGTTTTTTGACAAAAAGATTATAATACATTATTTCGTTTTGTCAATACCAGAGTCGCGCAATCTGTAATATTCCCAAATGGCTTCGGGTGCAATATCGGTCAGGCGCATTTTGCGGCGTACGCGAAAAAGTCCAAAAAATTCCCGTTTAAGGCTGCCAAACCCGGCATATTCCCAATCGATTATACCGGTTATTTTCATGCTTTTGGGGTTGACCAGAATATTGCTGCACATATCCCCGTGAACCAAGCCTATATCACGTGCGTTGCCTTGGTGTGGGCGCATATCGTTCAATTCAGGTAATTTCGCATTGAACAAGGTATATATTATTCCACCCAATTCTTTGCCAATTTGTTCGCGGTGCGCACGTATTTTGTTTAGCGATAAATTTACCAATATTGTTCCCGGAATAAATTTTGTTTCGTAAACCGTATAAATGCCTATTTTACGAATTTTAATCCGCGGTACGCGCACACTTAACAACGGCGCAATCGCATCGGTTATACGTTTTTCGCGGGTGAATTTATCAACGGAATTGTCGCGCAAATGGAATTTGCGAATTTTGTAAACATACCCGTCTGGGGTTATGAATGCCAAACTGCCCCCGCCTTTGGCAAGTCGAAAATGCCGCCAATCGCGGCGCGGAAACGCGCCACGTAACGCGTTTAATTTTGCCTTATAATCAAATAATTTTTCGCGCCGAAACCACGCGCGCCACTTTCCAATTGGAATAAAATAAGATAGGATATAAAGAGTATTAAAAAATATTCGCCACATATTCAACCCTGTACTTGTATTTGCGTATAATAAATACTATTGAAACTAACAAAAAAAACAAGTATTTTATTTATATGTTTAAGTCTGGAACAATTGTCAAAGTCTTATTGCCCAATGTCGTAAACCGCGGTTACGATTACCGGTTAAATACAGATGCAGATTTGGGTGCGTTTGTCCGTGTGACATTGATGAACCGACCATATGTTGGCGTGATTTATGGTGTTGGTGATGGCGCCGTTGCCCCCGACAAGATTAAAGATATATCGTGTGTCTTTCCGTGGAAATTGTCGATTGCCGATTTGCAATGGATTCAAAAAATGTCCGATTGGACTTTGATGGCACCGGGTGCGGTGTTGCGATTGATTATTAATGTGCCCGATGCATTTGCAGAACCAAAAATGGAACAATTGTATTCATATAATTTCGATGCGCCAAAATCAAAAATGACCGAAAGTCGCCAAATGGTTTTGGATGCGTTTGAATTAAATGATAATGAACCGATGTCTGTGCCCGATATTCAATCAATTGCACGGGTTGGACCGTCTGTTGTAAAAACGATGATTACGCGGGGAATGTTGGTGCCGGCATTTTCACGACCGATTGAACAATCTTTTGAATACCAATATCGTGATATGGGAAATATAGAACTGAACGCGGAACAACGCGTCGCCGCTGATAAAATAGGACACGATATAGATCAGGGCGGATTTTCGGTGAACCTGCTTGATGGTATCACGGGCAGTGGTAAAACCCAGGTTTATTTTGATTCGGTGTGGCGGGCATACAGTGCGGGAAAATCTGTGTTGTTGATGATGCCGGAAATCGCATTGACCACACAATTTATCAAAAGATTTGAATCGCGATTTGGTGCACCGCCCGTGGTGTGGCACAGTAATTTGACCGCGGCGCGTCGTCGTGACATATGGCGTGGCGTGATGCAGGGCAAAATCAGGGTGGTGGTTGGCACGCGCAGCGCACTGTTTTTGCCGTGGCAAAATTTGGGATTAATTGTTGTCGATGAAGAACACGATTCTTCTTATAAACAGGAAGATATGGGAAATTATCATGGTCGTGATATGGCGATTTTGCGTGCAAAATTGTCGAACTTTCCGGTTGTATTGGCGTCCGCCACGCCATCCGAAGAAACAATGCATAATATTGAAATCGGTCGGTATGGTCATCTGGTGCTGCGGTCGCGTTACGGTGGTGCCGAATTACCAAAAATAGAAACAATCGATATGCGTGAAAATCGTCCCGAAGAATACAAGGTTAATAATGAAGAATCGCGTGTCGGTTCTTTGTCGCCGGTGTTGTGTGAAGAAATTAAAAACACATTAAATAATCACCGTCAGGTTATGCTGTTTATAAATCGTCGCGGTTTTGCGCCAATTGTACAATGTAAAAAATGTGGTTGGGTGGCCACGTGTGCGGATTGTTCGGTTGGTATGACATATCACAAAAGGTTGGGAAAATTATTGTGTCATATGTGTGGCCGAACAATGGCGTTGCCGGATGTGTGCCCTGATTGCGGCGGGGATGTGTCTATGCGTGGGGCGGGCCTGGAAAAGATAGAAGAGGAGGTTAAATCGCGTTTTCCATCTGCGCGTACCGCGATTGTTTCCAGTGATACAATGATGTCGCGCGGCGCATTGGAACGGCTTGTTGCCAAGATGGAATCGGGTGAATTGGATATAATAATTGGAACACAAATTTTGGCCAAAGGTCACCATTTCCCGAATTTGACCTTGGTTGGCGTTGTTGATGCAGATATGGGATTATTTGGTACGGATTTTCGCAGTCCAGAACATACTTTTCAACAGTTGTTCCAGGTCGCCGGTCGTGCCGGTCGTGGCAATGCACCGGGTCGTGTTTTATTGCAGACATATCAACCAACGCATCCGGTGTTGACGGCCATTTGTGCCGGTAATCGTGATGAATTTTTTCGGGCCGATATGGATGCGCGACGCGCGGCCAAGATGCCACCGTTTGGTCAATTAATCGCCGTTGTTATTGAATGTAAAAAAGAATCGGTTTTAAAGAAGTTTTGTGAAGATTTATCGCGCGCGGTGCCGAATGTGAACGGTGCGCGAATAATGGGGCCTGTTATGGCGCAAATATATATGGCGCGAAATTGGTACCGTATGCGTTTTTTGATATCGGGTGACGCCCGGGCACATTTACAACCCTTGGTGACATTGTGGTTGTCACGTGTAAACGTGCCGGCGAATGTGCGTGTAAAAATTGATGTGAACCCAATGAATTTTATGTAATAAAAAACCGCGCATTGCGCGGTTTGAAATTATTTGCCACGTCCAGGTGTTTGATTTTTCCTTTGCCACGTGAACAGACGAACCACGCGTTTCACACCCGCCTTCATATTTTGAATTGTTGCATTTCGTTTTTCTTGTTTATTTGAAAAACGTTCCATTATTTCATGTTCGCGATCTGATTCGCCGGACCCGGTTGCATCACGAATCATTTCTTGAATGACCTCCATATCTTTATAAAGCAGGTTCAATTCATATCCACCCGGTTCATCGTGATTCATAATCTGGGATTGTATGCGTTTTTCTTTTTCGTGCAGCCAATCAATATACTTTTTTTCATCAAGAATATTACCGTTGTCGTCAACGATTCCCAATTGTGCCATTTTATCCAGAACGTTTTGTTTTACTTCTTGTAAATAATCAGACATTTTGTTTCCCTTTCTTTGTGTTAAATCTTTTTTTTATACAACCTCGGTCACGGCGCGCAGTGAACCATCGCGCGATAATTGCACCACACGAATCTTTTGCTTCATTTCCGCGATTAAATCGGTGCGGTCATATGCGGGTTGTGTGTGTAAAATGCGGTCTGCAAATGCGGCGTATGCGGCATCGGCACTTTCGGCGTGAATTGTTGTATAGAAATGTTCGTGACCGGTTCCCAACATTTCCCACATAACCGCGGCATTATCGGTCGATATTTCGCCGCCAATAATCACATCCGGTGTCATACGCACGACCAAGTCCAACAATCGCGCATAATTGAAATCATTTGTTTGTTCGGTTCGTGACAAAACAAAATGAACCCGATTCTTTTGCGGAACACGAACTTCGCGGGCGTCTTCAACGGTAATCACACGACTGTTTTGATCAATCAGTGTCAACATATGATTCAAAAAGGTCGTTTTCCCGGTCGCGGTTGCGCCACTGATTAAAATAGGGCTGCCGTCATTTATGGCACTCATCAATCGGTCATACGGGTCGTCGGGACGTGTGGTTTCGCGCGGTTTGACCTTCATCAATTTTTCGCCGCGTTTCAAATGATATTTTTCAAAAGATGTATCTTCAACACCACCACCGCGAATATTTAATGCCACTCCGCCGGTTATGTCGCGTTCATCATATTGCACATTTGGGCCGGCGATAGCACTGAAACGGTGATTCCCCGGCAAAGTCGCATATACAACCGGCATACCGCGAATCGGGTCAAATGGGCGTTCATATATGTTTGCGACGGTGTGAATCAAATCAACCAAGTATTGTTTGGTAAGTGTTGGTGCGTCATATGCAACCCACGGTACGCGCGCACCGTGCAGACGCATCCAAACCTCGCATTCATGGTTTATTGCGATTTCTTCTACAAAAGACGGCCGGTAAAAATCCGACAGAGGTTTCAATAAAGATTCCAATACAACATTTGCCATTTATAAAATCATTTTATCATAAATCGGCGCTTGAATCAAAATTGTTTATTTGATAAAATCATAAAAAAGAGAGAAAGAAAATGAAGAAATTATTTTTACCAATTTTTTGTTTAACCCTGGCTTTGATGGGCTGTGCCGGCGAAGACAGACCATATAACACCGAAGATTTTGCAAACGGTGGTGACGATGCACCGTACTATAACGAACGAACCAGTACATTTATGCAACCGGATAATCAGTATGCAGATATTGATGCGTATCGCCCAAAATCCGATTTGGAAAAGGAAGAAAAGAACAAGCGTTGGAATACTGCGCGTATGGAAACCCGTTGGCAAGAATACAAAGGTGCGATGGTTCGTGTGCAAATATTATTGGGTAACAGTGATTTGCGCGAAATGCGTCTGCGTTTGATGCAAAATGCCGATGGTATGGACATTGACGGCGATATTCGCACCGTTTTGGGCAAGGTCGCAGATTACGAGATGAAACGTGTGTGCGGTCGTAATGCGGACAGCATTGTTTTGGTGTACGATAACCCGTCGTTTGAAACAATGCGCCCGACACCGTTTTTTGATTATCGTATAGAGGCCGAGGGCGCGACAATGCGCGAATACGGTTTCCGTTGCGTTTACAATAACTAAGAACAAAAAAACTAAACAAAAGGATGCAAAATGAAAAAAATACTTGGTGTTTTTGGTGTGTGTGGTGCGCTTTTTTGCGCGGGATGTGATGCGGGCGATGTGACCGCACAAAACGGTGATACGGTTGTTATCAATTTTGCGGGATACCTGGATGGTGTTCAATTCCCGGGCGGTACCGCGGAATCTTATCCTTTGGTTTTGGGCAGTGGTCAATTTGTTCCGGGATTCGAAGAACAATTGGTTGGTGCGAAAAAGGGCGAAGAACGTGATGTTAATATCACATTCCCAACACAATATGTTCCGGATTTGGCGGGCAAAGATGTTGTGTTCAAGGTCAAAGTCGTTGATATTCAAAAGAAATAATCTTTATACAAAAGTAAAAAAAACGCCGAAATTTTCCGGCGTTTTTTTACTTCTGTCTTTGCTGCCGTTTTTCTTGCACCAATGCTTTGAATTCTTCGTATGATTTTATACGTGACAGTACATATGTTGAAATATGAACATCCAAATTATTTTGCAAAACGCTTTTAAGGTATTTCATTGATGTCGCGGTCATAATCGCATTCCATAATGGGTCGCGTTGTTCGTTCGTGTCTTCGTGTGCGGGGGCACGACCCTGGGCAATAAAAGATGTTTCTGCGATGTTGCCTACATTGTAAACTTTCATACTTTGGTCAATTTTTATGCCAAAGAAGTTTTCCAATTCTTTTAATTTATAATTTAATTGGTATAAATCGTTGCCAGACATCGCGGCCTCGGTCATAAGGTCGGATATGCGTTCCCTGGATTGCACCGTGCGCCCCATTGTGTGTGACAGATTCGTAATTATATATGTGAAAATCATTCCGCGTGACCATTCGGTATTATTGTTGGCCGAATTTGGTTCGTTTTTAATCTGTTGTATGAAAACGGTTTCATTTTTTTTGAATCTGAAATCTTTGTTGTGTGCATAAATATCTGTGGCCAATTCGTTGGGCGTCATATTGGCGATATCTTGTTCCGGAACGTGTTTGAAAATGCGTTTGATGTGCGATTTGATAATATCAATATCTTCGGGAAATGTTATCATTGCGGATATGTTCGCGTTTGGTTCAACCCGATCCACAAAAGTGGTATTTAGCAATATTATATTCAATTGCTTTTTTATATCTGAAAAAACATTGTTTAGTTCGGGTTTCATAATATCCGCCTTTTTTATGTTATATCAGGATACTACACTAAAAAACAATGTTGTCAACCGGTTATTCGTCAACGGCCATAATGAATATTCCGCGTTTATTCGCGGTTTTAATAACCAAATCTTTATCAACCACAAAGCAGGTTTTGGTATTCACGACAATTCCGTTTAATTTCGCATCTGCGACCGCGTTCACCGTGTCAACACCAATTGCCGGAATATCAATGGTTAAATCTTGGCCCGGTTTAGTCATTTTTGCAAAAACACCACCGCTTTTCTTGGATTTTTTGCGCATTTCAATCACCCGGTCCAGCATTTTTGCGGTGCCTTCGGCGGCCTCGACCGCCAAAACCTGTTTGTCGACAACAACAGATGCGCCAATATCGGCGGTGCCAATGGTATGTGAAACATCCATTGCGCGTTTTATGATTTTCTTGTCCGCCACAGTTGGTTTTTTGCGTGTCATCACGCCCGGTTTTTCAAACGTTAATTCCGGTGCCAAATCTTGGGCCGCAACAACATTGAAACCCGCATTGGTCATAATTTTATTTAATGCCACCGCCATAGAATCATACCCCCGTTGATTTTTTAATATTTTTAATAATGCGAAAAAAGTCCATAAATCCGGCCGCAAATCAGACAGGTTTGGATGTCCAATTGCGCCAACAAAAATTACATTCTTTATGTTGCGCCGGCGTGCCGCGTGAATTGCCGCGCCCGCGCCACCAATGCGAATCACCATATCAGGATTTAATTTTTCATCGTAAAAATTTTTCAGCCCGATTACAAATACATCCCACCCGCGTGCGCGCAATGCATCACGCACCAAGAACGGCAACCTTAACGCGCCGGCAACAATCGCAATTTTTTTATCAGATTTCTTTATCATAATTACAATGGTAAGCATAAAACGGACTGGAATCAAGTTTGATTTTATGATACAATCCTAATTAAGTAATATACCAAGTGGAAAATTAAATGAAAAAAATATCTTATTTTGTGGTCGCCTTCGTGTGTTTCGCAATTTGCGGAAACGCCGATGCCGCGCGCCGTGGGGACGCCTTTCGTGGGGAAGTTTTGAAAGGTTTGAACACAAATCGTGTGGTCAAAAATAATGGCAGTAGAAATTCTGGGCAATACAATACGGCGGGCGTTGATGCCACCGCGGCGTCCTATGCCGGCGCATATGGCGAATTGGGCCAAGAAGTTTTTTATGATGAATCGCCTGCAAAAAATGAAGACTATAACATATTTGTTCCAACAACAATGTATGTTCGTATGGGCGGCGGACTGAATATTTCGGGGGCAACTAAAAAGGCGCGGTTTGATGGCGAACGACACGATTCCAAGGGGTCTTGGAATGTTTTGTTGGGGTTGGGGTGGAATATGTCATCCTATGTCCGGACCGAAATCGCGTTTCAACAATCGACATTTGAATTCAAAGATTTATCGAATTTGTCTGCCGATTATCATACTTTGAATGGGATGTTATATTTTGATTTTGCACGCCGCTATGTTCATTCGGGCGATATTACATATCGTCGTACATTTGTGCCGTTTATGGGAATCGGTGCCGGAATTGGCACATATGATTTCACGGGCGCAAACGGTGCGGGTGGATTTTTGGTTGTTGCGCCACGTTTGGAATTGGGGATGAATTTTATGCTGAACGATATGATTGGTTTGGATATTGCATATCAATACCAGATGAACATTGGCCACGGGTTTGGTTGGAATACATCGCGCAGTGGTGTTGATAATGTCGGCAATGTTATGGCAACAATTCGTGTGAATTTTTAACAGGGGATAATAATGAAAAAACTTTTAATTTGTCTTTTGTGTGTTTTGCCTATGCACGCGGGTGCAACGGTTCTTTATCGGGTCCAGACAACATCTGCGCCAACCGATTCGGTTAACAAAAACGATACATTTGCGTCGCGTCATCGTTTCTATGTTGGCGGTATGTATGATTTATCTTTCTGGCAAAATGACGGTGGCGTTGCCGGTAAGGCCGCATCGGGTTTTGATGTCGTCGCGGGATTTCGCCTGTATGATACATTTCGCATCGAAGCCGATTATATGAACACGCGCGCAAAGTGGGATGATTTCGCATTAAAAACAAATACGATTTTTGTGAATGCGTTGGTTGATGCACGCATTGATAACCTGTACCGGTTCTTTTATAAACAGAAATTGGTTCCCTATGTTGGTGCGGGCGTCGGTATGACCTGGGTTGATGGTGATGATGTGGCGGTCGAAAAAGATTCTGTTGCGTCTATGGCGGCGTTGGCGGGTATCGCGGTTGAATTGGGTGAACACTTTACATTGGATTTGGGGTATCGTTATGTATATATGTTCAAACCGCATACGGATGTTTTACCCGACCTGCGGCCGCGGGCGCATCAATTGCGTGTTGGCGCGCGCATAAACTTCTAGGGTTAATATATGACAAGGTGTCCGTTATTTTCCATATGTGGCGGTTGCCGATACGATTTTACAGATGCGGGTTATCGCGAAGAAAAAATCAAATTGATTGATGATTGGGAATTGTCATTCGAACCGTTTTGGACGGACGCCGGATGTCGTCGCCGCGGCGACTTTGCATTTGCAGACGGCAAATTCGGATTTTTTGAACGCGGAACAAAAAATATAGTGCCGGTCACGCATTGCCCGAACTTGATGCCAAAAATAAACGATATATTGCCAAAGATTGCAAAATTGCCGTGGTCTGGCGCGGGGTCTGCATTGGTGACACTGTGCGAAAATGGAATTGATTTGGCGATTGTGTCAAATGTTTCGTACTTTTCGCGCGAATTCAAAAATGCAGTGGAAAAATTGGGGTTGGTGCGTGTCACGTGGAATGGTGGGGTTGTGTGTCAACGCGATATTCCGCGAATTCGTTTTGGCGATACGGTTGTCGATTACCCGGTTGGCGCGTTTTTGCAACCGACGGTGGAAAGCGAACACGCAATGCGTAAATTTGTGGTCGAACATGCCGCGGGCGCAAAGCATATCGCAGATTTGTTCTGTGGTATAGGGAATTTTACATACGCATTGGGCGCCGATGGTTTTGATATTGTGGGTACGGGTGTTAAACGTGATTTATTCAAGAAACCACTGACGGCAAAAATGTTAAACAGTTACGATTTGGTGGTAATGGACCCGCCACGCGCCGGGGCCGAGGCGCAATGTCGCGAATTGGCGGCGTCCCGTGTACCGAAAATAATTTATGTTTCGTGTAATCCAAATTCGTTGCGCCGTGATATGCACATTTTAACATCCGCGGGATATAAAATAACAGACATCGCGGCGTTCGACCAATTCGTTGGTTCACCACATTGGGAATTGGCGGTTGTGTTTGAGAAATAATTCGATAAACAAAAAAGCACCGCCGTTGCCGGCGGTGTTTCCGAATGCCCTGAAAGGAAGGAAAGGAGAAAAAGAAATGGGCATTCTAAACTTGGTTGGGGTCCAAAGTCCAGAGGAGAGAGAATGTAGGAGGGAGTCTGGAATCTCTGGGCCCCACAGACATTTAAGTGTCCGGTCGCCGGGTTTTGCCCCTTTGACGAATCGAAATATAATACAATCAAAAGCGTTTGTCAAGTGTTTTTGTCAAAATATTTTTTGTGTCAAATTAAACCCCTTAATTTCCTAGGAAATGGTGCTTGTTGCCCAACCTGAAACCAGAGAATAAAATTTCGGTATATGAAGGGGGAAAATATGACACACGAAGATATTTGGCGCGCCATTGAAAAATTCGCAACCGAGCACGGAATGTCGTGTTCCGGCCTTGCGCGATGCAGTGGTCTGGACCCAACAACATTTAACAAAAGCAAACGTTGGACCAAAGAAGGCCAGCCACGTTGGCCATCCACCAACAGTATTTCCAAGATTTTGTCTTCGACCGGTTCGTCCATCCAGGATTTTACGAAATTTGTGGATGAAAACGATAAAAATCGAATCGGATAGGGGCAAAATAGGCCTCTCGACAGCCAGCCGGTGTGCGGAACGCGTGCCGGCTTATTCTTTTTTTTATTGGACAGGCCGCAAATGATTGTTTATTCTGTACATATGTTGACCGGTCTAAGGATTTTTACATCTGACCCGTATTGGCGGGGTATTGTCGCGGATTTGAACGCCGTGGTCGTTGATGATGCGAATTACGCGGATGTGGATTTGGATTCTTTGGACGTGCATATACCGGTGGCACCGTTAGAATTAAAATCAACCATAATTTCTGCATTGGATGATACCAAGGTTTTAGTGTCTGTGTTTGGCCATCCCGTTGATTTATCCCCGATACAACGGAATATTGTTGTACGCCTTAAAAAAAGTGGTGGTATGACGGCGGATGAATTAAAGGTGGCGTTGGGGTATGCGCGTGACACGACAACACACACGGTTGATACGGCGATATATGGTTTAAGAAAACTGTTCGGTCGGGATTTTATAATAAACGAAAACGGAATATTCAAAATTGGCGGGATATAAAGTATTGTCTTTTGATAAAATATCCAGTACCCAGACCTATGCGCATGATATGGTCGCGGGCGGCACGGCGGTTGATCATACGATAATTTGTGCGGCCGCGCAATACGCGGGGCGCGGGCGTTATCGCCGGAAATGGGTTTCTCACCACGGTAATTTGTATGCAAGTTTTATTTTCCGTTCACCGGAACGCGACCCGCGTTTGTCCTATACGGTTGCGGTTGCAATTGTTGATACATTGGCATCTTACGGAATTAACGCAACAATAAAGTGGCCCAATGATATATTGTTGGATGGTAAAAAGGTTGCAGGTGTTCTCATAGAATATGCGGGGCGATTCGTTATTGTGGGAATTGGAATTAATGTACATTCGAATCCAACGGTGGATGAATATAAAACAACTAAATTGGATAAATATGCAGATATAGAAATACAGGATTTACTGGCGCGGTTGGCAAAAAAATTAGACAAATGGATGGGCGCAGAATTCGATTCGGTGCGACGCTGTTGGATGGAATCTGCGGCGGGGTTAAATGGTATGGTCAAGTATCGTGGCGAAATGGTCGAATTGATTGGTATAAATGACAGTGGTGCATTGGTTGTTCGTCGCGCATCAGAATATTTTTTGGTTCATGGTGATGAAATTCTTATGTGATGAACACCCGGGATTTTCGGCGTTTTTTATAAAATACTTGACTTTTGATGCGATTTGTGATACCATAACAACTATCAAAAGAGGAATTTGTGTTCACACATTGGTGTGAATTTTTTTATGCCGCATATCTGTGCGGTTTTTTCTTTGCATAAAAAGGAATAGATATGAATATGGCAATAACCGCCCAAAGCGACACAATGATGTTGGCGCATCGTATCGCGCATATTGTTTATGCAGAAACACACGCATATTCGTTAAGGGTGGTTGAAGCATTAAACTCTATGATTTCGAATCGCGCAAAAAAAAATAATATGAAAATCGATGATGTTATATCTGATTCGATTCTGTTCGAATCTTTGAATAATGATTCGGTGCGCCACCATGATTTATATGTCGATTCGAATCGTCCAGATTTTCAAATGTGTGTGCGCGTGGCGATTCGTATGTTGCATGGTAATTTACCAGATATGTGTCGCGGCGCAACAATGTTTCATCGTAGTGATTTATTGCCACATTGGGCAATCGCACGTGGATACATTGCGGATATAGATGGAATTTTATTTTACACATAACCCCGGGGTTTTATATGAGCAAATTTATTAAGGGTGGTTTTTTGGCGAATCGCAAAATACAAATAATGACCGGTGTAGGAATTATATCTGCGGTCGCGACATATTTGGTTGGTGATTCTGATTTGTTCGCGCTGATTCAGGCATTAATTGCGGTTGGCGGAGTATATATGTTGCATAAATCAAAACAAAACAAAGGAAAATAATATGGAAAATATACCAGAAAAATTTCGTCGTGAAGACGGAACATTAAATACGGATGCACTTATAAAATCTTATACAGAATTGGAAAAGAAAATTGGAACAATGATTTCTGTGCCCGATGAAAATTCTGACGAATCATCTGTGGGCCGCTTTCGCCGGGCGATTGGCGTGCCGGAAACGCCGGATGAATATCCACACAATGAAATGTTTGATGATGAAAATGTACGCCAAGAATTTCATAAAATTGGTTTAACAAAAAAACAAGTTGAAAAAATTTATGACATCGCACAAAAATTTTTATCACCCGTTGTTGATGAAATTTTATCTGTGGAACAAGAATCAAATGCAATGTCTGAATTGAAAAAAATTTTTGGCAGTGATGAAAAAATGTATGACGCATTTGTCGCAATTAAATCATTTGGTGAACGATTTTTGCCCGCCGACGCATTTAATGAACTGTGCTCTACACCCCAGGGAATTCAAGGTGTGTACAAGATGATGCAATCAATGGAACCAACCGTGCAAACAGATTCATCGGATGTAAAAATTTTATCTGATAATGATTTACGACGTATGATGCGCGATCCAAAATATTGGCGCGATCATGATGCGGAGTATGTTCGCAAAATTGAAAACGGATTCAAAAAATTATATTCATAATGAATTTTTTTTATAAAAAATAACTTTTCTTCTTTACTAATTTTTTTCTTTAATATAAAATATAAAACAAGAACAAAAAGAATTTGTTCTATCCAAAAAAATAAAAGGAGAGAAGAATGGCATTCACATTCTTGAAAACTGCGGCAAAGAAACCTGCTGCGAAAAAACCTGCTGCCAAGAAACCGGCGGCAAAGAAACCGGCCGTGAAAAAACCGGCTGCTAAGAAACCGGCGGCAAAGAAAGTTGCTGCGAAAAAACCTGCTGCAAAAAAAGTAGCGGTTAAAAAAGTTGCTGCGAAAAAACCGGTTGCAAAAAAAGCTGCGGTTAAAAAAGTCGCTGCAAAAAAACCGGTTGCAAAGAAAGTTGCAAAGAAACCGGTTGCGAAAAAAGCATGTGCAAAATGCACCAAGAAAAAATAATGGTTTCGCATAAAAGATAAAAATGCCCGCAGCGCGGGCATTTTTAATTATGAAAAATTTCAGTCAGATTTTTTGTCTGACTGAATTTTTTCCTTGGACAATCCACATTGTGGACCCGTTTGAATTTATTTTCGGCGCCGCGTGCGGCATAACCATAAATAAATTTTGGTTGGACGATAATGATTCGTCTGGGTTTTAATATTGAATAACAAAAGGAATAATAATGTCTGTTTCCATAGATCAAGTTTTTGTAAAACAATTCGAAGCGGATGTACACCTTGCGTACCAACAGATGGGAACAAAACTGCGTTCCACCATTCGCAGCAAATCAGGTGTTGTTGGTGCATCTACAACTTTTCAAAAAATAGGCAAGGGCACAGCCAGCACCAAATCGCGTCACGGTATTGTGCCAGTGATGAACCTGAATCATACCCCGGTAGAATGCACGTTGCAAGATTACTATGCGGGTGATTGGGTTGATGCATTGGATGAATTGAAAACCAATGTTGATGAACGTCGTGTTGTTGCGTCTGCGGGTGCATACGCGTTGGGTCGTAAAACAGATGAATTAATTGTGACCGCGATGAATGGTGCAACCGCATATGTTGGTGATTATTCAACCGGCCTTACCAAAACATTGATTTTAAGCGCGTTGGAAAAATTGAACGAAAAAGATGTTCCCGATGATGGTCGCAGATTCGCGGTTGTTGGCGTAAAGCAATGGAACGAATTGTTGGGTATTACCGAATTTTCTTCGGCGGATTATGTCGGTGAAAATATGCCATTTATAAATGGATGCGAGGCCAGAAAATGGCTTGGTATCACATGGGTTATGTATAACGATTTACCGCTTGCATCGTCAACACATCGTGATTGCTTTATATATCACGCGTCCAGTGTTGGTCATGCATGTGGCCAAGAAGTCAAAACCGATATCACATGGCACGGTGAACGCGCCGCACATTTCATCAGTAACAGTATGTCCCAAGGGGCGGTTCTGATTGATAATGATGGCATAGTTCGTGTCAAATGCGGTGAATAAAACAAATAATCCAAGGGGTACAAAATGGCTTTTCAAAATAAAAACTTATCAGTAATTGCATATGCCAATGGATTCACATTGTGGCATTATGCCGCCAACGAAACATTGGCGACAATTACGGCAAGTGGTTACTTTAACGCGGTTAAAACATTGATGAATACCGGCGACATTGTATTGGTCAATGCATCCGATAAAACGTCAATCAAAAAAATTGCGGTTGGCGATGGTGCGGTTACAACCGCAACACTGGATTAATTTCTTGTTTGTTTGAACCAAAGGGGTCAATGTTGACCCCTTTTTTTCTTGGGGGAAAAAGATGCTTACAAAAATAGATTTATGTTCAATGGCGTTGTTAAAGTTGGGTGAGAATCCAATTCAATCTTTGTCAGATGATACAACGGCCGCAAAATTGGGGCGCACATTGATAGATTTCGTAATAGATACTTTATTGGCAATGCACCCGTGGCGATTCGCATGCCATACATATACGGTTGTTAAAGATGAAAATGGTGATTTGAATATTCCACCGGATGTTTTGCGTATTATTAAAACAAATGCACGCGTGATAGAAAATAAAATTATATCAGATTCATCATCTGTGGAACTGGTGGCGATTCGTCGCGTTTCGCCAAACGATTTTCCAAGTTATTTCGCATCTGTGGTTGCAACAAAATTGGCAATGGAATTTTGCATACCGTTGACATCGGACCAAACCGTATTCAGAACATTGGTTGCGTTATATGAAACAGAATTACAAACTGCAAAATTTATAGACAGTACAACCTCGATAAATCCTGCAATAGAAAACTTTTCGTTGTTGGACAGTCGCTTTTAATATTGGGGGATAGGTATGGGAAATTTTATCAAAACACAAACTTCGTTTGAAAACGGCGAAGTATCACCAAATTTTTTTGCAAATTCTGATATTCATGGACTGGCGCACTTGGAAAATATGGATGTGATACCTGGGGGTGGGCTTCGTCGCAGACCTGGATTAAAAAAAATTGCTAAATTGTCCGCAAATGCGCGACTTGTTCCGTTTTCGATTTCTGAAACAGAACATTATATTTTGGCAATAATGAACGGTCTGATTCGTATTTTTTCCGGGGATTCTTTTGTCCAAGATGTTTTTGCACCGTGGTCTGCGGCAGATGTAGGTTTGGTGCAATATGCCCAACGTTTCGGTACGATGATATTTGTTCATCCAAATTACAGGCCAAAAATATTATGTCGTGATAATGGCATTTTTAAGTTTGTAAATTTTTCATTCACATCGTCTGATGGTGGCGAGAATGTCGATATGCCGTTTATGCGTTTCGAAGATTCAGACAACATCAGCATCACAATAACAATGTCGAACAACACGGCGCATCTTAATACGAATCAGGATTTTTGGACATCGGCAAACGTGGATGGTCATATATCGATGTTGGGAAAAACTTGGTTAATAACATCGTATATTGGCCCCCGTGAAGTCACCGCGGCGTGTAATGGTGTTTTTACGATACCAAATTCACCAATCACAGATTGGCAAGAGGCCGTATTCAGTCCGCGTCGCGGATGGCCGGCAAGTATAACATTTCACCAAAATCGTTTGGTCTTTGGCGGATCAAAATCTTGGCCGGGTGGTATATGGATGTCGTGTGTTGGAAACCATAAAAATTTTAATACAGGTACAGGATTGGATGACCAAGCGATATACATCACACTGTTGTCATCGCGTCGCCAACATATTTGCACATTGGTCAGCAGTGATAATCTGCAAATTCTTACATCCGAAGGTGAATGGGCGGTGTCCAACAAACCGCTTACCCCGGAATCGGTAGATATAAAAATGCATACGACAATTGGATGTATCGCAGACAGGTATTTGCCACCACAAGAAATTGACGGTTCTACAATATTTGTATCAAATAATAAACGCGATATACGTCAAATGGTCTTGGACGATTTAGGCGTAAGTTATCGGGCAAATAATTTATGTGCAATTGCAGAACATATAATGAACAATCCAATTGATATCGCATATAACAAGACGGACAAGAAATTGTTTGTTGTTATGTCTAATGGAGAAATTGCCGTATTAAATCGAAATGTTGCGTTGGGAATTTCTGCGTGGGGGCATTATATGACCGCAGGTGATTTCAAATCTGTTGCGGTGTCAAATGACAAAACATATGTTGTGACCGAACGAGATTCAAATTTTATTTTTGAAAGATTCGATGATTCGGAAATGATTGATTCGGACGAATATTCATATACTTCGCGTGCATGCGGGTTGCCAATAATGACATCGGGTCATAACGCAAAATATGTAAGGATTAAAAAGATTATTGCACGTGTGCACGATTCAAAAACTTTATTTATAAACAATTTTCGAACCACATTCCCAGATGAAGTATACACCCCCGATGTATCCGGATTTTCGGGGGATATATCGGTAAATGTCTTGGGGACACTGCGTGATATGGTGGACAGTCCATGGGAAATATCAACAAATGATGAATTACCGCTTACGGTTTTGTCTGTGACCGTATATGGGCGGTATCAAATATAAACAAAAGGATAAGAAATGGGACAAGTTATTACAGATGTAAAAGATATTCTGGATTATCAAGATGGCAAGAAAAAGACCGCAACAACCAGAAAAGAAATTATCAGGCAAATGGCGATTGATGAAAAAAACAAACAAAATTTGGTAAACAAGGTCTTGGCGACCCAACGTGCAAAATATGGCGCATCCGGAATGAAGCCCCAAGGGCAAACAGAAGATGCGGTTTTGGCACGATTAAAAGAAGAAACCGAAAAACCATATAACGATAAGCGTCAATCTAATTTGCAAAAATTACAAAATGCGCGCACCAGGAAAAAGAACCTGATATTGGCGGCGTTGGAACATATGGAAAAATTGGTCGGGTAAAATGACGGAATACAACCAATTTTTGGATTCTTGGAATTCTGTATTGGGATTGAATACACCATCACACCATCACCGTATGACAGATTTTCTAACGGAAGTGTTAAATAATGGGAATCATCGCGGGTTGCTGATGGCGTTTCGGCATTCGGGTAAATCCACCATCGTCGGCATTTTTGCGACATGTGTCTTGTTTTTGCGACCCGAAACGCGAATACTGATTTTGTCTGCGCAAACGCACCAGGCCACCAGAATGGTTATGCATATAAGAAATATTTTAGAAAATCATCCGTGGTGCCAAAATATGATTCCAAAAAATCGTCGGGAATGGGCCGAAAATAAAATTACCATCAATCGACCGATTGGTATTCGTGAACCATCCGTTATATGCCAAGGCATATATGGCAACATAACCGGTATGCGCGCAGATTTGATAATTTGTGATGATGTCGAGGTTCCAAATACATGCAACACCGCACGAAAACGTGCGGCGTTGCGTGAAAGGTTGCGTGAATTAGATTTTGTGTTGGCCCCAACCGGCACAATGATTTATATCGGTACACCACACACATTGGATACCATATATCGTACGACCTAGGCTTCAGAATTTATATGTGCCAAAGAACTTGTAATCTTGTGCAATTTGTGCAACAACGTTCTGCCTTCATCACCAAACATCGGCAGATATGTTTCGTAATCTGGCATATCAACTTGAAGTTGTGCACGTGCCCGTTCATTGATTGGTTTGGAAATAATATCGTTTGCGCTTTCCCAAAGGCTGTACGCCCGCCAAGTGCGAACAATCGTATCAAATTTTTTCAATTCTTCGGGATGATTGTTCAATATGTGTTTTATGGAAACCGCCCATTCGGGACCAAATCCACGAACAACCGGCATCTGCATAAATTGCTGTAACGCGTCTTGGTCCGGTTCAAAATTATTAATTGCAGATATCAAATCATCTAAATCGTCGTTTGATATATCGGTCGCGATTGCGGGTTCGTTCATCATACCACCATATGGCAACAATTCACGCGCAATAGAATTCATTGGTGTTTTACCGTCGCGCAAATTTTTTATATGTTGTACCAACATTTTTCCGGTCGGTAAATCTGCCATTTCGGTCAGAACTTCGTCGGTGGCTTCGTCAACAAAGACACGATTTACCGCGCCCCATCCGCCGACGATAACATGCGCCTGACGGTAAAGATTTAACAATTTTTGTGCGATTACACTTGCTTTGGCTTTCATCTCGTTTAATCCCCCCGTTGGTTAATGTTATTCTGTTGTGACCATAATAACCTTGTGCATGGTTTGTGCAGAAATTTTTTCTTCTGGTGATACCATTTGACCATAAATTTGACCTTTGGAATCTTGGCGCACAACGGCAATGTTTGCAACCACCGTTTGATCATCGCGCAGTGTTTTGAAATCTGCATCAACGAATACCGCCAAATCACCAACCGCGGGCACAGATTTAACATCGGCAAAAACATAAGACTTTGCCGGGATGAACCCGCCCAAACGTTTAGAATTCGGGATAAGCGCATAAACGCCACGGCGACCTTCAAGATTTGCGGGTGCGGCAATCATTGTTTTATCAGATTTTTTGAATGCGATTGCTTTGCCTTCGGGTTTACCGAACACCGGAATCAATTTTTTGCGTGCATTGTCATACAATTTTGCACCATATAAATGACCCTGCATATCGCCCAAATCTGCGGCAGAATCACCCGGTACCAAAACCGCCTTGACACGTTCTTTGACCTTGTTCATTTGTTTGGCAAGTTCGCCCGATTTATACAGGTCTGCGATTCTATCGAACATACCGTCCACAGAATACGCAAACGATTTTGCCAATGGTTCGATTTCGTTTTTGTATATTTCACGTTGACCGACCTCTATTTTGTGATAAACGGACAGGGTCATCCCTGCATCCTTGGCGGCCTGGGCAATGGTTTTTCCGGCCTGTTGGCGTATCTTGCGCAGACCACTGCCAAACACTTTCAAACCACTGTCTTCATTATCGTTCATACGGCGTTTGATTTCATCTTGCCATTTGGTTGCGACTTCGTCCGTGTCTTTGATGAATATATCGGACAGTTTACAACCCAATATATTACAGATATTCAACAATTGTTTCTGGTTTAGACGACGCACACCCTTTTCAATCTTGGAAACCGCCGACAGCGACAGCCCCGACCGACGTGCCAATTCGGTCATTTTCATACCTGCGCCCAGGCGAATGTTTCGAATATTGTTTGGAAAAATGATTTCTTCTTGGGCCATATAAAACTCCTTAGATAAATCTTGACAAAATCATAGTCAATTTTAGAAAACTTGGCAAGGAAAAATTTTACCAACCATCACCAACTAATAACACCGACCAGTATTTATATATCCATATCGTCGGGGATTTCGGTCAAATCAATAGGTGCCGCATCGTCGGATTGTGGCACAGGTGCGTTTTCTTCGGCAAATTGTATATGACCACGATTTGCCATTTCATTCAGGTTATCAAACAAACTGAATTCCGGCAAAAACGCCACCCGTATAGTATCGGTTTTCCCGTGACGGTTTTTCCCGATGATAATATCGGCCTTGCCTTTGGCTTTCTCCATACGATTTTGCCACGAATCAACAGATTTTTCATTTGGGGTGTTTGATATGCGATATGACGGGTCGCGATTTGCCAAATAGTATTCTTCGCGATATGTGAACATAACAATGTCGGCATCTTGTTCAATAGACCCCGATTCACGCAAATCCGACAATTGCGGGCGTTTATCATCACGCATTTCAACACTGCGTGATAATTGGGACAGGGCAATAACCGGAACATCGAATTCTTTGGCCAACATTTTAAGACCGCGCGTAATTTCCGACAATTCTTGAACACGATTGTCTTTGTTTTTACCGCCCGGTGAAGTCAATAATTGCAAATAGTCAATCACGATAAGTGCAATTCCGTTATATTTGCGGGCCAATCGGCGCACACGTGTGCGAATCATTGGAACCGACATACCCGGCGTATCATCTATGAACAATGGAATACGACCAATGGCATCTGCAAACTGGGTCATTTTAAGGAAATCTTCATCGGTCAACGACCCGGCCAGCATGGCATTAGAAGGTATTCGTGACTGTGAAGACAGCACGCGTGCCGCCAATTCAGATTGGTTCATTTCTAAACTGAAAAACGCGACCGCACCAGTGTATTGTGGATTTGCACGTCCCGAAAATATTGCGTTTGCCGCATTAAATGCGATATTCATCGCCAATGTGGTCTTACCCATACCTGGACGTCCCGCGATAATAAGCAGATTCGATTTATGCAAACCACTAATGGCCTTGTCTAAATCGGTCAGACCCGTTGTTAATCCGGACAATTTGCCGTCCGCCTTGTACGCGATTTCGGCCTCAATCAGTGCGCTTTTCAATGCGGTTGCAATTGGTGCGACATCGCGTCCAATATCGCCGGTTGTTGCCATATTGAATAACATTTGTTCGGCGTTTTCTATTTGTGATGCGACCGGTTTATCTAAATCTTCGACAAATGCGTCGTCGGTTATTGTCTGGCCAATTTGAATCAGTTCGCGTCGCATTGCGTTTTCGTGAACAATTCGACCATATTGTTCAACATTTACGACGGTTGCCCCCGCACCCGCCAATTGTGTTAGATAATCTATTCCGCCAACAGATTCCAATGTTCCCTGTTGGTCCAGATAGTTTTTAACGGTGATTATATCAAACGGAATTCCGGCCGCGAATTGTCGCAACGCCAAACGATAAATTTCTTGGTGCGCGGGATGGGAAAAATCTTCGGCCCGCAAGAATTCAGAAATTTTTTCTAATGCACGATTGTTGGTCAGCACCGCGGCCAACACGGCTTGTTCGGCCTCTATATTCGTTGGTAAAGTTTTGGGAGTAAAGTCCATGTCCAATATAGTATATGAAAAAAATGTTTTTTCAACGCCTTTTTTATGTGGCTATGCCGAATTAAAAATTCCGATAATGGATGGGTGCGGAAATTCGGCGTGGCCGGCGATTTTTCCGCCCGAAAAAATTGCCCAAATTCGGGAAACGGTTGGGGAACGGCATTTTTCTGCACAAATGATGTTGGAATATGTTGCGCCCGATAAAATCCGTCTTGACCCTGGAACCGTACATTTTTATACGGACGAATTCGACCCGCATACCGCGCGCATTGGCGAACATTTAATATCGGGTGCGGCCATTTATTGGGACCCGTCGGGGGGTCGGCGCGGCGGCGATAACAGTGTATGCGTTCTTGTCTATCGCGATGATAACAATCGATGTGTATTTATACACAATATAATGTACATCGTCGTCCCAGATGAAACAGATTACCCATTGGCGTATCAATGTGACCGGGTTATCGATTTTGTTCGTCACAATCGTTTGCGCCAAATCACAGTAGAAACGAACGGTATCGGTGGCGCGTTGCCCGAAATTATGCGTGACATTATAAAGCGTGGCGGTGGCGGAATAACCCTTAATTCGATAACAAATTCGCGACGCAAAGAAGATCGCATATTGGACGCATTGGAACCATTAATGTCAACGGGTCGATTGTTTGCACATCGGCGAATCACCCAGACCCCATTTATATCGGAAATGTTGGCTTGGTCGCCAATGGGCGGTGCCGAACACGATGACGGATTGGATGCGGCGGCCGGTGCAATTGCGTGCACGCCGATACCGGTGCGACCAATACTTGGTGGCGTGCCACGATATACCGCAAATACAGATTTCAAAATTTAACACACAACAAAAGGATAAAATATGAAATATGATTTACAACAAATGTACATTCGCGCGATAAATATGCGTGAACCTTGGATACGGCGTTGGGCGGATGCGCGCCGTTATACGATGCCCACAACGGATGAAGATTTGGCAACACTGTTTGACGCGACCGCATCTGATGCGGCGGCGGGTTTGGCGGCGTGTATGTATTCATTACTGACACCGCCAGAATCTTTGTGGTTGAACCTGGTTCCGGAAAGTCCGGATTCGCCCGACCCGGCGGTTGCGACGGCCGCATTGCGTGCAAATTTGAATGATTCGAATTTTTACACCACGATTCATCAATGCTATATGGATTTGGTGACATTGGGCACGGCGTGTCTGTTTATGGCGGAATCGCCGATTGGCGCGTCCAGTGCGTTTACATTTACCGCGATTCCAATTACAGACATTGCGATTTTGCCGAACGCGATATTCCATACTGCGACGATTTCCGGGGCGGAAATTCTGCGCCGATATCCGGAATGGACGCCGCCACGCGATATTGCGGAAAAAATAAAACAAGATGGCGAATATCAAATGCGTCTGGTTCAATCTTTGGTTGATACAGATTTTACCGCATGGGTTGATGTTGGTGGTGATTTTGAAAACAATGTAGTGGCACGCGGAACATTTGAAACGAATCCATATATAATTTTCCGTTGGTCGGTCGCCAGTGGCGAATTATACGGCCGTGGACCGATTCTGCGCGCATTGCCAGATATTAAAACGGCGAACAAAGTCGTAGAATTGGTTTTGAAAAACGCAACCATCGCGGTCAGTGGCATATGGCAGGCCGATGATGACGGCGTCATAAACCTTGGCAATATCAATTTGACCCCCGGTGCCATTATTCCCAAAGCGGTGGGCAGTTCGGGTTTGACCCCACTTGCATCGGGTGCAAATTTTGATGTGTCGCAAATCATTTTGAAAGATTTGCGCGAACGCATAAGGCACACATTATTGGCGGACAGAATAGGGCTGTTGTCTGACAAAGAAATGACCGCGACAGAAATTTTGGCACGCAATGCGGATATGCTGCGTATTTTGGGTGCAACATATGGACGGTTATTGCACGAATTTATTCGGCCCCTGTGTGACCGCGGATTGCAAATATTGGCGCGTCGCGGCGTTATCGATAAAATATCGTTGCACGGGGATGCAGAATTAAAATACATTGCACCAATCGCACAAATGGTTTCTGAAAATAATACATTGATTTAACGGGGGCAACAATGGAACGCATAGAAATTGCATACGCACGAACATTTGGATGCGCATCGGGTGCGGTCGTATTGGAACACCTGCGGAAAATGACGATTGAACGTGCAATGGGGCCAAATGCAACGGACAACGAACTGCGATGGTTGGAATCCCAACGCGCATTGGTCCATAAAATTGAACAATTGGTATTACGGGGGCGTGAAAATGCAAAAACATAATGGTTTATCAAATATTATCGACACACTGCGCAGTGGTTGGTTTTTAATTGCGTTTATTGCAGGTATGATTTATTGGGTTGCGCGCCAAGATAATGCGTTGGTGGAATTAGACCGATTAACGGTTCGAATGACAACATTGGAAAATCGTACGACGGTATTGGAAACGGGAATAGGCCAATTGCAATTAAAAATAGACGGTATCAAAGAAGATGTCACATTGATTAAAACGGCCGTTATAAAGTAAACAAAATCCCGCGGGTTTCGCGGGATTTTGTTCGTTTAGCAACCGCCGGTCGCGTTGCCAATCCATTTAGAAATAGAAATATCTTTATGCAGCAAGAAATGATATTCACAATTCCCAGATTTATATGCACCCGTGCAGGCGGCCAATGTCAAAACGGCAAACAACGCCAAAATAACTTTTTTCATGTGTTCTCCTTTATGCTGTTAACACAATTATGATTATATTCATATTTTCATTGATTGCAAGGTTAAAAACAAAATCCGTGGGGTGGTCGATTTAATCGTACCTTTTTGTCCAGTACTTTTTTTAGGAAATGTGATTCAGTAAAATCAATGACTTACAAAATCACAAGGGTGGTCAAAATAAAGGTACCTTTAATGCCATAATATAAGTGTATAAAACAAGCACAAAAAAGGAAGGGATCCCGGCCTAGACCACCCACAAAAAACTTCGTTTTTTGCGGGACCCGGACGCCGGGATGACGACAAGCAAAAAGGAAAAATAGGAGGAATATTATGAAACAAGCATTATTCATTGGTGTAATTGCATCAATATTAACAATCAATTCAGTTTTGGCGGATACAACCGTCACATCCAAACAATATGTTGATACTGAGGTCGCAAAAAAGCAAAACAAAATCGAATCCGCAATGGTGAAAGACGTATATACCAGTATCGCATCATATGATGACGAAGGCGGGTTGGTTGCAAATAAATTTGGCATAATTACCGAGGAAAGTCTCTTTGAGGATGAGATACCATTAAACTTTTATCTTAGTGCAGATGATGAGATAACTGCTTTTGCCGACAAGATGGTTCCAACCGTCGCGGCGGTTGTTGGAGAACTGTGGAATTACCAGCAGAGACTTACCTGTGCCGGGTGGCCGGATGGTGTGTCACATACGGATGAAAATTGTTGGCTGTGGAGCAAATAGAATCAAAAAATGCACCGGCGGTTGCCGGTGTTTTTTTACTGTCCACTAACCACTTAAAACGCCTGTTTAATCCACGTTATGTGCCATCCGTGGATAATTATTACATCAAAACGCGCGTCACCCATCCAACGCGTTTGCAATAAGTATGTTTCCGCCGCGGCGCGCAATCGTTTTATTTGGGGCCGTGTAATCGCATCAAACCCCGCCGATATGGTTTTGCGTTTTTTAACCTCTACAAACACAATTAAATTTCCGCGCCGGGCAATAATATCTATTTCTGCGCGACCCGTATATCGCCCCGTGGTATATCGCCGGCGAATAATCCTAAACCCGTGCAACATTAAATATGCGCACGCAAAAAATTCTGAAAAAATACCTTTTTGATAAGAATCCATTTTCAATTAAAATGCGTAAGATTTCGCCGCAAAATTATCGGTCGCGCTTTGAATATTTTCCGAATTGTCTTCGGCGTTTCGGCCACAATCAACCAATTCCAATTCACCATAGTACGCGGTCATCATCGGGTCGTATGAATTGTCCGAACTGACCCATTTATCGGTATCTGAATTTGGATTACCGTATTTATCCAACACATTTTGCCACCAAGCCCAGATTTTTTTATCGCGTTGGTTTGCAAACTTTTCTGCGTCGCCTTCGACTTCATCGACATCATTTTTATAAACGATTTTCCATGCGACATTGTCGGTGGCGTTGCTGGTAAAATAAACATCGATTGTTTCACCCGTGACACCACGCACCAAATGCAGTTCAGATGCATACATAACACCACGATTGCGCGCCAAAGAATTTATGCACGCGTCCAATTTTGCCGGGGCGTACACACCATTGCGCCGGCATTCGTAGTCAAGGTTGTATTTCCAATCCGGATGTATGGTATAAATAACGCTATTCTTCGGTCGATTCACATACAGACCATTTTCGCGCGCGACCAATTGTGCCTCGTCAAAACTCATTCCCAACATTATGCCTGCAATATCAAACCCGGAAACCGCGGCGGGATTGTCACCGGCGTTTATCGATACCACGCCCGCACTGCACGCGTTGTTGCCATCTTCATTTGTTTCAATCGTATATTCATCAAAGTTATCGTATTCTTGGGCCTCGGGGAATCCTTCATAGTCAAATTCGTCTTCGGCCGGCGCAACAAACGGATGCGCCACAACGACGCACATAACACATAATAGCATCCATAAACGTTTCATACCTTTTATTCCCCACCAAACATTACATCTGATACCCGAAACACAAACACAACCGCCGGATCAATTCCCATCTTTAACGCCCGTTGCACCGCATCGATATCGCTTTTCAACCGACCGATTGTGCCGGCATCTTCGATTTTTATGTACATTGTGCCACGCGTGACCGTCGGTGGTGTGCCCATATCATTTGGTTTATACCACGTTTTTAATTCATAATCAACATGCCAATAATTACTGTTTTCGGGCTTAAAGATTTCGTTAAAAACCCGAACCGTTCGGCGCGCGCCATTTGACGCCAATTCGCGAATTTCGGGCACAACATTCTGTTCCCATGCGCGCGCAACATTCGCCGCAGACATAATTCTTATATTTGCGGTGTTTCCGCGTGTGCGTCGCGCAACATTTTCAACATCGGGAATTACATAGAAATATTCCATAACAAATTTTTGAATTAACCAATCCCGCATTCTGCGTTCACCAACCTCGGCAAGATTGCGTGGCATACCGGTTTGATTAACCGCGCTTAACCCCGTGCGAAAGAAATATGGTTCAACCGTCACTTTGTTGCCCGTATCATATATCGCACCTGCGATATAAATCATCGCGAATACGGCGAATATGGTCACCAATCCGATAATATATCCAATCAGTCGTTTCATATTATTCCCTGTACGCGTTAAAACCCGTTATATAGTATCCCAATGTTTGCGGATACCGTGCGACATCATATGCAACCTTGACATATGCAATGATATCAAAATGGCCGTTTATATTGGAATAAACACGCGCCCGCGCCACCCACGTGCCACCATTTGCGGTGATTTTTCCGCCACTGAAAACGGTAATTTTGTTTGGGTCAATATACCACCGTTCACCGGCCGATTCGTATGCACGGTATTGTGGCAACACATCTGTCACAAAATTTTGATACATCCCTTCACCCGAAATGCAGTATATATCGCACCCATCAACATTCGCGAATGTATTTGGCACGTGTCGCGTGCATTCTGTTTCGCGATTGCACCGTTCCCACGCGCGTGCATTTTTTTGTGCATTGGCGGAAATTGTAAACCATTTTTCGGTGAAAATCCCGACCAATGCGCGTTGAACAGATTGATAGTAAGGAATGTTTTTTTCGCCCAATGGCCGACCAACCAATTGCCATTCGCCGCGCGTACTGTCTACATATATCACAAACGGATTTACCGTCTGGTTCGTGCGCAACCACGGCAAGGCGACACAAAAACCGATGATAATCAAAAATGCCACCGCAATCCATATGCCCATTGTTCGGGAAACGGCGACCCGTTTTCCCGCCGGAAACGCGGAATTTTCAAAATCATCTGGGTAATCCAATGTTCTCTCCCCAAAATATGGTGTGCACAATCCGCGCAATTACGCACGGTATACCATAATGCACGCGCACGGACTTAATTTCAATTCATTCGTATCGTATCCGACACCAACCGGTTCGCGGTCATATATCTGACCACATCCGGCCACGGCCAATCCAATAAACAAACCTAGTATAATTTTTTTCATATCCTTTCCCCCATGTTTGTTTTGATTATAAGAAAATTTTGCGCACCCGGTCAAGTGCAAATAACACATTAAAACTGGGTTTCAAATGAAAGCAAGAAACGGCGTTCACGGTCGTGTTCACCCATCTTTAACGGCCAACCCCAACTGAAATTCATTGGACCCATTGGCGTATTCCAATAAATACCAAGACCGACAGATGTGCGAATACCGCTGTCTATAAAATTCGGTTGCCCAAGATATGTGTTTTCACGCGCTGGCGGTTTACCCAAAATACCATAGTCCATAAATACGAAACCTTTGACCTGGTATTCATCGGGGATAAAGATGGGGAAATTCAATTGCGTTGAACCATTGATTTTCCACATACCACCCAATGAATATGACTGGTATGCCCAATTACGGCTGCCCACACCGGCGATTTCAAACCCACGCAACGATTCACCGCCCAAGAAATAACGATATACACGTGGCACATAATCATCACCGATTGATTGGATATAGCCCAAATCCAACGAAGTCTTTAATTGCCAACGGTCGTCCAAGAATTTAACCATTGCGGTTGCATCCGCACTGTATCGCATAAATGTTTCGGTTCCGCCAAATCCGGTATACGCGATGCCAAAATTACCGACCAAACCGGTGTGGGTATTCTGTTCAAAATTCGTGTCCAGGTTATAATATTTCAAATATGTTCCCAATGTGTAAAGGCGCGCATTTTGCCAACCACCAATTTGCAAATCATAATTTTGATCAAATGATGCAGATAAACGCAATGTTTGTGACCAATGGTCGGTCAATTGCCAACCCATCCGCCCCGCAATGGTCAATGAATCGCGGTCGTATCCAAAACCACCCAAATGTTTATAATTATACATAGTATATGAAACATCAAATCCCGCAGATAACGCGCGCCCGAATAAAAACGGTTCTGTGAAACTGAATAACGCCTGTTTTTGATATTGTGCGATGGACCCGCGCAGTTGCACCGTTTGTCCGCGCCCCATAAAGTTATTTTCGGCAATACCTGCGTCCAACATAAAACCGTTTATATTTGACCAACCAAAACCGCCCGATAATTCACCGGTTGGTTGTTCTTCAACCTTGATATCTAAATTCATCATATTTGCATCGGCAATACGCGATGGAACCATTTGAACATCTTTGAAATAACGCGTACGCATCAAACGTTGGCGTCCCTGTTCAATGGTTTGCAGCGAGAACGGATCGCCCGCGCGCATAGGAACCAATTGATTAATAACGGAATCAAATGTTCGTACATTTCCCAAAATATTCACCGAGTTCAAATAAATTCGATTTGTTTTTTGAATTTTGAAATCTAAATCTATTGTTCGTGCATCGTCATTTTTTGTTGGCACCGGTTCGACATTTATAAATGCGTACCCATAATCTGCAACCGCGCCGCGCAGTGCAGAAATACTGGATTCCACTTTGTCTATGTTATATGTATCACCACTGGAAATTTTTAACGCGTCATTCAAAACATCGTCCGGCACATCGTCAAATGGATTATCAATACTTAACTTTCCAATTTTGTACTTTGGGCCTTCGTCAACATTGAAAACCACAGAATAATATTCACGGTCGGGCGTAAATGTTCCCTTGGCATTTTTTACCTGGAAATCTACATAACCATTGCGCAGGTAAAATTGGCGCAGCATTTGTTGGTCGTACAGTATGCGGTCTTCATCGTACACATCAAATTGCGACATAAACCGCCACCACGCGTGTTCGCGTGACAAAATTTCCCCGCGCAGCGTTCGTGAACTGAACTTCTTATTACCTTCAAAATCAATATCGCGGATATAGGTTGGGTGACCTTCGGTAATCTCGTATACAACATTTACGCGATTATCATCCAAAGATATTTTTTTGGGTTCAATTTTTGTTCCAAAAAAACCCTTGCGTTGATACAGTGTCAGCATCCGCCCAACATCCGCCCCAATCACAGATTGGTCAAATGCCGACCGTTCCTTTAATTTAATTTCTTTTTTCAAATCGTCTGTTGAAACATCATCATTGCCTTCAACGGTGACCATATTCACAATTGGCGCCTCGGTGATATTTATCTTCATAATACCACCGTCCATTTTGACCGAAACACTTGAAAAGTATCCGCTTTCCTGTAATTGTTTTGCGATTTTATTTGTGCGTTCTGTTGTGATGTTTTCGCCGGTCTTAACATCGGCCAATATCCGTACAGATTCTGCGTCCATACGATTGTTTCCGACCACATCAACGCGCGACAACGTCACGGCCCCGCATGGGACAGCAAAAATAATCAAAAAAGCGTATAAATATTTTTTCATAATCCAAATACCCGTACCAAATCATTCCACATTGTTAATGCGAACACAAATGCCAAAAATACCCATCCACAAATTATGACAATTTCCATTCCTTTGCCACCTAGCTTTTTGCGTGTTATGCCTTCTATTATCAAAATCAGCAAATATCCGCCATCCAACACCGGCAACGGCAACAGGTTTATAACCCCCAAATTCACCGACAGCAACGCAATTATCGCCATCAACGCAAAGAACCCATTTGCCATTGCTTGGCCAGAAACCTGGGCAATGGTAATGAAAGATCCCAATTGCCGTGATGAACGGTCACCGGTGACAATCTGCTTTAACACAATTAACAATGTCTTAGATTGGTAATATGTTTCGCGCGCACCGGAATACAACGCGCCAAAGAAACCTTTCTTGCGAAATTCGGTCTTACTGCCGTCTGCAACCAATCCCCAGCGTTCCGCCGGTGCCAATGCGACCTCTACTATTTTGTCTTTGCGCGCAATTGTGACATGTGCCGGACGTGAACCCGCCAATTCTTTGGCGATAACCAATTCACCCCAGTTTGTGATTTTTGCCCCGTCAATTTGAACGATAACATCGCCCGATTTTACACCGGCATTAAACGCGACGCTTTCACGAATAACCTGGCCAACCACAGGCAACTGAACGGTGCGGGGTTTGAACATAAATATTGACGAATATATACACCACGCCAGGATAAAATTCATAACAACACCGGCGGCGATGATAATAAATTGTTTCCACGCAGGCGCAGACAGATAATGCCCGACCTTTTTATCTTTGGGTAATTCTTTGTACTTTTTGCGGTTGAACATATCTTCTTGGCCATATATGGAAACATATCCACCCAACGGTAAACACGCGATTTTCCAAATTGTGCCGCGTTTATCGGTCCATTTTACAATCGCCGGTCCAAACCCAATAGAAAACGCATCAACGCGAACGCCGGCCCAACGCGCCGCCAAAAAGTGCCCAAGTTCGTGTATAAAAACCACCACACCCAAAACAATCAGCAGTGCGATAATGGTCGTTATTGTATGCATTTCCTTCCATCCTTTTTTTCTTATGCCAATACAGCCCATATAATAGGCAACACATAAATCCAACCGTCAAACCGGTCGATAATTCCACCGTGTCCGCCCAAAATATGACTGTAATCCTTGATTCCTAATTTGCGTTTAACAAAACTTGCGGTTAAATCGCCATATTGCGACAGCAACGCAATACCAATTCCAATCCAAACCAATTGTGAAACGAATGTTCCCAAAACCCAATGACCGTAAGCAATTGCCGCGGCGGTTCCACCAATCACACCAAAAATTTGTCCGGCCCAGGTTTTATGTTCAGAAATCCGTTCCCACATTTTGTCACCGCCGATTTGTCGCCCAAAGAACCACGCACAAATGTCGGCCGCGCATATAATAACCAAAATCATTAGAATCAACATTGGTCGCCGCGCCAAAGTCAACAAAGATACAAAATCAAATCCCAAAACGCCCAAAAATATCAAGAATATCGCAATGTTTTTGCCACCGAACATAACATCACGCGGTGCACGCCACATACATCCCAAAAATTCAATAATCATTGCCAACGATACACCCAAACACAGCCAATAAACACCCGGAATCCCGGCGCGTTCCAACAACGCCGCGATAACGATAACCGCGAATATTCCGCCCGCGACCAGTATTCTATTCATTGTTTCTGACATATTATTCCCCTATTTTTTACGTCCAGAATAGTTTGCCTTTTTCCCACCACCGAACCGGCGATTGCGTTTGGCATATTCGTCCAAAACAAACCGCCACAGTTTTGTTGACTTTACCAATTCCGGCCAGTGTTCCGGCACAAACAACAATTCCGCATACGCCAATTTCCACAACAGAAAGTTAGAAATTCTAAATTCATTACTTGTCCGCACCATAAGGTCAATAGGTAACAAATCCCCGGTATCCAAAAATGTTTCGAATGTTTCGCGTGTGACGGGTGCGCCCGCGGCAATGGCGGCATTTGCGGCGTTTACGATTTCATCTTGTCCGCCATAATTCAGCGCAAATACAACCGTGCCATTGGTGTTTTCTGCCGATTCGGCCTCTAATTTATCACACATATTGGCCAATTTTTTTGGCAACCTATCGCGCGAACCGATTACCAGGTATCTAAGGTTTTTTTCCAATGCGTGTTTCAAATTCTTTTTCAGTTCGGAATAGAACAAATCCATAAGGAAATCGACTTCTTCTTTGGACCGGTTCCAATTTTCGGTTGAAAATATAAAGAAAGTAATCGTCGTAACACCACGTGCAACAAACCAATCAACCAAGTTTTCAAAGTTTGAAATACCCGCACGATGACCCAACAGGGGCGGCAAACCGCGGGCTTCGGCCCAACGACGGTTGCCGTCACAGATAAACGCGATATGCTTTGGAATTTTTACCGGTGCCACGACATCGGGTTTCTTTTTGAATAATCTGAACATTTTTACACCCAATATTTTTTGTTAAACCACGTGTCCAAAAATCTTACACAGACATAATATCTGCTTCTTTTTGTTTGGCAATAGAATCAACCTCGGCCCCGCGGGCATCAAACACCTTTTGCAGATCGGTTTCGAATTTGCGTTGGTCGTCTTCGGAAATTTCTTTGTCGGTGACGGCGCGTTTGATTTTACCCATTGCGTCCTGACGAATGTTGCGCATAGAAATCTTGGCTTCTTCGGCGTATTTACCTGCAACCTTGGTCAATTCGCGACGGCGTTCTTCGGTCAATGGTGGCATATTCAGGCGAATAACCGCACCCGCACTCATTGGGTTCAATCCCAATCCAGAATCACGAATCGCTTTTTCAACCGCGCCAACATTTGACATATCCCACACGGTCACACTAAGCGTTTGGTTATCTGGGGTTGAAACGGTTGCCAATTGGTTCAATGGCATATCAGACCCATATGTATTCACGCGTACACCATCCAACAGGTGTACCGACGCGCGTCCTGTACGCAAACCGGCATATTCATTGCGCAAAACTTCGATTGTTTGTGCAGTTTTTTGTTCCGTTTCGGCCTTCAAAGATTGATAATCCATATATAAAACTCCTTATGCTTATGGTTTAGGTTAGCAAATATATTTGACATTTGGCAAGAAGAAATATAAAATGCTTTCTCGAAATGGGGTTGTAGCTCAGTTGGTAGAGCACTTGCATGGCATGCAAGGGGTCGTCGGTTCAAGTCCGATCAGCTCCACCATCCGTCTTCGCTTCGCTCCGTCGCGATTGGTACAATCGGGCGGGGCGATGTGATTTTAATCACGCGAAGCGGATGTCGCGACGGAGTGCGCACTGCGCACGCAGACGGACAAAAATTATGTTTTACGTATACATTTTACAGAGTATAAATTTTCCAGATAATTTTTATATCGGTTATACCGATGATTTGAAAAGGCGCATAAAACAGCATAATTATAATCATGTTGGACATACAGACAAATATAAACCATGGCGAATAAAAGATTATTTTGCAATTGATGATGAACAAAAGGCAAAAGATTTTGAAAAATACCTAAAATCCCAATGTGGTCGTGAATTTATCAAGAAACACTTTTGAAACCTGATACCTTGCGACAGCAATCGGCGCAGGCGGGCCAAATATATAATGTAATACAATTTGACATCTGTCCCATTTATTTTATACTGGTCGTATGCTTTACATTGTGCGACATGGACAGACAGATTGGAACCTGAACGGGCAAATTCAGGGACAAAACGATATACCGTTGAACGATACGGGGCGACTCCAGGCATCCAATGTTGCAGACCGTTTGTCGCGATTTAATTTAGAATATATTATTTCATCCGATTTATCACGTGCGGTGGAAACCGCGAATATAATTGGCGATAAATTGAATCTGCACGTTGAATACGATGCGCGTCTGCGTGAATATGATTTTGGAATTTTAACCGGTATGACACGCAAACGCTTTGACCCGCGCAGTATAGAATCGTTCTTTAAAGACCCAACCTATTTTAACGCCGAACTGTTTGAAGACACATTTGCGCGTGTCGGTGAATTTTTCAAATCTGTTGATTACAATAAAAACATTTTGGCCGTCACACATGGCGGATTTATAAACTTTGCGCTGTGTTATTTAGAAGGAAAAGATAAATTCTACCTGTTAGATAAATTTCTGCATACAAAAATCGATAATTCGGCCGTGTTGCGAATACGGGATTTGAAATCGGGTATGACGATATTGAAAAAGACGCGGTTTTTCAAATTGCCAAAAACGCGATAATTAAATTAAATAAATTATATATGTCGCGTATGCAATTAAAAACATAATCCCGCCCACACGCCCCAGGCGCGAACCGCGTGCCGTTAATATCATTAACATTATAATCGCCAACATCGCGATTGCGCCGTCAAATATAAACGCCGGGTTAAATGGCAATGGGTGAATTGCCGCCGCCGTTCCCAACACAAACAGTATATTAAATATATTTGACCCGACAATATTTCCAACCGCCATATCATATTCGCGTTTTAATGCGGCGGCAATGCAAACCGCCAATTCGGGCAAACTGGTCCCCAGGGCGACCAAAGTCAGGCCAATCACACGATCCGATACCCCCAAACGCGTCGCAATATCCATTGCTGAATCAACCGTTAAATTACTGCCCAAAACAATTGCGACAATGCCGGCAATAATCATCAATATTGTCATCGGCATAGAAAAAGTTTTGATTTCGGGCGTTGTGTCATTTGATTGCCGTGCCATAAATACTGTGTATACGATAAATCCGACAAACATTGCCAAAAATATGAATGCCGCGACGCGTGAAACCGAACCCACCCATATTCCAACCCCAACCAGCATCAATGTCACCAATCCAACAAAAGGTAATTCATATCTTTTTGTGTTTTTATGAATTGGTAATGCGCCGATTACCGCGGTTAACCCCAATATAAGGAATATGTTTGTAATATTACTGCCAATGACATTGCCAATGGAAACACCGTTGGAACCTTTTAATGCGGCGGCGATACTAATTGCGGCCTCGGGGGCACTGGTACCGATGGCGACAAGTGTTGTTCCAATTATAATCGCGGGAATGTGAAAACGGCGCGCCACGCCCGCGGCGGCATCAACAAATGCGTCTGCCCCGCGAACCAATAACACAAATCCGACAATCAACAATATCAATGATTCTATCATAACGAGCAATATATCATAAATTTGCTTTTTTTGAAACGGTTTTTGTGATAAAATATATACCGACAAAAATTACAGAACAGGGGGAATCAAACAATGCCAGAAATAAATGTTCGCAATAACAGTAATGTTCGTCGTACGACCGATGATAATTTGGTTGCGTTGGCAAAAAATATTGCGCGCGCATACCGTGAAATTGGTGTGCTGACCGAACGCGAATATAACGCCGCAATGCGCGCAAATAATTTGGACGCAATAAACGATGTTATTGGTGATATTCCAAATATGGAATCTGAATTGCGTTTGCGGTTCTGCAAAAGTTTTGTTGGCAATGACACAGAAAATTTTAATGGCGCAACCCCTGCGATATTGACATACGCGTATATGGCAACGCGCGACGAAGACACGCCGATGGCACATGCGTTGGCGGCGCGCATTGATGATATGTCCGCAGATTTTGCAAATTCCGGCGGTATGGTTTTGGAAACCGGAACAAAATGGCCGTTGGTTGATATTACGAACATTGCCGATGTATACGAAGGGTTTTCTGATGCGTTAAATGCGCGTATTGCGGATTTAGATGCGGGGGCGGATGCCGAAAAAATTTCCCAGATGAAATCTAACCTGGCGCAAATGGAAACGGTGATTGCCGATTACGACCGTGCGTGGGGATTGGACAAAGTTCATGATACCGAAGCCCCGGAATATGGTAAACGTTGGGATAAATTGAACGATGCGTTAAATCGTGCCGGATTGTTCGCGGCGACCAGGGATGCCGTAAAGAAATATAATTTTACAGATGAACACGGTGATGTTATTCCACAAATCTTGGAAAACGGTGAATTGGACCAAGAAGGTCGTGCGGCGGCGATTTTGGATTTGGCGCGCGGCGATATTGCGCGTCGCCGCATTAGTACCGCAAACAAAAAACTTGATGCGAACGAAATTGAACAAGAATTAAACGATGAATTTTTGTTCAAATTGTACGAAACGGCAAATGCCGACAAAATCGTCAAAAAGGCCCAAGAAAATCCAGAGGTCTTTACAGACCCGCAAAGGCGGAATGATTTTGTTCGTGAAATGATGTCCCAAGGTGGCGATATTTCAGATACGGCGTACAATGCGGCGTTGGATTCGAACGCAAATGCCGTTGCCGGTTGGGCGGCGCGGTTAAAGGCAAAATTGGGCACGGCCGCAGACAATGTTGGTGGATTATGGAATAAGATTTTTAACAAGAATCACGATGTCGATAGATTAAACAATGTTCGCATTGCGCCCCAAACCATTGATAAACGTCAAAAACGCATTGAATTGTTCAAACGTGTGTTAAAGGGATTTGCCAGTGGTTTTGTCGCCAGTATGATTATTACAACAATCGCGACTGCGGCGGCGGCAACGGCGGGAATATCGATGGCTGCATCTGTTGCGGCGATTGGGATTGTGACCGCGATTGGTATGGGCGTTGTCCAGGTTAATCGTTGGCGTCGTCGTCAACAAGATGCGGGTTTGCCAACCGATATTCGTGCATTCTTGGCGGATAAACGTCTTGTTATATCGCTTGGTGTGTCGGCAATCGCCGTTGTTGCGATGTGCTTTGGTGCCGGCGGAATGGCGGACGCCGCAATGGCGTTGGGATATGGTGCGTTGGCATTGGGTGGAACCAAAAATGCAATTGAATCATATCGTGATGCGCGTGATTCCCGTATGTCTGTTGCAGAATCTATTGCATGGGCAATTGCGAACGCCGGTGCGGTTGTTGGTGGCGGATTGACGGGGCGTTATGTGGCGAATGTCGCGATAGACGCGTATAATAATGCAAATCCGGAAAACCGTTTGTTCCAAAATGCGACCGACCGCACGGTTGAACATACAAACACAACAACCGAGACGCGTACAGAATATACGGCCGATGCATTGGATAATGCGGAAAAAATTGCGCGTATGTGGTATCGTGATAACCCGGATATTCTGCAACAACGCGTAGATGCAATTAATGCGTATAACGCGGAACACGGAACAAATATCGACCCATATCGTGCGATTATGATAAATGGTGACGCGGGTGGTCAAACATTTGATAATATGCGCCTGCACGTCAATAACAGTCACATCGACCCGAATGTAAATGATATATACAGTCACGGTCACCATCGTGTTTTGACCGATGCATGGGGACGCGCAAATGGATTTACGCACGAAGAATTGAATGCGGCGGCACGACTGTTTAACCCCGATGGTTCGGTAAATGCAAATGGTATGAATGTTGTATCGCGATTGGACGGTATGGTTGGTGAATCAAACACGGTTGGATATGTGGATGGACGTCCGGTTCAAACAGATGGATATTTCAAACCCAATGATGCGGCGGGTTGGACAACATACACCGATGGCCGCCCGGCGATGGTTGAAAATACATATGAAACAACCGAAACAACATATGAAAATGTCACCGATTATACCCGTGCGCGCGGGGACGGTATGGCGGCGTATGGAAATTATAATCCCCGCGAACGCCGGACCAAATTGCGTGACCGTATCGGCACATTTTGGGACAGAATAAATAACGAAACCCCGCGTCGCGACGAACCAGTGACCGGAAAAGACGACAATCCGTTTACGCCGGTCGCAATTGAAAAACCGGTCCTTGAACCGGTGTTGGAAGACAAACCGTTGGATGAAGTTATTGCAGATGATGCGCCGGTGACGGAAAATCCGGATGTGAACTTTGATGACGTATTTGTTGCACCGGTTGATGCGGATAATGCGGAACGCGATGATGAAAAACCGAAAAACAATCCGTTTGATTTGTCGCCTGTTGCGCCGATTGTCAAAGAAGAAAATCGGGACGATGTTTATACGCTGGACCCGGAAAACGAACCGGTTATTGAACCTGTATTGGATGACAATGAAAAGCCGGTCGCGGTCGCAGATGATAAAATTCTTGCACTGACCCGGCCCCAGGCCAAATCGTGGAAAGATTTGACTGAACGGCTTAAAAAGGTTCGTGCGAAACTGGATAAAGGTCCGCAAGGATCCAAGGCGGCCAAATTGCGCGCAGAAGAATCAAAATTGACATACCTTATCAACAAATTGTGTAACCAGGTTGGTCATTATGATTACGCGGCCATAGATCGTGCATCCAAAGAGGCACTTCTGCGAGAAGATTTGAATCAAAAGGCGGCGTTAATAAAGGCCGGCCCGGGCGAAAATGCAACCCAATGGGACGAACTGGATTGGCGTAGTGAAATCGCGCAATTGGATCACAAGATTCAGAAAAAAATAGAAGAATTTGGTAAAGGCATCGAAGCGAACGCCCGTGCAGATAAACCCAGATTGCTTTTCCCGACCCCGGTTCCGGGCATTCAACGTCAAAAGAAGAATGCGCGTGGCGATATGAAATTGCCATCTGAAAACGAATTGCACCCGCATATCAGTGAAGTTATTGCGGAACAATCAATTGCGCCGGTAAAGGTTGAACAAACTGAACACAAACCAACGCGCGCGGAACGTCGTGCGGCCCGCGAAGCCGAAAAAGCGAAGCGCAAAGATGCGCGTCGCGCCGAATACCAAAGATTGGCCGCGACTATGCCGCAAAAGGTCGAAAGATTCAACCTTGTCGCTGCGTTGAAACGCGCAATTGCCAAAGAGGTTAAAAACGATAGACCCGAACGCGCATACTTTGTTCCGGAATCTTTGGAAAAATTGGTTGCAAATTCGAATTTGATTAGTGAACCAATTACAACAATTCGTGGAATTCCGGTGCGTTTGGTTGATTTGGGTGGCAATGGCAACCCGATTACACAAAATCGCGAACATCCAATGGTTGTTGTCGAGATAATTCAAACCGTTGTTCGGGATGGATTAAAAGATACAGATTTGATACGTGTACCGTTCTATCTGGCCACGGGGTTGGAAAATCGCGCGTGGCGTCCGACCGGACATTGGTATCCATTAAGCAATGTTCAGTCCAATGGTGATATATTGGTGGAAGAAAATTACAATACGCCGGAATTATTGCATATTGCCGCGGCTTTGGACGAACGGATTGGTGATATTCGTAATTGGCGTGATGATGCGTTGACCCAAAAACGTGAATTGGCGGGGCGCACAGGCTTTGTTGGTGGGGCGGATGCAATGCAACACGTAAACCCGGACAAAGTCAAAGATATGGTATGCGAAACCATTTATGACAACCACGCGTTGTATAATTACAGCAAAAGTCGCGCGGCTGTTGCGCACGATTGGATGGAAAATGCCTTGGCACATATTCAATCGGTGGACTGGGCCGAACATAAACGCAGAATTGGTGCCGGTATCAAGAAAATTGGTAAACGCGCACTAAGTCGCTTTGGATTCGGTAACGAAGATTATGAAGACGAATATGAACATTAAAAATCACGGGACATGTTCCCGTGATTTTTTAGAATAAAATCTATTTTATATTATGAATTTTTATGATATAATGTACGGTATGAGAAAGGGGATTTTAAGTTTTATTGTTGCGTCTGTTGCGCTGAATTCTGGGGCGGCATTGGCAAATTGGCAATATTCCGGTGAATATACATACGATATGTATGCGTATGATAATGGTGGTCGTGCATCGGTGTCAATTCGTGGTGGTGCAACCTATGCGATGTCGAAAATGGGCAACGATGTTGGTTCTGTTGTGTATTCTTATTGTGTTGACCCGGTCACCGGTGAATTGTACGCCACGGAATCCGATGGTTCGTGTGCGTCGGGTTTGGACTATGCCGGAACCGGCAGCTTGGGCAGCCTGGGGATGAGTGATTTAGGTGAAATCGCATTCAGTGGCGGTGCAAGTATTGGTTGGATTTTGCCCGATCATCCGCAATGGCGTTTGGAATTGGGTTGGGATCATTTTTCCGAAGTTGACTATAATGAAACCCCGCTTTTTCACGGTGATATGAAATTAAGTGGCGGTGCGGTTTATGACAATTTTGCGGCCGCGTCCGTTCAATCAACCATGTCCACAGATATCATCAGCGTTATGGCGTTTTATGATTTCTTTGATGGGTATGTAAAGCCGTTGCGTACAATGATTCCGTACATTGGAATTGGGTTTGGATATGCCGATACTAAAACGGTTATGAATATTGCCGATTTGTATGGAAACCTGTCTGATTTTGAAGATTTGACCAATTTTGGCGAATTGGATGGCGGGGTTATCCATTTTTATAAATCAACAACAAATACTTCAAATATCGCGGGTGTTGCGGCATTGGGATTTTCGTATGGATTGATTGATAATTTGTTCTTGGATTTTGGCGCACGTGTGTCATATCTGCCGCGTGTTAAATATCGCCTTACCAATGCGGATGACACGCGTCACCTTGATTGGTTCAGTGCCAAGAATTTGATATACGCCAATGTTATGGTTGGTGTGCGTTTGGAATTTTAATCTGTTTTACTTAACACCGTATTTCCCGCGGTTTATTGGGCGGTATGATAATGCTTCGGCCAAATCGGGCATCTCTATGTTTTCGGCACCGCGCAGGTCGGCAATTGTGCGCGCAATGCGTTTAATGCGGTTATATCCGCGCGCAGACATCCCCATTTTTTCCGCCGCAGTATTCAAAAAGTTTGTCATTTCATCACTAAGCGGCGCATACTTTTCTAAATCTGCCCCATCCAGGCGTGCATTAACATAACCCTGACGCGATATTTGTGCGGTGCGTGCACGCGCAACACGCGCGCGTATTGTCGCACTTGATTCCGTGGGCGTATTGTCTGTGCGCTTCATTTCCCACGGATTTACCGCATCAACATCCACATGTAAATCAATTCGGTCCAGTAATGGGCCGGAAATTTTGTTTTGATATGCTTCGGCGCATCTGGGCGCGCGTGAGCAGGACAGTGCGGCATTACCCAAATGTCCGCACGGGCACGGATTCATTGCCGCAATCAATTGGAATTGTGCCGGATATGTCGCGTTACGCCGCGCGCGTGAAATCATAATCTTGCCTGATTCCATTGGTTGGCGCAGAATTTCCATTGTTGCACGATTGAATTCCGGTAATTCATCCAAGAACAAAACACCATTGTGCGCCAAAGATATTTCGCCCGGGCGCGCGTCTGAACCGCCACCGGCCAATGCAACGGGACTTGCCGTGTGATGAACACTGCGAAATGGGCGTTGCGACATAAGGCTTTTGTTGTCCAAACCACCGGCAATAGAATAAATAATGGATGTTTCCAACATCTCGTCTGCGGTGGGACGTGGCATAATTGTTGCCAATCTTGATGCCAACATTGTTTTGCCCGACCCCGGCGGACCAACCATCAACATTGCGTGTCCACCCGCCGCGGCGATTTCCAACGCGCGTTTTGCGGCAGCCTGGCCATGAACATCGGCCATATCTATGTTGGATTCGTGTGATTCATTAATTTGTGGCGTATCGGGCACCGATAAAGGGCATTTACCATTAAAATGATTTATCAATTCTAAAACATGATGCGGTGCCAATATGTTGTCGTGCCCGGCCAGGCGCGCTTCGCCCCCCTGGTCACCCGGACAGATAATTCCAAATTTGTTTTTCCCGGCCCAAACACTGGCCGCCAATACTGCGTTGGTTTTAACAATTGTACCATTTAATCCCACTTCGCCGATGATAATGTATTTTGACAATTCGTCTTGGGGCAACACATCAAATGCGCACAGAATCCCGCACAGTATCGGCAAATCAAAATGTGCACCGCTTTTTTCCACATCCGCCGGCGACAGGTTCACGGTCAAACGTTTTGGTGGTAATTGCAATCCCATCGCGCCAAGTACATTTACGATGCGTTCTGCAGATTCTTTGACCGCCCTGTCGGCCAGGCCAATTATCTTGAAATCTTGTTTGCCCAAACCGGCCGAAATTTGCACCTGGACATCAATTTTTGTCGCGTCCATCCCGTTAAAAATAATAGAATTCAATGAAATCATGATTTTGACATTATAGACTTGCCATAATTGAATTCAAGTTATAAAATGCGTGATGTAAAATTTTTCAAAAGAAAGGAAAGAATATGCCAAAGAAACCCAAAAATCGCGCACGTGAATGGTTTGATACACTGTTTTACGGTATTTTGATAGCGGTCGTTTTCCGCAGTTTATTTTTGGAACCATTCAATATTCCGTCGGGTTCTATGATACCGTCGTTGCATATTGGTGACCATATTTTTGTCACAAAATGGTCATACGGTTATTCGCGTTATTCTTTCCCGTTTGGTTCGTGGAAACTGTGGAACGGTCGCGTATTCAAGAAAATGCCAAATGTTGGTGATGTTATTGTTTTTCGTAATCCGAAAAATGAATCTGTGGATTTTGTGAAACGCCTGGTCGGGTTGCCGGGTGACCGTATCCAGGTCAAAGAAGGCCGTCTGCACATCAACGGGCAAATGTTGGAACGCAAAGATGCGCGCCCGTATGTGGTTGCGGTTTTGCCGCGTTCTTTGCGACGGGTTGGATATTTTCGTGACAATATGACGGTGCGCGGGAACAAGGTTTTGGTTGACGGTAAACCGGCGGACTTTAATTACACCGTTGAATACAAAGACGACCGTCTGTGCCGTGCGAACGAAAGGTTATGCGGCGTTTTTCCCGCAACCGAGTATACCGAGGTTTTACCAAACGGTGTCGAACACAGTATCATAGAATTTTCGGACAGCGAATATTTGGATAACACCCCAGAATACATTGTTCCGGAAAATCATTTATTCTTTATGGGTGACAATCGTGATAACAGCAACGACAGTCGCGCCGATGTTGGATTTGTTCCGGTGGAAAATGTATTGGGTCGCGTGTGGTTTGTGTGGTATTCGCATAATTATGCATCGCCAATGATTGCATTTTGGAATTGGGATGCTAAGATGCGTTGGAACCGGTTCGGCCACGGTGTACATTAAAAGGCAATAATATGAAATTAAAATATAAATTCAAAGACGAGGCTTTATTAGATTTGGCCATGACCCAAAGTGGCGCAAACATTGGTCATAACAACGAAAAATTGGAATTTGTTGGCGACCGCGTATTGGGCCTTTCGGTGGCAACATTGTTATATAAAATGTTTCCGGCCGAAACCGAAGGCGAATTGGCGCGCCGCTTTGCGGTATTGGTTTCGACCGACACATTGGCATCTGTGGCGATGAAAATGGAATTGGATAAATCACTGCGTCACGGGCATTTTACGGGCGGTCGTAAACGTCACCTTATTGCGAACGCGATGGAGGCGGTTCTTGGCGCAATGTATTTCGACAGCGGTTTTGAAGAAACATGTAAATTTATCACGGAAATTTGGCAACCACTTGCCGCGGCCGAGGCCGAAGCCCCCAAAGATTCGAAAACCAAATTGCAAGAATTTGTGCAAAAAAATGACAACGGTTCGTTGCCGGTGTACGAATTCTTGGATGTGACGGGACCGGCGCACAGCCCAATCTTTACCGCAAATGTGACGGCAATGGGACAAAGTGCAACCGGTTCGGGTACATCAAAAAAGGCGGCCAGTATTGCGGCCGCGGCGGCGTTGTTCAAAAAACTTGCAATTTCGTAATTTGATAATTACAATCGATTAAAAATAAAAGGAATAAAAATGTTTTCAATTTTGTTGGTTTTGTTGATTATTGTTGCGGTATTTATGACCGGTATCATCTTGTTGCAGAAATCAGAAGGCAGCGGTATGTCCGGATCTGCCGCGGCGTCTATGTTTGGTGGGGCGCTTACCGGTGCGGCGGCGGGAAATTTCCTGACCAAATTAACAACATGGTTGGCGGTGCTGTTCTTTGTATTGTGTGCGGCATTGGCAATTGTTTCGGCGAAATCGGGCATCGGTGATGTGCAAAGTGGTCTGCGCGAAGAATTGGCGGCGGACGAATTGGCGGGCGAACCAACACCAACCCCGGCACAAACACCCGCACCGGCGGAACCGGTCACGGTTGATGAAAATAAGTAAAGATTTATTATAACGATACACTGCCTTTGTCTAGATTGGCTTTAAGTCTCCTAATTTGTTCGGACATATCTTTGCGAATATTGACAACAGTGCCGTTTGCGCGTTCTTCGGCATCCATTATAAATGTTTGTATGGTCGCACGCAGTGTCGCATTTTTGGATTTTTCGGTCCTCAATTCGCTTTCTAACTTTGCGATTTTATCTTTCAGTGTACGAATTTCATTAATTTGTTCATCGTATGCACTGCGCATTTCGCGTTGCGATTTTTGCGCCGTGCCCAAATCGCGTTCCATTTTTTTATATTCTGGTTCCATTTTTACCAATTTCAAAGAAGCCACATCTTCGAATTGTTGTACATAGTTTCCCAATTCAAGGTTCAAAATATTATCCATAGAATATTTTTCGCGCAATTTTTTCTGTTGTTCTTGCATCATTGATACATCTTCCATGCTAATATGACCCTGGCGTTGATTATACTGTTTGCTTGCGATTTCATATATTACGCTGGCGATATTTGCCAATGTTGTTGCGCCAGATTTTTGTATGTTTTCGATATTTGGAAAATCTTTGGCCAATTCGGCACCGATTGCCGCATCGACACGTACCATTTGGTCGTTCAGCATTTTTGTTAATTCTGCCGGTGCATTATCGTAATATTTTGAACCCTGGTAAACCGCATCCCGCGCAAATTGATACACATCAATCGGTTTTGCCGCCGGATTTGTCGCAATCAAATACATAATATCATCATGCAGTGTCGATTGGCTTTTTAATTCATATTGCATACCCTTAAGCAACCGCAACGCAAATTCTGGATTTTTTATCTTGCCACTTTGGCACAGGTGCATAATATTTTTCGCCGGCATTTGTAAATCACCACGATTAAAACGTTCTGCGTACCAAATGGTAACGGTCCGCACCATATTTATAAAGTCGGCGGCGGCCGGTGAATTATCATTTCGGGCATTCCAATATTGTTCAAATAATTTCCGAGTGTTTGGTTCTAAATCTTGTGCGAAACTGCCGATTATCTGGTACAGTGATTGTACACTTTCATTATCTTTGACCATATTTGGAAAATAACCGATACGGTCTTCGTTTGCATCCTGGGCGGCAAAAAAAGTTTCCAAAAATTCGTTCAAATTCATATATTTTGATTGCGCTTGTTCTGGCATAACAACTCTCCTTAGATTGTAATGATATTTTATCATAAAACCCGCACAGAAAAAATAAAAAATGTAAAAAAACCGACCATAAACGGTCGGTTTTGAATTTCTAAATCGCGGCTTTGTATTTACAAAGACGGATGGCCTGCCAGCCATAGCCTTGGCGAAGGGTGGCGCACCCAGAAGGATTGCTTCGCTTGCGCTTCGCCACCTTGCAAAATCCGCCTTTGGCGGACCGGCGTAATTCCGCCTTTTTGCGGCGGTTCGAACCCTCTGGTCGGGTTCAAATCCCCGTTGTTCCAACGGTAAAAAACAAAAACGCCGCACAAGGCGACGTTTTTATTTTTATCCTGGCGCACCCAGAAGGATTCGAACCCTCAGTCTTCTGATCCGTAGTCAGACGCTTTATCCAGTTGAGCTATGGGTGCAACGCACATTATTTTATACCAAAATATTCCGATTGCAAGAAAAAAGTTCTTGCCCGTTTTATGATTCTTTGATAAAATTCATTTGAATCGGATGGGAATCCGTTTCGGGGCTGTAGCAGGCTCTTTGAAATACCGGTGCAGCGGCATCGTAATCCAATGGATTTTCATGTCTTTGCACCGCATATTACCCCGCGTGGTCGGGGTGCCGATGGTTATATATCGAAGATTATCGGAGTCATTGTATTTCATGATTTGCTAACACCCCGACCGTCAATTCCCATTGACGGTTTCTTACTAGAGACAAAGAGGGAATATTATGAGCAAAAAATTACTGTTCGCCACAATCGCATCGGTTTTGGCAACCGGCGCATTTGCCGACCCGAAAACCGTAACAACCCAGGATTATGTTGATAATGAATTGGCACAAAAACAAGCCATAATAACACCAACAAATTATTCTGCAACAATCGGCAATACGACATACCCTGTCAAAGGATTAGTATTATACCCAGATGCAAATAATTCTGATGCGTCGGGTGCAATTGGCGCAAATAAGTTGTTTGGACGTGATATGGCTTTTGCATTGGCGGATTATGCTGATTCAAATCCTAATAACGACGATACAAATACTTATTGGTACAATGAATATTTATGGCCGTTCGCACAAGGAGAGACATGTAGTGGTAGACTTTGTGATGGTTTTACCCCTGGTTTTGCCAATTATGTTATTACGGGTGCCGCCTTGTTTGAAGGTTTAAATAGGCTTAGAATGTATGTTGAAGATATGATATATGCGGCAAAACCCACAGGTGATGCAAATACCGTTGCTTTGTATGGAAATGACGGTGAACTTAACACATCACGGGCATTATACGATGGTTCGGGAACGTATAATGCCGGAACCGATGCCGGAAAAATTGCCACCGCCGCCGCGGTTGAAACCAAACAAAACAAAATGACCTGTACACGGTGGTTGGACAATGCCGAACACACCGATGCAAACTGTTTGTTGTGGAGTATAAACTAAATTAAAAAAACGGCGCAACGCACCGTTTTTACTATCTGCCGCGGTACATTTGGTTAAAATGCATTCTGCAAACGGATTTATAATTTGAATCGCCCAATGCGAATTGTTCCCCGGCGCGCACAACGCGACCGTTCGCATCAAACCGCAAATGGTGCGTCGCCATATGCAAACACCCCGGAATTTGACAGTTAGATTTCAACAGGTGCAATTTTGCGCCAACCTCGACCAATCGTTTTGATGCGGGGAACATTTGTTCGTTGCTGTCCACCATTAAACCATAACACATAACAATTTTATTTTGCACATCGGCGATTTCGACCATTTTATCAATGTCGGCGGGCGAAAAGAATTGCACTTCGTCCACCAATAATACGCGTGTTTCGGGTTTAATTTGAAAATCGTCCAAATTTTTTAACGCCAACGCATCCACCGACAGACCAATTCGCGATGTAATCTTGGTTGCGCCGAAACGCGTGTCCATTGCGGGTTTTATAACCTCGGTCGCGATTCCGTTCTGTTTATAATTATACGCGTTTATAATCAGTGCCGCCGATTTAGAACTGCTCATCACGCCATAATGAAAGTGCAGGTTTGCCATTTCTTTTTCTCCTTAGCCAAAATTAAATAACCATCGATTCCAATCTTTTTATTCTTTGTTCCACCGGTGGGTGTGTTGCCAAAATTTCGCCCAAAAACGCCCGCCGCTTTAACGGGTTCGCAATACACACCGATGCCATCGCGCTTTGGGCGGATAAAGATTTAACCGTCGAATTGCCCGATATTTTACGTAATGCGTTTGCCAATGCAATTGGGTTGCGTGTAATATGTGCACCGCACGCGTCCGCCGCGTATTCGCGTCTGCGCGAAATTGCCATACGCAATACCGGCGTGATAATCACATTAAACACCGTGAACGCCAACCATACCATCATTATAACCGCCGCGCTGTTATTCTTTTCATCACTGCGTGGGGCGGAATATGTTATTCCGCGCAATAACGCATCCGCAATAAATACCGTGACACCAATTCCGGTAATAATAAACATATCCAAACGTATATCGCGATTCCCAATGTGTGACATTTCGTGCGCGATTACGCCTTCTAATTCCACACGGTCCAATTTTTGAATAATTCCGCGCGTCAACGCGACCGTTGCATCACGCGGGGACCGCCCCGTCGCAAACGCGTTCAGCCCAGAATCATTTATCACATACACACGCGGTGTTGGCAATCCCGCCGCCAACGCGACATTTTCGACCGATTTATAGATATACTTGTAATCCGGGTCGGTGTTGTTTATCTGTTTTGCGCCCGCCATATTTAACATCATAGAATCACCAAACACCCACGATATAAGTGTCCATATTATGCACACTGCAAAAGTCGGCACCGCAACGCGAACCGCGGTATTCACCGCATCATTCATCGGCATAACAATCCAAGTGAACAAAAACACCAACGCAACAAATATAATCGGGAACAATATCACAAGAATTGCGGTCTTGATATTGTTTGCGCGTATATGGTCATAAACGGTTCTAATTTTTTTCATATTGAAAATGGTATTAAAAAAAATAATCCCAATCAACAGATTTATTTTTGCATCAAAATGTGGTAAAATGTGGTATGCGATTAAAAATGATGGCATTTTTATCGATTGGGTTGTTTTGCGCCGTTGCGGCGCGCGCGGGATTTTTGGTGCCAACCGAATTTCCTAAGGTTGTTGACGATTTGTCTTTCATTGACCGTATGGCACTAAGAAGTGCGGATTATGATATCCTTGAAAGTGTATATGATGAAAACGGAAATTGTGTTTCGGGTTGCGCGTATGCCATGCCAAAATGGGAAGATGAATTGGCCGCGGCAGAGCGTTGGAATCGCCTTGTGCACCAAGAATTGATAGATGAATATGGTTATACCGAAAACGATGATGGGGAATTGGTGCCACCGACGGACTATAATACATACGAACAACCAACGGTCGATTTCCCATCTATTTCGTCCGCATCGTATGTGGCATATAACCAAAACTGCGCAATCAAAAATTCGTCTTTTGCAAATTCCGATATACCGCGTGGCAACCCGTTGGGGCATATTGCGTGCATAACATCGCCATTTGGTCCACGCAGTCTGTTTGGACGCGTCTTTCATTATGGTATGGATTTTCACTCTGTGATCGGGACCCCGGTATATGCACCGGCAAACGGGGTTGTTGAATGGGTGTGCCGTGGCAGTAAATCATGTGGGAACGGTCTGCAAATCAAACACGCCAACGGTTATTCTACGCGATATTGCCATTTTGAATCTTTGGCGGTAAAAAAAGGCGACAAATTATCTGCGGGGTGTTTAATTGGCAAAAGTGGTAATACAGGTCAAAGTACGGGACCGCACCTGCATTATGCGGTTTTGAAAAACGGCACAGCCGTAAATCCACGGGATTTTATTGAGCCGGAACACAGAAGTTGCTATATCAAGAAATAATTTTACGGAATTTGACGGAAAAACTGCCGTTATTTAATGGAACGCACGAAACAATATATGGACTAAGCACACTGTCGCGAACCCAATTTTGAAATTTGATTTTTAATATGCCACTGGCACCGGTGATAATTGTCGCGCTTTTTGCGCCAGATTTTGCAATTTCCATTATTTCGCCCCACGCCTGTTCAATCGTGTGCATATGCAGGTCCAGTGTTATATGCGATGGAATTTGCACGGGTTTTGGAATACGCCGGGACAGTTTCAATTCGGCCCGCACTGTTTTCCGTGTGACATTGTCGTCGGGCGCAAAAGGCGCACCAATCATATTGGCAATGTCTTGATCGGATAATTTACGCATATTATTTTTCTAATTTTTTTGCCCAGTCGCTGTCCGGGAAATTTAATTTTAACATTTTTGCGTATCCGTCCGCTTGTTCTGGCAAACCGATTGCGGTATATGCCTCGGTCAGGCGGTACATCGCTTCGGCGGGCATAACCGTTTCCGGCGCATCGGTAAGGACGGATTGAAATTTAGTAATGGCGGATGCCCAATTTTCTTTTCTCATATCGTTTCGCGCGGAATACATAACTTTGCCGGCGATATAGTTTTTTAATATGTTTATTTTATTTTTTGCGTTTTCGGCATATGGCGACCGTGGGAACCGGTCGACCAGTTGTTGAAATGCCTGCATGGCATAGACCGACATACCGGGTTCACGGCGAACATCGCTGACCTGGCGATAATAACACATTCCGCGCAGGTATAAAACATATGCCACATCACTGTGCCCGGGGTGAAACCGCATAAAACGGTCGGTGGTAAGCAATGCGCCCGCAAAATCATTGTCCAAATATTGCGAATATGCCGCCATAATCAACGCATCCGCGGCCCAAGGACTGGCCGGGTATTGTGTTTCCGCGGTCAAAAATTTTTCGGCCGCATCATCATAGTCTTTATCTTCAAATTCTGCGTATGCCGCATCATAAAGGTCGGCCAGTGGTTCTTGGGGAACAATTTTTTGGGCGTCGCCTGCGCATCCGGCAAGTGTGGCCCCAATTAAAGTCGCAAAAAATATTTTTTTCATATCCGTTTATTCCTGTCTTGATTTTATTAGATATTGGGAAGTATAATCCAAACTATGAAACTTGGCAAACATATTTTCGGCGTTGGTCTTATGACCGGTATAAGTCGCATATTCGGGTTTGTTCGCGATATGCTGATTGCGCGCGTGTTGGGCGCGGGGCGGCTGTCCGACATATTCTTGGCGGCATTCAAATTACCGAATCTGTTTCGCGACTTGCTTGGTGAAGGCGCATTGTCTGCGATATTTATTCCTATGTACGCGGATTCGCGTCACGACGAATCGTTTGCAAAAAATGTTTTTTCGTGGTTGGCGGTTGTATTATTGGGCATAACAATCGTATTTGAAATATTTATGCCGATTGTTGTGTGGATTTTGGCACCGGGCTTTGCCGATGTTCCAGGCAAAATGGAATTAACGGTTGTTATATCGCGCATAATGTTTTTCTATGTAATATTTATATGCAGTGCGGCATTTTTGTCGGCGGTTTTGAACGCGTTTTCACGGTTTATGTTGGCGGCATTTATGCCGGTGTTGTTGAATATAATGTTGATTGGTGCGTTGTTGGTGTCTATGCATATTGGCGCGTCAAGCACGGTTTTATACATAATGGCGGGCACGGTTGTGGCGTCGGGTATAATTCAGTGTTTGGTGCTGTGGGCGCGCATACGACATAAACATTTTGGTCTGCATTTGGTTGTGCCGCGTTTTACACCGGGAATCAAAACAATGTTCAAACGTTTCGGGGTCAGTATTATTGGAAATGGATTTTACCAAATAACAATTATTCTTGGTACCCTGGTGGCCAGTTTCGAAAGTGGCGCGGTTTCGTGGCTGTATTATTCTGACCGTATTGTTCAATTGCCATTTGCGATGATAGGGCTTGCGGTTGGAACGGTTTTGATGTCGTCTATTTCGAATGCGTTGGCGGATAAAAATATGCGCAGTGTTTATATTCAACAAAATTCGTCAATGCGTCAATCTATGATGTTGATAATGCCGTGTGTGGCGGGATTGTTCGTGTTGGCGGAACCAATTATTAGATACCTGTTTGAATATGGGGCGTGGACGCCGGAATCGACCCACGCGGTTGCAATTGCGATTATGATTCAGGTCTTTGTTTTGCCCGCCATGTTGATAAGCCAGATTTACAGTAAAACACTTTATGCGTCCCAAGATGTCAAGACGCCGGTCAAAACCAGTGTTATATCATTGGCGGTGGCGTCTGTGATTTATGTCGCGTTGTTCTGGTTTGTGGGATATTTGGCGATACCAATTGGTGTCGTAATAAGCGGATATGTTAAAAATTATCTGTTGGGACGTGCGTGCCGGCGCAAAGGCCTAATAAAAATGGATGGTCGAACAATTCGTGCGATGGTGTTGTTTGGGACTTTGTCTGCGGTATTGGGCGTGGGGTTGTGGTTTGTGCCAATAACCGGAATTATATCCTTGGGATTGGCGATTATGGGCTTTGGCGTTTTGTATTTACCAATCGCGTTTTTATTAAACAGAAAAATATAATAAAATAAAGTTGAAACCCACCTTTTTATATGATAAAATGCATTTATAAGAATGTAAGGAGTCCCTAATGAAAAAATTGGTATCATTGGCGGTATTGACCGCTTTGCTTGCGGCGTGTGCCGAAACGACAAAACCATCTGAATATGGTTCCGACGGGTTTGCCGAAGAAGCGCTTGCCACGGAAACTTTTAATGACACATATTTGATGGCGGCGGCACCGCGCTATTATATCGGTAATGCGTACAAGGTTGAAGATATTCAATATATTCCGACCGAAGATTATGCGTATAATCAAACCGGTATGGCGGGAATAATTCCAACCGAATTAAACGGTACAAGAACAAGTAATGGTGAAACATACGATATGGCGCAAATGGTCGCAACCAGCAAGACTTTACCTCTGCCCACAATTGCCAAGGTCACAAATTTGGAAAATGGCCAATCGGTCGTTGTTCGTGTGAATAATCGTGGTCCGTTCGTGAATACGCGCATTATGGATTTGTCGCCGGCGGCGGCGGGTAAAATTGGCCTGACCAATCAATCCAAGGTCCAGGTTCAGGTTTTGCCGGAACAATCCATCGCGGTAAAGAATGCGACCATTGGTGAAAAAACAACAACCGTCACCGAAGAAGAAACGGCAACGGTCACCGCACAACCGGCACCGGTTGCTGCGTCCGGTGATTACAGCGTCCAAGTCGCGGCGTTTTATGCCGAAGACAGTGCCAATGCGTTGGTTCAAAAAATGCGCGCATACGGTGACGCAACCGTCGTCAAAGAAGGTGATATGTTCAAGGTTCGTATTGTAAACCTGGATGCACCGTCTGCGCGTCGCGTTATCGATAGCCTGCGTTCCAACGAAGGTATGGCACCGGGTCTGTTAAAGAACGGCCGTTGGATAAATGCCGACAGCATCTAAAAATTAACAATTTTGGTTATTCAAAACCCCGTCAAATGACGGGGTTTCTTTTAATATGATTTTTGCTGTAATTTCGCAATGCATTGCATCATATCTTGGGCGGTGCCCAAAGATTTGTATTTTACACCGGCTTCATCAAACATTTGAAACGATATATTAAGTGAATCGCGCCACCCCGGAATTTGTCTATCGGGTTCAGGATCCAAATAAATTATTTCCCGAATTCCGCTTTGAATTATAGAACCCGCGCAACGCGTGCACGGTGCCATTGTTGCATATAAAATCCCGCCATTTAATCTGGTTCCGTTTCGACCCGCATTCAAAAGGGCGTTTTCTTCGGCGTGAACGACAAAATCGTATTTTGTTGGACGGGTCCATCTGGCGGGAACATTATCTTGTATTCCGCGTGGAAAACCGTTGTACCCCATGGATAGTATTGTTTTATTTGGACTAACAATCACACATCCAACCTTGGTACTGTTGTCTTTGGACCATGTGGCGATAAGTTGCGCCATCTGCATAAATCTGTAATTCCATTTGTCATTGAACGTAAGTTCCATAATAAGGCCTTTTTATGTTACGTTCTCTCTCTAATTGAACAAATTACAATAAATCTGTGAATTTTCAAGTTTTTTGTTCACTTTTGAATTTTGTGTGTTATTCTTTCCCTTATGACAAAGACGTATTCTGGATTTATCGCAATTGTGGGACCCACAAATGCCGGCAAAAGCACCCTTATGAATCAAATTATGGGGCGCAAGGTATCAATTGTTTCGCACAAGGTTCAAACCACGCGAACAAACCTGCGTGCCGTGAAAATGGTCGGGGCGCGACAATTGATATTTGTGGATACTCCGGGTATATTTCGCCCCAACCGTCGTTTGGACCGCGCAATGGTGGGTGCGGCGATGGATGCATTGTCGGATGCGGATGCGGTATTACTGATTATTGATGCAACGCATGGCATTACCGATACGGTGCGGGGCATAATTGAACGGGTACGCGAACATAAAAACCTGTTTGTCGCATTGAACAAGACAGATTCTGTTAAAAAGCCGGATTTATTGCCAATTGCCGCAGAATTAAATACTTTGGCACCATTTCGTGAAATATTTATGATTTCCGCGCTGAAAAACGATGGTGTGGCGGAAATGTTAAATGCGTTGGCGGCCGTTATGCCGGAATCTCCGTATTTATTTGATGCAACGGATAGTGTCGATGTGCCGGATAATCTGTATTTGGCGGAATTGACCCGGGAAAAGATTTATCGGTATATTCACCAAGAATTGCCTTACCACATAAATGTTGTGACGGAACGCGTTGATGTTGATGATGCGGGTGTCCTTGATATATACCAAAAAATAGTGGTGGCAAATGATGCCCACAAAAAGATTGTTGTCGGGCGTGGTGGTGCGCAATTGAAACAAATAGGTGTGGCCGCCCGTCACGATATACAGGACCAATGGGGGGTAAACGCACGGTTGCATTTGTTCGTGCGGGTCGAGGAAAATTGGGAAAATATGGCGGAGAATTATACCGACCAAGGTCTTGAATTTAAAAAATAGAGGAATCAAAATGAAAAAAAATGTAAAAAAATTAACTTTTTTGTCGCTTCTGGCGTTGGCCGGTTGTGCAAACAATAAAAATGTTGTGACCGATGCAACAATGAATCGCGCGGTTTTGCGTGATATTAAAACCGGTCGTGAACGCGTGTACGATTGTTCATATAACGACGCAATGAAAAGTGTTTTGATTTGGTTGGCGCCAGGTGACACGGTCCAATTGCAATCCAAAGATTGTGCGCGTGGCGTGTTCTTTACACCGGATAATTCGCAACTGATTTATGACGATGCCGAATTGGCGCGTAGAAAAGACGCGTTGGAACGTGAAAAAATCAGACAAATGGTCAAAATTGAATTTGAAAAACAAGAAGAAATGAAACGAAAAATGCGTGACGGTAACCACAGATAAATGCTGCATACATCAGATTTTGATTTTGAATTGCCACCGGAATTAATCGCGTCGCATCCATTGGAACGACGCGATGCTTCGCGTATGTTGGTTGTTGACCCAAATGGCATTTGCGAAGTTCCCCTCCTCGGAGGGGTGCCGGGTGAAACCCGGTGGGGTGGGGGTAAAAAAGATATTTGCTTAAATTTACCTAAAAACCCAAAATTAAAACAACGTGCACGCGAATTGCGCCAGGCCGGCAGTTTACCCGAAGCCTTGCTGTGGAATGAAATAAAAAATAAGAAGTTAAACGGTCTTGATTTTGATAGACAACATATCATAGGCAATTATATTGTAGATTTCTTCTGCCCGCAAATTGGGTTTGTTATTGAAATAGATGATAAAACCACACACGACCTTAAAGGTGCGTATGATGAAAAACGTGATAAATATCTTAAATCATTGAACCTTACTGTGATGCATATACCGGCTTCAGATGTGCTTAAAAATCCGGCATCCGTGGCACAATGGATTTATAATGTTGTTTTTGATACCCCCACCCCGGCGTGCATTGCACGCCACCCCTCCGATAATCACCCAAAAAATGCTATGCATTTTTCGGGACCCGATGGAGGGGAACTTGTTATTGCCGATAAATATATTCGTGATTTTTTGGACTACCTGAAACCTGGTGATGTGGTGGTGTTTAACAATTCACGTGTTATTCCCGCGCGCTTTGATGCGGATGGGCACGAAATAACATTACATACCGCGGTGGATGATAAGAATTGGTGGGGGCTGTGTAAAAAGTTTAACAAAATCAATATTGGCGACACATTGACAATGCGTGATGGCACAACAATTACGGTTGTTGATAAAGATGATGAAAGTGGACTACTGCTGCGTTTTAATTGCGACAATGTTTTTGATGTGTTGAATCGTGTTGGCAAAATGCCACTGCCACCATATATGAAGCGCGATGCCGAAGTGGCGGACCAAACGCGTTATCAAACGGTCTATGCCGACCCGTTGGGTTCTATGGCGGCACCAACCGCGGGTTTGCATTTCACCGACGAATTGATGGCGGAAATTGAAAATCGCGGTGCAAAAATAGTAAAAATTACATTGCATGTTGGCGCGGGAACATGGATGCCGGTTAAAACCGAAAATTTAAACGAACATAAAATGCACAGTGAATGGTGCTGTATCACACCCGCCCAGGCGGAAATAATAAACAACGCCACGCGTGTCATTGCCGTTGGAACAACATCACTGCGCACGCTGGAAAGTGCCGCCCGAAACGCCACCGGTGGGGCGCGTGTCGCACCGATTTGCCAAACCACAGATATATTTATCACACCGGGATATAAATTCCGTGTGGTTGATGTGTTGTTAACGAACTTTCATTTGCCAAAATCTACATTGTTTATGTTGGTGTCGGCATTTTCGGGCCTGGATGAAATGAAGGTCGCATATGCCCACGCCGTTGCGGAAAAATATCGTTTTTTCAGTTATGGCGATTGTTGTTTGTTATTTAGAAAGGAATCATAATGTTAAATCCAAACAATCTTACAAAAGAACAAATGCGTTCAATACGTAATCGTTTCGCCGGTACAATATTCGGTGTGGCGCTACATTTGGGAATATGGTTCGATGATGCTGAGATAAAATATATTGAAAATAAAATGCAAACACATAAATTATACAGATTGGTGACCGGTAAAGCCGCAGGCATAGATTGTCGTGATATATCAATTATGCCACTGTTCAAATTTCAACGCGATTGGTTATTGGGCTTTATGGATGACCCAGAATTGCCGATTGGCGTTCAGGCATTTATATATTATTATGTTGGTCATGAACAGATGGTAAGGCAAAGTTGGAAATATAGATATGATAATGTCAGCGTTGCAGACAGATTTTTAGCACAAAGGTGGATGGAAAAATGTCGTTAAAATTTAATTTAATTGCAACCGATGGAAACGCGCGTCGCGGATGTGTGGAAACCGCGCACGGAACATTTCAAACCCCGGCGTTTATGGCGGTGGGAACGGCGGCAACCGTCAAAGCATTAACTATGGACCAGGTTCGTGCGACCGGAACCGAAGTGATTTTGGGCAACACATATCATTTGATGATGCGCCCCGGTGGCGATTTGGTGGAAAAAATGGGCGGATTGCACCGGTTCGGTGGTTGGCATGGCCCAATTTTAACGGATTCTGGTGGATTCCAGGTTATGTCCCTTTCGAATTTGGTAAAGATGAAGGAAGAAGGTGTAGAATTTACATCGCACATTGATGGCGGAATTAAACATTTTTTGCGCCCCGAAGATTCAGTCCATATTCAACATCAATTAGATTCAAATATCACAATGGTTTTGGATGAATGCCTGCATTTGCCGACAACGCGCGAACGTGCGGCAAAAAATGTAGATATGGTGACGCGTTGGGCGGCGCGCAGCAAGGATGCATTTGTTGACCGCCCCGGGTATGGCATTTTTGGAATTGTGCAAGGGGCCGATTTCCCCGACCTGCGTGAAAAATCTGCGCACGCGTTAACAGAAATCGGTTTCGACGGCTATGCAATTGGCGGACTGGCGGTTGGTGAACCCCAAGATACAATGTTCAAAATGATTGAAACGGTTGCACCAATGTTGCCAACGGACAAACCGCGATATTTAATGGGGGTTGGAACGCCACTGGATATATTGGGCGCGGTTGAACGCGGGGTTGATATGTTCGATTGTGTTATGCCAACGCGCGCGGGTCGCACGGCAATGGCATTTACGCGTCATGGTACAATGAATATGCGTAATGCGAAATATCGTGATGATGATGCGCCACTGGATGATAAATGTGATTGCCCGGCGTGCAAACTGTCGCGCGCGTATTTGCATCACCTGATTAAGTGCAATGAAATTTTGGGCGCGACATTGTTGACGCAACATAACCTGTGGTTCTATCAAGACCTGATGCGTGGCATCCGTGAATCAATAGAGCAGGGGCGTTTCGCCGAATTCAAATCTGAGTTTATAAAAAATTACACCGGTGAAAACTAAACTGTTGATTTTATTTTTCATATGTTGAAAGATAGTTTATGGTACAAGGAAAAACAAAAATGGCAAAGGGAAATCAAGAAAAATCAAACGCAACGCAACCGTTGGTAAAGCAATCGGGAATGCCCGCGTTTGTGCTGAATATGGACACGCGTTTCTATCTTGCGGTGGCGAAAAAGACGGTTGGTAAATTGATATTTGTTTATACACTGGCGTGTGCCGGTGAACATGCGCGCTATGATGCGGCGGGGGCAACCGAAATTGCAACATTTGATAATGCCGATAATGCGGAAATTTATTATCAAACAATTAAACAGGCAATAGAATACAATAAAAAAACATCGATTTATGATGCGTTAAGTGAATTTAACAGCGGTTTGTTAAAAAACTTTAATGTGGCAACACGATAAATATCACGAAAGGAGAAACCAATATGGCAAAAAAAGAAATCGAAGTAATCGACCGCGGTGGTGCCAAAACCGTCGCAAAAAAAACATCGGTTATCACGCATGCAAAACGTGTGTTTTTAATCGTGTCAATTATATGGTTGGCGTTTGTGGCATGGTTTCCGTTGTATGTGAAATCGCACTATGCGGGGCCGATAAAAAAATCTATTGTTGTATCAATGTTTTTTGATTTGCAACGCAACATTGTGGAACAATATGAAAAGTTATTGGGCGGAATTAAAAACGCAATCAATTTAGAAAAGCCAGTTGGCATTGCAATTGAAAAAGTAAAAATTGTTGAAAAACAGGTTGATAAAGTGACCGATACGACCGCCAAAGCGAAAGAGCAAACCGCCAAGGCGTCCGAGACAACCGCCGGTGTCAAAGGATTAACGGGTTTGGTCAATAAATTTGGTGTAAAAACCGATGGTGTAGATAAAGTCGTTAACCAGGCCGATTCTGCAATCGGTAAAGCAAACGCCGCGGTGGACAAAGTGGACAATGTTGCCAAAATGGTGAACGATAAATTGGACACTGTTGAAAAAGAATTGGTTAAATTGACCCAAATCGAAGTCGATAAAATGATTGATGAAGCCGTCAAAAAACAAATCGACAAAAACACCGGTGGATTGGGCACAACATTGCTGACCAATTACGGAATTAAACACGTGTATCCGTGGCGTCCGTCTTCGTGGCCGGTGGCGGTGAAAATCTATAACGATTTGGAAAAATCCAATGTTGGCGTAGTGCAAATTTTGACCCGCACCGTGAACAAATATTTTGATTATGTTGCGTGGGGGTTGGTAATTGCGGCATGGGCGGTTGGTCTTTATATCTGGATGTTCATATACAAAAAATACAAGGCCACAATTGCACCGTTCATTGTATGCCCGCGTTGCGGACACGCGTTTGCGGACCGGCGTACGGCTATGAGTATGCTGAAAGTATTGCAGCCGTGGAAGTGGTTTTAATAAAACGCCCCATTTGGGGCGTTTTTAACAATATTTATTTTTTACTTGCAAAAACGAAATTTGTATGTAAGAATGTTCCACGCAATTGCGAGCGTAGCTCAGTTGGCTAGAGCGCAACCTTGCCAAGGTTGAGGTCGAGGGTTCGAGCCCCTTTGCTCGCACCAAAATTTTAAAAACCACCGTCAGGTGGTTTTTTGATTTTGCCGGCAAAGGGGCGAGAACCCGCAGGGTTGCGAGGCGAGGTGGCATTGCCACCGAAGTACTTTGCTCGCACCAAAATTTTAAAAACCACCGTTAGGTGGTTTTTTAATTTTGTCTGCAAAGGGGCGAGAACCCGCAGGGTTGCGAGGCGAGGTGGCATATGCCACCGAAGTACTTTGCTCGCACCAAAATTTTAAAAACCACCGTTAGGTGGTTTTTTAATTTTGCCGGCATAAATGAACGACTGCCTTTTAATTTTATGGCAATGGCGGGATTTTTATTCTAAGATTCGATTATCTAAAGGGGTTTTTATGACACAGATATTATCAGAAGTTAATTTGGATTACAGCGATATTTTAATTCGACCAAAAATGGGTATAAACCTGAATTCGCGACGTGATGTGAACCTGACGCGGGTTTTCAAATTCAAACACGGCCAGACGCGCACCGGTCTTGGCGTTTTTAACGCCAATATGGCAACGGTTGGAAACTTTGTTGTCGCGAAAAAGTTATTGTCGCGCGGGATGTTCGCAACAATTCATAAACACTACAATATCGATGAAATCGGTGAATTTTTGAATTTGTGTCGGGCCGAAAATATTCCTTTGGACAATTTGTTTATAACAATCGGGTTAAAAAATGCCGATGCGGAAATTCAAAAATTAAAAGATTTAGAATCAAAATATAAATGGACGAATCCGCGCAATATATGTATCGATGCACCGAACTTTTATATCCCAAATGCGTTGGATGTGTTGATGCGTGTTCGTGACGAATTTCCGGATGCAGTGATTATGGCCGGAAATATCGCCAGTGGTGACATATGTCTTAAATTATTAGATTATGCGGACATTATAAAATGCGGCATAGGCAGCGGTTCCGCGTGTTTAACGCGTCGCCAGACGGGTTGCGGAACGCCAATGGTATCATTAATTATTGAATGTGCCGATATTGCGCATTCTGTGAACGGTCATATTTGCGCGGATGGCGGAATTGTCGATGTTGGTGATATATGCAAGGCGTTGTGTTTGAATGCAGATTTTGTTATGGCGGGTGGAATATTTGCCGGTTCGGACGAAGCCGCGGGTAATGTCATCGAAAAACATTTCGAAACCAATGAAATTGTGGATGGTGCGCGCGTTGTTCAAACAAAATATTTCAAGGCGTATTACGGAATGTCATCTGAATATGCGAACAATAAATTTGCGGGCGGTATGGCGGACTATAAAACATCCGAAGGCCGCGAATTGTTGATACCATACACCGGGCCGATTGACAAAATATTGCAGGATATAAATGGTGGAATTGCATCTTGTTGCACATACATCGGCGCGACCACGGTCAAACATATGGCAAAATGTGCCACTATAATACCGGTTCATAACCAATTAAACCGCGTGTTTGAAAAATATTCTGTATGATATCGTCACGGTATTTATAATTGTCAAATTTGTGGTTTTGTGATATAATATGCCCGATAAAACAATGGGGTATATTTATGATACAGGCCAAGAAAACAAAACTTACAAAATCTGCGTTGGGAATTGCAACGGCTGCAATGGTTGCGGGTGGTGTCGCGTTGCACGGAAATAAACAGAAGGCGCGTGATAAAGAATCCGCGTCACAAGAAAAAGACGATGCGCCCACACGTAATCAGATTCAGAAAAATTTGACATTTGGCGAATACAAAGAAATGTTGGCCCCGGTCACGCCGTATATTATGTTGGAATTGATTTTGAATGAAGGAATCAAGTTAGACAAATCCGGAAAATATTGTGTCCCGTACAAAGATTCCCGTGGTGTTTGGACAATTGCGTTCGGTGTCACCACAACCAGTGATGGTAAAAAGGTTTCTAAAAATACGAAACCGATACCGATTGCGCGTGCGTGGGATGAATCTATACACTTTTTGGAAACACGTGAAACATACTTTTTAATGTATTGCTATGATGTTGGGTGTGAAAATTTACATTTGGATAATGCGGCGCGTATGTGTGCGTTTGCGTCGATTTTTTATAATTCCGGTACAAAACTTATGGAAGAACCAGACGATAAAAATCATCGTGAAAGAAACGAAACATTGCGCAATTTATACAAAGAATATGGTGACAATATTACCGCGGATATGGTGCGTGAATGTTTTGCAAAATATCCAATTGTTGCCCCGCGTTCGTTTGGCGCACGCGCAATTGCCGGCGCATCGGATAAGGAATTGGCGGACATTTTGGGGTTGTATACGGTTGGTGGACGCGGGTTATGGTCACGGCGTTGGATTGAAGGACAAATTTTGATGGGCAATATAACACCCGAAGATTTCTTGCAATTGCCCGAACAAAGTCTTTATGAATTCTTTCGTTTGATGGGTGAAGAACGCTCTGTTTTTTGGCTTGGCAAAGATCAAGATACCAAAATAAATATGGAAACATTGAACGCGTTTCAAGAATGGATTAAAAACCCGGTCACACATGACGGTAAAACAAAATTTTCCGGCCAAACAATTGGGGAAATGTTGGCGCATATGACCCCGCAAATATTGGCGGATTTTGACGGGGGTAAATATGAATTGGGCGACATAAATCACCTTTATAAACGTCCAAATAAAAAATCGATGACGGATTCTTTATATTTTTTGGCAAATGCGGATTTCTTGGCGGGTGACTATGCATCGGCCGCAGAAAAGTTCGAAACATTGGCAACAAAAAATCCGGGCAATGCGCAAATCTTTAATGACTTGGCCGCGACATACAATAATATGGGTGAATATGAACGCGCATTAACTGCAATCGGGCATATTATTAAAGATATCAAAGATAAAACCGCATTCGCGGCGGCATACTATAACGCGGGTGTCGCACGGGAAGCCCTGGGCGAATATTCCAAGGCATTGATAAATTATAACAAGGCGATTGAGAACGGTAATAAATCACCGCGTGTGCCCGCCGCAATCAAACGGGTGGAATTAAATAAAAATATGGCGTCACGCGGTGGCGGCGGCGCGCGTATTTAATCGCCAAAATAATGTATAAATATTGTTAGTGTGATTTTTGCATCACAGATTCTTGATAGGCTTTCAGTTCGTCAAGATAATTTTCCAGTGCAATTTTTTCCGGTGACAAAACCTTTTGTGTGCCGCCGCTGGTCGTCACATACTGTAATACCCATTTGCCGTTTTCTTTATCCCATTTTATTGGATATACTTTTTTGACCATTTCTTTTTCTCTTTTCCTTGCCTTGTTATTTCGTGATTATTCCGTGCTCTATCAGTGCGGTGGCCAAATCGGGATAATGTTCCACGCGGTCACACAGATGGTGATTGTACGGTGTATCCGGATTTGAAATCATCACAATATCAATATCGTTTGTAATACAGTCGTGCACAACATTTGGTGAATCGTCAAAACACAAATCAATGTTGTATTTGCGCAGTGCCTCGATTTTAGGTTTATGATTTACAACCCGACTTTTATCACATACAATTCCCGCATTTTGTAATTGCATAAGATCCATATCTGACATAGCAATTGGACGTTCTGTAATAAAATAGATTTCTATATCGTCGCGGGCGACCATGCGATTTAATAATTCCGGAATCCGGGCATTTACAACCGGTATGTTTCGCAGTTCCGGGGAATCGAATGCCCCCATTATTTCATCTGCAACATATTTGGGCACACATTGATATGGGTCATATGTTTTAAGCATATTAAAATCGACATTATGCCGTTCACAAATATCGTGAATTACACGCGCAGTATCAAAAACTGTATTATCCAAATCGATTGCGATTCTGGTGTTCATATGTTTACTTTTCCAAATTATTGTTGGGGTATTATAAATGCAGAAAAACATCATAACCAGTTAATTTTTGCGTTTTTTATAAATAAATCCTTTGACAACCGGCATAAAAGCGTCCATAATACCGTCGTGTGTTTAACAACACGGAATGGTAAATGCGTACAATGTGCAAGAAATCTTTGCTATAATGGTGCGACCACAACGAAATTTGCGGGCGCACCTTTGTGGTGCCCCGTTTTTTTAAAAAACAAAAGGAAAAGGTTATGTCAGAAAACACAACAATGTCCACAAACGAATTGACGGCCCGTCTGCAAAAGGCCGAAAACATCCGCGCACGCGATGGCGTTGTATGGAAGGATAAATTTGACCGTACACATACAATTGCGGAATCACGCGAATTGGCGGACGGCACGGCGGTGAAACTTTGTGGTCGTGTGACGGCGTTGCGGTGGCTTGGTAAATTAATGTTTGGGCGCATTTATGACATAAATGGTGAAATTCAGTTTTCTATGTCGCGCGAAGAATTGGGCGAAGAAAATTATAAATTTATGAAGGCCAATGTCGATTTGGGCGATTTTATTGGTATAACCGGTGAATTGTATCACACAACGGCGGGCGAATTGACCGTGCGTGTATCTGCCTATGAAATCTTGGCCAAGGCGTTGCGTCCGTTGCCGGAAAAATTCCACGGTTTAACCGATATGGAAACGCGTTATCGTCAACGCTATCTGGATATTATTTCTAACCCAGAATCGCGTAACGCATTGTTGGGGCGTTTCAAAATGACCCAGCATTTGCGTGATTTTATGAATGATAACGGTTTTTTAGAAATCGAAACCCCAATTATGCAGAACATCGCATCGGGTGCGGCGGCACGTCCATTCACAACACACCATAATGCATTGGATGCCGATTTCCAATTGCGTATTTCACCGGAATTGTTCTTAAAGATGGCGATTGGTGCCGGATTTGACCGTGTGTACGAGGTCGCCAAGGATTTTCGCAACGAAGGTATGGATGCGATGCACCTGCAAGAATTTACTATGATTGAATGGTATGCGGCGTATTGGGATTACAAACGGAATATTGAATTCACGTGGAAACTGGTGCAAGATTTGATTATGCGCGCCCGTGGCACATTACAAATTGAATACCAGGGTACAAAATTAGATTTTTCAAAATACGAAATGATAGATTACACCGCAAAAATGAACGAATTATTCGGTTGCAACATTTTGGATTTTGAAGATGTTGATGTTCTGCGCCAAAAATTGGTTGACGAAGGTATGTTCCCGGCCGATGAATTAGAAAATTTGAAATCATTGGCAACATTGGTTGATTATGTATACAAGCGCAAAATCCGCACTCAAATTGTTCAGCCTACAATCCTGTACAATTATCCAACATATATGGTACCATTGGCGCGTCGCAACGACGATGATGACCGGCGTTTGGATATGTATCAATTGTTGGTGGCGGGGGGCGAATTGTGCAAGGGATATTCCGAATTGGTTAACCCGATTCAACAGGCCCAGGCATTCGAAGACCAGGCGAAGAGTATCGCCGGCGGCGAAGAAGAAGCGTTTAATCCCGACAACGACTTTGTTCGTGCGATGGAACACGGGTTTCCACCGATTTCCGGTGTGGGTATGGGTATAGACCGTCTGGCGGCGATTGTCTTTGACCAACCGACACTGCGTGATGTTGTGTTGTTCCCGATTATGAAATAACGGATTTATATATGGTTGCCCAAGATGTTAATCTTTTAACCGCAGACCACGATAGGCATAACCTTGACATTATTGACAAGGCGCGCGTTGCCGGGCGCATAAACGATGAAACGGCGGAATACCTTGTGCGGCTTTACACCGACGGTATGCGGTCTTATCGCGAGGTTTTTCATGTCTTGGGCAAATGTTTTGGCGCGCCAAAAACGGCGGTGACAGAATATGACCCGGCGACAGATTCATCTGTTAACAAACCGATTAAGATTGCCGACATAAATCCATTGTCTTCTTATTTGGTAAATCATCGTTTGGACGCCGACCCGATGCGGAACCAGTTTTTTACATCCGGTGCGTCGCATAAAATTGATTTATCTGTGTCATCAATTGTGACTGTTATTGTCGCGGCCCAAAAAAACATTGAACGCGCATTGGACAAGGTCACGGGTAAATATTATCGATTCTTTATCGAAGATGTTATCGCGGCATTATCATCCGTTATGGCGGAATCGGTGTCAAAGAAAGATTTTGATGAAATTGAACAACGAATTCGTGCCCGTTTTGATTCCAAATATGTGACCGATGCCGCCAAGGAGGTTTTATCTGTCCTTGGCCAAGGTGACGATGCGTTGGTTGTTAAAATTGTTCGTGAATTAGATAATGTTAAAAAACCATACCTGTATTTGAATGATGTTTGGCGTGTAAAATGTTTGTTTGACTTGATACCCCAGGCCCGCACATTTATCGAACGCCTTAATATTATGATGCCGGAACGTGTGTTGACCGTGCGTGACAAATTCTATGATATTGGCAATCCGCGTAATTATCGTGATTCCAAGGTTATTATAAATATTGGTACGCCGGATTATGTTATCCCCATGGAAATTATATGCCAGGTTCGCACATTCTTTGAATTTGAACGCAAAACACATGATTACTATGCGTTGATTCGTGAAGACCCGAATATGGAAAATGCCAAGATTGAAAAAGAACTGGCCGAATTTATGGAAAACGGTATTCGTGAATATAACCTTATGATATGCCGTTGCTTGGACGATTTGTTTGATCGTGTTGGGTGGAATATTTTATACAGTCGTGGTGGTGATGTCGCACTGTTCGAAGGTTTCCCGCGTGAATGCAAATTATATTATCCGGCAAGTATGATGGAAACCATATTGAACAAATTGGATGCGGCGGTCAAGAACGAGATTTTCCATATCACAAATTCTTCATCAAAGTTGGATTTGACTCAACAGATTGCTATTTTCCGTTTTATGGCGCGTTTCATATTGGTTTCTGCGTTACCGCGGGCCCGTGCGGGGACAAATATTCCCGGTAAAGATTTGGCAACGCGTTTGTTCAATTTTGTTATGAATGAAGTTTATCGGTATTATAAAAAATAGGGCTATACGGACAAATATCCTTTTGGTCACATATGATATTTTCTTGATTTTACATTTTTATTGTGACAAGATTCAATTAGATGCAACTGAATATGGTTGAATCATAAACAAGGTTAGCAAAGGAAAAAAAGATGCGTCAAGGTAAAGTAAAATGGTATAACGGCAAAAAGTGTTTTGGTTTTATTGCGCCGGACACGCCGAATGAAGACGGCAATACAGATGATGTTTTTGTTCATTCCAGTTCTTTGAAAGATGCAGATTTGCGATTCCTTAATGAAGGCGATATCGTCGAATTTGAAGAAGAGGTTCGCAATGGCAAATTATCCGTCACAACAATTAAATTGATTCAACGCGATGAAGAATCCGCAAAAAGATTCCAAGAACGTCGTGCGGAACGCCGGCGTGCCCGCGAAGAAAGAAAAAGTCGCGAAGAACATAAAGAAAAAAAATCAGGTTTTGCATTTTGGAAAAAGTAAAATAACCCGCACGATGCGGGTTTTTGTTTGCTTTTAATCTAATTTATTATAAAATGTAAACACAACCATAAAAACAAAAAGGATGAAATATGTGGACGGCAATTGGAATTGTTGCAGTTTTGGTGTTATATATTATTGCGGTTTATAACGGACTGGTTTCCCGTCGGAACCAGGCACGCGAGGCATGGTCAACAATCGACACGCAATTAAAACGCCGGTACGATTTGATACCAAACCTGGTTGAAACGGTTCGTGGCGCGGCGGCACACGAAAAAGATACGCTTTCAGATGTTATCAAGGCGCGTAATACGGCAATGTCAACAAATCCGTTGGACGGCGCGTCGGCGGAACGCGGACTGACCGGTGCATTGAACAAGTTATTTGCCCTTGGGGAATCATATCCAACCCTGCGTGCAAACGAAAATTTCTTGGAATTGCAACGCGAATTAACGGATACAGAAACAAAAATTCAATCTGCGCGTCAATTTTATAATACCGTTGTAATGGCATTAAATACCCAGATTGAACAATTCCCATCAAATATTGTCGCGCGTATGTTTGGGGTCACCAAAGAAAAATTGTTCGAAATGGATGAATCCGAACGCCGGACCCCAAAGGTCAGTTTTAATAAACAGTAAGATAAAAAAACACCCGCCGTTGCGGGTGTTTCAATTCGTATAATATTTAATCTTTATGTTCGCGCATATTGCGACGCATCGCGCGTTTTGCGGCACGAAATTCTTCTTCTGAAACACAACCGTTTGCGTCAACATCTGCGACCGCCAATGCCGCCTGCATTTTTGGACATTTGATTGATTGCATATCTAAACATCCATTTACAAAAACCGGATGCATACGGTGCATTTTTGGCCCGAATTTATGGCATGGACACACGCAAAAGTATGCGACCAAGAATCCCAATATAAACATCCCACCCAAATAGAAACATTTTTTAAGTGGTGTGCATCTGCATCCACAATGGCATTCGTGCATTTCTGGTGCCGGTGCCGCCACAGGTTTTACAACCCGTTTGGTGGTCGTGCGTTTGGTTGTTTTTGTTGTTTTTGGCATATTTTCTCCCTTTTGTTTCGACGATTTTATTGTATAGAAATTAAATTTTAATGTCCAGAATTTTTTATCGATATTTAATTTCCCAATCAAAAAGTTTTAAATTGAATTTCTGTCGCCGATATAGTATAATTTTTGGGCAATGGCGGGTTGTCATTGTGGGGAATACAAAACCCCGTCTTAGCACGCCAGCAATGGCGATATTAATCCAATCTTTACAGGTTGGAGTTCGCCGAATATACCGAATAAGGCGGTCAATATTTGCTAAGATATTGTTTTGTATACTCCAACCATTTGTAATTTTTCAAATGGTTTTATTTTTTTTACTCAAGGGGACATCAATGTTTTCAAATGGCAATATAATAACAGAAAACCCAATACCGCAAACACTTATAACCGCGATGTACAATTATTATGCCAAAAACCAAATGACGATTGGCGAATTATATATGCTGTTGAAAATGATAGTATCAAATTTAGAGGACGAATTGGCAACAATGGGTATGTTAGATACCACGGAACTTAATTCAAATTTGGTTGATCAAACAAAAAAGTAAAACGCCCCGTTTGGGGCGTTCATATTATTTTTGAACAAAATGCACACTGTATTGCGGTTTTTTATCCGCACCCAACGACGCGCGCACAACTTTGTTCGCGGCACTTTGCACCGCCCGAACCAGGTTGTCTTGCGATTTCCGTTCGGCCTTGGACAATGCGTCAATTGCCTTGGTAATTTCAATTTGAATTTGCCGTTTCATAAATCCGGTTGTATCAGATTCGAAAATACCGGCACTGGAAACCTCGGGCGTGCCCTTTAAGAAACCGCGTTTATCAACCGGCAATGTCACGAATATCGCGCCGTTTGATGCGATTTTTTTACGGTTTTTATAAACCTGGTCATTGGCACTGCGTTCGGTTTCGCCCTCCATAACAACGAATCCGGTTTCAATTGTTTCGCAAACATATGGTTCCGTGCCATCGGCCAAGGCGACCATTTCACCATTGCGTACCAACATCATATGTTTTGCACCACCGCGTTCCATTGCCATTTTCCCGTTCAGCATTTCGTTTATATAATCGCCATGCATAGGAATAGAAACCTGGGGATGAACCATATCATAGAACCGTTCGAATTCGGGTCGTCCGGCATGACCACTGGCGTGGACATGGTCGGTGTCATAAATTGTGTGCGTGCGAATACCCATACGCGCCAATTTGTTATACAGGAACGACACATCTTGTTCGCGCCCCGGAATAATAATGGAACTGAATACCACCGTATCGGTCGGCATTAATTTCATTTCTTTAACCTGGCCACGACACAGACGCGTCAACATCGCGAACTTTTCCCCCTGGGACCCGGTCAGGAATATTGCCTGCTTTTCCGCCGGCAAATCTTTGATTTCCGAATGCAGGTAAACATCGTCTTCATTCAAATATTTGAATTCGATTCCCATTTCACGGAATTCCGGTAACCCGACATACGGCACCGGACTTGGGTTGCTGCGTTCTTTGATTGCGGCAACGCGTCCCGCGGCGTGTGCGGCATCTGCAAACATTTTCATACGGGCAAGGCTTCGTGAATAACCGGTGACAATAACGCGTCCCGGGGCGTTTTTCATAATTTCCGTCAAAGTATCACGAACCTGAATTTCGGTTGTTTGAACGGTTTGGCGTGCGGACGAAGTCGAATCACACGCACACGCCAACAATTTCGGGTCTGAACCAATTTCCCGCAAACGCGCATAGTCTGTACCGGGTTCAATCGGGTTATCATCATTAAATGTCCAATCGCCGGTGTGCAGAATTTTTCCTGCGCCGGTCTTGATAATCAACATTTGTGCCTCGGGAACCGAGTGACTTACGTGGAAAGTTTCGACGGTAAACGGTTTCAAATCCAGTGTTGCGCCCGCGGCATCAAATTCCACAATATCTTTCTTTGGGTCAAAATCTAATTCGATTCCACGGAATGTTTTACGCAAAATTTCCGCCGGGAATCGTGTGCAGTAAATCGGCTTGCGGAACTTTGGCCAAATGTATTTCAATGCGCCGATATGGTCTTCGTGACCGTGGGTCACAACAAATGCGACAACATCTTTTTTGCGTTTTTCCAACCAAGTTGTGTCACAGTATTGAACATCACCGGCACCGATTTCTTCTTCCAGAAATCCCATACCGCAATCAACGACCAAGAATTTGCCGCGGTATTTATACAGGTACATATTTTGGCCCACGTGTTCCAAACCACCCAACGCCATAAAATATACCTTGTTATCATTTTCATCCGATTCCGGATTGATATGTTTTTTATTAGATTTTTCTGTGGATACATGTACAGACAAATCTTCGTCCATATCTGTATCAATATCGTCGACCACCACTTCGGGTTCGACGTGTTTGTGTAATTTCACCATTTATAATCCTTTTTTAATATTTAACATTTCCGCAATCACGCGAATCCATTGCGAATAGGGCACATTGCCATATTAGTAGTGAATCTGTGATTGCGGGGCTTGCGCGGTGCATACCAACCGCACCACGCGACAAATAATACACGGTTTTTATTAAAAACACAAGAAAAATAGAAAACGGCGCATTGCGCGCCGTTTCAACAACCCCTAACAACTATCTTTGTTTTGCAAATGAATAATTCATTTTCAGGTGGTTTGCATCGTATGTTTTATTCATAATGCCGATTGTATCTTCCACAATAACGATTTCTTCATTTGTTGGAATCATAAATATTTTAACGCGACTGTCGGGTGTGGAAATTTCGCATTCGCCGGCATCCAGGCGTGCCAACGCCTTTTTGTTTTTCTCGACATCCAATTTAATGCCCAATTCTTCCAATCCAGAACAGAATTGTTCACGCAGGTAATCGTCGTTTTCGCCAACGCCCGCCGTAAATACCAACGCATCGGTATGACCCAATTCCGCCATAAACGCGCCAATGTATTTTTTAACGGTATGAACTTCCATTTCCAATGCCAATTTGCAATCTGGATTGATTTCGCGGTTGCTTTCAACATCGCGGCGGTCCGCAAAGCACTTTGTAATCCCAAGGTGCCCCGAATCTTTGTTCAAATGTTTGGTCATTTGTTCCGGCGAAAGTTTCAATTTCTCCATAACATACAGCAACGCACCCGCATCAACATCGCCCGGACGTGTTCCCATCATCAATCCCGCGGTTGGCGTCATACCCAATGTTGTATCAACCGCAACGCCTTTTTTGATTGCAACGCCCGATGCACCCGAACCGATGTGCATAGTAATCAAATTGCATTCAGATGCCGGTTTGCCCAACATTGCAGCCGCACGTTTGGAAACATACAGGTGGCTTGTTCCGTGGAAACCATAACGACGCACGCCCAATTCGCGATACCACGCGTCCGGCACCGCATATCGATATGATGCCTCTGGCATGGTTTGTAAAAATGCGGTATCAAATACGGCAACCTGGGTCGCATTTGGCAACATTTGGCGCGCACTTTCAATCCCCATCAGTGATGCCGGAATATGCAACGGCATCAAATCGCGCCAGTTTTGAATTTCACGCATAACTTCGTCGTTAATTTCAACGGAAGACGCAAATTTAGAACCGCCCATAACCACGCGGTGTCCAACACCGCGAATTTCGTTCATATCAACCGATGCATCGCGCAACATATTCATAACAACGCCCAACGCCTCGTTATGATTTTTCATTTCGGTTTCTTTTTTCTGTTTTGTCCCATCGGGATATTTTTGTGTGATAAAAGAATCTGGCGAACCAATTTTTTCGACATTACCGCCGACAACTTGTTTTTTAGAATCCGCATCAAAGATTTGATATTTCAAACTGGATGAACCACAGTTCAACGCCATAATATACATATTCTTTCCTTTTGGTTGAGAAATTATTACGCGGGAATCTTAGCACCCAGTCTGTGCGATTTCAACACAAAAAATCCCCCAATTGGGGGATTAAATTACGCAGCATGATAATCACCGCGGAATTTGTTGTATAGATTCATGGCCTTGGGATTAAGACGCGCTTGATTCTTTTTTGCAGATGCAAAGCGGCGTGTGTAAAGTGGACCAGTATGTGAATCGCGCCCGGTTTCCAGAAAATCCCAATATGCCATAAGTTCCTCATAAACATTTTTATGTTCATCGTCCCAACTGTTAATTTTCTTTTCGTCTTTCTTAATTGTTTCATCCAATGCCTGGATTTCTGCGGTTGCCTTTTTATATTTATTTATGGCTTCTTGGCGTGAATAAATAGAATCGTTCGTCTTGTTAAGTGTTAATAGGTGTCGGTTATATGTTGGATCGTTGCTAAGATCATCTATTTTGTCTTGGATTTTATTTCCAAGTGTTGATATATCAAAAGATGAACCGCGCGTAAATCCGAGTTTTGTTAATTCGTCTTCATATTTTTCTAATTGTGCCAAGATATCCGCCTGGTTTGCAGACAGCTTTTTTGAAATCTCGGGATCCTTGGTTATGGATTTTTGCCAATCCAGATAACCAATGTGTTCCACCATATCAAGCATTTCATTATATGTTTCCAGTTCAGCATTGATTGGTGCGACTTTGGATTCCAACACGTTTTTCAAATCAATGCGCTTTTCTAAATATTTTTCTTCTATATCCAGGTCGTTATCATTTCTAATTCCGGTTGCATCGCGTTTTGCAATTTGGTTTGTGCGGGTGGCTTCGGTATTGGCCTTGCGCTGTTCAATTTCTGCTTTTGCGGCCACATGATCTGCATCCCATCTATCACTTGCCTGTTTCATACGTTGACCGGTTGCATCCTTTTTATTGTCCATAAATTTTTGATTAAATTTACTGCCCAGTTTTCTTGCATTGTTCCATATGAATGTTGCGCCATATCCGGCCCCGATAAAGGCGGCACGAATTGTTTTGTCAATTGCGGTTGTTACGAATTTAACGCCTTCGTTTTTATTCCAAGACAAATCTTTATTAGACATTAGGCTAAATAAATCTTTATCGCCTTTGATTGCATCCATAACATTACTGGTTGTATTGCCATATTTAATAACAGATAACACTTCCAATGCAATCTTGGCTTTGGCAGTTACCTTTGGGTCATCCGCTTCTGCGGCAATAATGATTATTTCTTTCACCAGGCTTTTCATTTGACGACCGCTTTTTAATGCGCCTTCAAATGCTTTTGACATTTTGGAATCAGATTGTAATTCTTTCAATGTTGAAATAAACCATTCAAACGCACCACGCGCGTTGACGTTATCTTGCAATGATTTTTGTATATTCTTTTCATTTTCAATAATTTTTGCCAAACCATCGGTTGGTTTAATTTTGGCTTTATCCAGTGCCTTGCATATATCGCCGGATGATGCATCCATAAATATTCTGTCGCCCTTAAATTTGGAATATTTGTCAAAATACCCCTCGTATGTATTAGATGCCCATTTTCTAATTTGTTGCGGCAATGTTAATTCTTCCTCGCGTTTTTTGGATACAAAATCCTTGGATTCAGGATTTGCATAGTCCATATCTGTTTTTGTTTTTTCTATCGCCGCAGATACTTGTTTATCACTGCCTTCATACTGTTTAAATGCATCAAAAACTTTTTGTTCGCTATACAGTTCTTTAAATATAGCGGAATACTTTAATTTGAATTTATCTTTTGCGGTGTTGCTAATATGTGATTCTGTCCAGGCGCCATAATCGTCCGCAATGCGATTGTTTGACACAGATTTTACCAAATGTTGCAAAGTATTTTTCTTGGCTACATCTGTTTCTTTATCGATAATATTTTTTAATAATTTATCAACACGTTCTTTGATCGCATCGTTACCATAGTTTGTAAATGATTCAGCAACATTTTTCAACGTAGATTGAAATTCGTCGTTCTTGTTGTAATCTTCTTTTTCCGCCTTTTGTATAAAGTTTTCCAGCGAACCATTTAATACAGAACGCAAAATTACCTGTAATTCACCGCCCGATGTTGGATAATCTTTTGTAATTGTTTTCAATAATTTAACCAAATTATCAATGGATGTTTTGGTGGTTGGACGTGCTATACGACTGGAATTTTTATCTGAAAATGTATCATAAAAGTTATTTATAAAGTTATACACTTTGGCATTGTCGATATAGGCATCCCTATTTTTCTTTAGCCCATCAAATGCCGTTTGACATGCCAAATATAATTGTTCTAAATCTTCATCCGGTACATCGTCAATGTTTGGGTAATCCTGAATTTTAAAGAAACCATCTGGCGCGGGCTGGCGTAAATATTTGGTGGGATTTATTGGGTCTTTTTCTAAATAACCGGCCCATTTTTTCATATTGTCGGTCATATTATTTTTTGACACAAAATCCTCGAACCGGACCCAACGTTCATAATCATTGTCCTGCATATCGTGCAAGCGAAGTATGTTGAAAAATTTTTTCAAAAAATCTTTACCGTTAACTGCCATATGCACCACCTTTGGTTCTGCGCCATTCACACACCATTATAGTACAAAATCGACCAAATTTCAAGATACGCATGATGTTTTTGTCAATGTTTATTAAGACTTCTTTCCAATGGTTTGGGTGTGGCAATATGGCATAATTTATATCATGTGGATAAAAATTCGTGATTTTTTACTGCGCAGTCTGCCATATCTTATATCGATTGCCGGTGGGGTGCTGTTGTTTACTGTATCTTTGGATAATGTTCATGACCCGGCGGTTGAAGGATTGATTAGTAATATTTCTGCATCATTATTGGCGATACCGTTGGTATTCTTGCTGTACGATTACACAACAACCCGTGTGTCGCGGCGATTACAGAAAAGTCTGGCCAATGGGGTTAATGACAAAATAAATACGATAATTTTGCACTTTGTGTTTGTTTTAATGAAAATTATGGGTATGCGCAGACAGATTACACGCGCGAATATTGCCGAAATTCGCAATGTTCCAGAATCGCAAATAACCAAAAAAATGCACCTGAGGGCAGAATATACGAACGCAATTCATCAATATTATCAAGAATTGGAAGGTCTGGTTTTGGGATATGGCAGACAAAATATTATTGCGCCCGACCAATTACAATTATTGACGGAATTGACGCGTGATATGGCGCGCATGGTCGTTGCGCACAGATTGGGCGGGCATCGTCGAATAATTGCCGGATATATCAAAGATATCGCCGGTGAAATCACTGATTGGTTAAATTCCAATACTGATGTAACCAAAAATTTTGATGTCATTTTGAACAATGCGATTGCACCAGAAAAACAGGCGAAAAAATGAAAACCGACACAAGGTCGGTTTTAATTTTTGGTGGGGCCACAGGGATTGCACATCCCAACACTGCGTGTTGGGACCCTTCCACTCGTATGGTTCAAACTGCGCAGATGCTTGTTTTCACCAACTATCGTGTCGAACCCACGGGCTCTCGTCTTGTTTCCCCGGGGCAAAAATAAAAACCGCATAAGCGGTTTTGATTTTTGGTGGGGCCACAGGGACTCGAACCCTGGACCCAATGATTAAAAGTCATTTGCTCTACCAACTGAGCTATAGCCCCAGAACTTTCTGTCTTTTTCCAGCAGTTCGGGGCAAATTATGACACAGTTTTATAAAAAATCAAGAAAAAATCACAAAAATACTAATTTTTATTTTTTGTGTTATTTTTTCCTTTGAATTGGATATCACGCAACTTTTTATATTCCCCGTCCAATGCGACCAATTCCGCATCAGTTCCCTGTTCGATGATATGACCGTTTTTAATAACACAGATTATATCGGCATCCAATATAGTAGACAAACGGTGCGCAATAACAAATGTTGTACGCCCACGCATCAAATCTTTTAATGCAGATTGAATCAATTTCTCGCTTTCGGTGTCCAATGCACTTGTAGCTTCGTCCAACAACAGAATAGGGGCGTTTTTCAAAATCGCGCGCGCGATTGCAATGCGTTGTTTTTGCCCGCCCGACAGCAATGCGCCACCTTCACCGACCCGCGATTCATATCCGTGCGGAAATTCCATAATAAAATCGTGCGCGTTTGCGGCCGTCGCGGCGGCAACTACTTCATCATGTGTTGCATTTGGTGCGCCATACTTAATGTTCGCCTCAATCGTGTCGTTGAACAGAAACACATCTTGTGATACTTCGGAAATGTTACGACGCAAAGAATCCAATGTATATTTCCGTATGTCGCGCCCATTTATCGCGATTGTGCCCGTTTGCGGTTCATAAAATCGTTCCAACAGGTTAAACATAGTTGTTTTTCCACCACCACTGGGGCCGACCAGGGCGCAAACCTGACCCGCCGGTACACGCAGATTTATGTCGTGCAATACGGGTTCTTCGGGAACATATGCAAAGTTCACATCGCGAAATTCTATTGAAGGTTGCACCGCGTGCAATTCTGTCGCGTCACGCGCATCACGAATCGTTGGTTTGGTGTCCAAGAAATCAAATAACACTTCGGCCGCAAGCAACCCGTGCTGAACCGTGTCACCGACGCCGGTAATCGCCTTGGCCGGTTTGTACGCCGCGGTCAACGCCAACAGAAACGCCGTAAAATCACCGGTTGTGATTGCGCCACTGACAATAAAATGTCCCCCCAGAATCATTGCCACACACAACCCAATCGATATAACCAATTCCATCAATGGCGAACGCAGACCGTTTGCCTGGGTGCTTTTGTACGAATTCACAATTGCATCATTTACAACGTGTTCAAACCGTTTAATCTCGGTCTTTTGGGTGGCGAACGCCTGAATGGTTTTCATTCCGCGCAGGGTCTGGTTCAATTGTTGTGAAACATTATTTGCAATGCCGAACGATTGTCGTGACAATTTCCGGCGTTTGCGCATAATAAGAATCATTGGTATCATCAGTGCCGGCACCAAAAACACCAATATCGCGCACAACTGCGGGGCATAGTACACCATTAAACCCAATGTAATCGCCAAAGTCGCAATTTGCTGAACCGTTCGAACAATCGTTCCCGTGACCAGGTTAAGAACCGCACCCGCCTGGACCCCAAAATAGTTAAGATATTTTCCAATACCGTCACCATAAAAACTGGCCACATCCATATGCATCATATGCGAATAAATTCGCTTTTGCAGATGTGCCGACGCGGTTAATCCCGCCTTGGCCATAAGCAACGAACGCGCATATCCAAATGCGCCCTTTAATCCGAACGCCAATATAATCAGCATCCCGATTATATATGTAGAACCCATATTTTTTTCAATAAACGCCTGGTCAACGACGCGTTGAACCAGTGTAATAGTATAACCTTCGGCCGCCGCGGCACAGATTGTCGCGATGATACCGGCGGTCAACCATTTCCATTGGGGTTTGCCGATTTCGCGCCATATGCGACCGTATAACGACCATTTAATGCGTGCGTTTGACGCATCGCCGTGAATAAATTTTTTAACTGCGTTTATAATTTTCTTCATAGTGCACCAATTATAGAAATTCCCATCCCGTGTGTAAAGATATATTTTTTGATTGACTTTCGGAACAAAAACACATAAAATACGCGTCGCAGAGTTCTGGGGTTGTAGCTCAGTTGATTAGAGCGCCTGATTTGCATTCAGGAGGTCGTGGGTTTGAGTCCCATCAGCTCCACCACCAATTTTCGTTATCGCGCGCATTGCGCACGATTAAGAAAATTGAGTGTCTCGCCGTAGCGCAAGCGAAGGCGGACCAGGTAAGAGATAAGTTTATAAGTTATAAAATCGCCAAAGGGGGTGAAAGGTTTATGGTCAAAGTTCTGGTACGTGATAACAACGTCGAACAGGCATTGCGTGTTGCAAAACGCAAGTCCCAAAAAGAAGGACTGTATCGTGAAATGAAAGAACGCCAGCGTTATGAAAAACCAACAACAAAACGCAAACGTTTGAAAGAAGAAGCCGTTCGTAACGAAAAGAAACGTCAATCAAAACAAAGAATGGTTTTCGGATTCTAATTAAAAAACGCCCGTCGGGGCGTTTTTTGTTAGGTATTTGTTCGCATTGTGTGCGTATGTTCCGTGATGTATAATGGTATCGTCAATTATGACAAAACCAACAAAATGGGAGAAACAAAATGAAAGGATTGACAGATTACGTTCTTGCACCATTAACATTTATTGGCGCAATCAATTGGGGATTGGTCGGCATATTCGGCTTTGATTTGGTCGCATGGCTGTTTGGTCCCGCCACGATGGTATCTAATATCGTTTATGCAATCATCGGTGTTGCCGCGGTTGTATGGTTGATATTGATGTTCATTGAAAGACCGACGCGTTAAAGTTCGGGAATCAATGGAAAAAGATTTTTTGCGACCGTTATTTTCCGCCGGTTCGCCGGCGGGTTATTTTTTTGTTGAATTGTTGTTCATATTTGATAAAAATAATTCTGAATTCAATGGGAATTGAATTCGGGGCTGTGAGAGGCCTTTACAAACCCGGTGCAGGGCATCGTAATCCATCAAGATTCTTCGTATGTTTTGCATCGCGATAATTCCCCCGACATATTGTCGTCGGGGTGCCGGTGGTTATACAACAGGTTTATCCGAAAACCACCGGAATCACAGGTTTGTATGATTTCTCAACACCCCGACCGTCAATTTCTGTTGGCGGTTTTTTTATGGTCGATGGTATCCCCATAAATCTCCACCGACCACCTTTTTTTGTTATGATTAATTTTTATTCCACCACGTCGTGAAATATTTGGGCGGGAATTGTTCCGCCGGTTATCTTAGAACTCATTGGTGTAAAATCATCGTTGCCAACCCATACACCCAAAATGAATTTATCGTTCGCGCCAACAAACCACGCATCGCGGTTTTCATTGCTGGTTCCCGTTTTTCCGCCAATAACCCCGGCCGCGGCCGCGCGATGTCCCGTGCCGGCGGGTTTAATAACGTCACGCAATAATTCCGTCATAAACATTACTGTATCGGGTAATAAAATTTGTATGGCGTCCGACGGGTCGCGTTCGTACAATACTTCGCCCCGCGCATTTACCACGCGTGTGATGGAATATGGACGCACAGATTTGCCGTCGTTCCATATCACGGCATATATTGTCGTCAAATCCAATAAATTCATTTCTGATGCCCCCAAAACGGTCGAATATTCGCGTCTCAGTTTGTTTCCAACCCCCAAACGCGCCGCCATCGCCAATACCGAATCAACCCCATATTGTGCGGTCAATTTTAACGGCACAGAATTCACACTTTTCGCAAATGCGGTCGCCAAATTTATATCGCCATAATATTTCTCGTTATAATTTTTCGGGTTATAGTCCCCAATTGCGAATGGGGAATCGTTCACAAAACTGTCGGGTGTCATACCGTTTTCCAATGCAACCAGGTACACAACCGGCTTAAACGCACTGCCGGGTTGACGCCGGGCGGTGGCACGGTTAAACTGGCTGGCCTGGTAATCGGCGCCACCAACCATCGCGCGAATTGCACCGTCACGTTCTATGGCAACCGCCGCGCCTTGGTATGCACTCAAATGTTCCGGCATCACGCGCGTAATTTTATTCTGTAATTTTGGGTCCAGTGTCGTGTAAACATACACATCTGATTCCATAATTCCAATTTGCGATTTTAATTCGTCCGTCACAAAGTCCGTCCAATATCGGTACAGGTTCGTATCCGGTGCGCCCGGCGCAGGTGCCAATTCCGCCGCCGCCGCACGTGCCGTGTTTATATCAATATATCCCTGACGTACCATTTCTTGCAAAACGGTTCGGGCGCGTTCAAAGTTTTTATTTGGGTGTTTGTACGGACTGTATGTGGTTGGTGCCTTTAACATTGCGGCAATTTGGGCGGACTGGGCCAACGATAATTCGGATGCCGACCGTCTAAACAATATGCGTGCCGCCGCGTCAATCCCGCGCATTCCACCAACCAATGACACGCGGTTCATATATAAATCCAGTATTTGATTCTTGTCAAACCGATTTTCTAACCAATAAGATAAAATCAATTCTTGCACTTTGCGTGAAATTTTTTTATCGCGCGAAAGGAAAATATTTTTTGCGGTCTGTTGCGTTATTGATGACCCGCCAACGGCGAACCGACCACGGAATATGTTTAACACCACCGCGCGAATCATAGAACGCGTATCAAACGGGCCATGATTAAAAAAACGTTTATCTTCGATGGCAACAATCGACTGCCACACATGCGGGGGCAATGTTTCAACCGACACCGGTGTTCCCATAATTTTATTTGATGCGCGAATTTCACTCCCGTTCTTATCCATAAATACGATTGCCGGCGCGCGCGTTTCGTTCAAAATCGCATCCAATGATGGCATTTGAAAATATATAACCGCGACATAGAACACCACACCCAATGCGCAAACCAAGAACAAATTAAAACACCACACAAAAATGCGCCATTTCCAAGATACCGGCTTTTTATCATCTTTTTTATCGCGTGCCATTTGTGACCCCCGAATTTGCCATTGCGCGTTCAAAATCTTCTTCGGACCAAACCGTTATGCCCAATTCGTTTGCGCGTTTTAATTTTGAACCCGCATCCGCCCCCGCCAAAACAATGTCTGTTTTGGGTGAAACCGACCCCGCAACAATTGCACCCATACGTTCCAGAATTTCACGCGCATTGTCACGACTGTATTTTGCCAATGTCCCCGTAAGGACGATTTTCTTGCCAGAAATTTCGGTTTTTATCGTGTTTTGCACGGCAGATTTTACGGCAATGTGTTTCTGTAAATTTTCAATCACCGCGATATTTCGCGTGTTTTGAAAGAATGAAACAATCTCGCGCGCCATCGTGTCACCAATTCCATCAATCGCGACTAAATCGTCAACGCCCGCATTACGCAAATTGTCCAAATTTCCAAAATGTTTTGCCAACAATTTTGCGGTTGTTTTGCCAACATCGGGAATGCCAATTGCGGTCAAAAATCGTGCCAATTCAATGTTGCGTGACGCATCAATTGCGTTGCGCAAATTCGCCACAGATTTTTCGCCAAATCCGTCCAGTTTTTTAATTTCGTCCCCGTATTTTTCAATCAGTGTAAAAATATCCGCCGGGCTTTCAATCCAACCACGTTCAACGAATAATTCTAATTGTTTTGTGCCGATGCCTTCGATATCAAAACCGGGGCGCGATACAAAGTGTTCCAATTCGCCAATTCTTTGCGCCGGACACGACAAGGTATTCACACAACGAAATGCAACCGCGCCGTCTGCGCGCACAACTTCGCCACCACACACCGGGCATTTTTTTGGAAATTCAAATGGTACGGCGTTCGGCGCACTTTCCGCCACACCGACAATTTGCGGAATAACATCGCCGGCGCGTTGAACCGTGACCCGGTCACCGACGCGCACGCCCAATCGTGCGATTTCATCCGCATTGTGCAGTGTCGCACGCGACACAACCACCCCACCAATATTTATCGGTTCCAATTCCGCCACCGGGGTCAGTACGCCCGTGCGTCCAACCTGAACCGTGATACCGCGCAGTGCGGTCACCGCACGTGCCGCGGGGAATTTATATGCAACCTCCCACCGGGGACTGTTGGCGCGGGCGCCCATGCGTTCTTGGGTCGCAACATCATTCACCTTGATGACAAGTCCATCAATATCAAACGGAATATCGGCACGGGTCAAAATAATATCGTTATACATCGCCTGAATTTCATCCATAGAATTTGCGTGTCGCGCCCATTGGCGTGTGGTCTTGAACCCCCACGATTCCAATCGGTCAAAATATTCCGATTGTGTTGCCCACATCTTGTTCGATACCACACCATATGTGTATCCAAACGCAGACAATTTCCGTCCCGCGGTAATACGCGGGTTTAATTGTCGCAAACTGCCTGCCGCCGCATTACGCGGATTTGCGAATACTTTATCGCCCGATTGTTCCGCCGCGACGTTCAGTGCGATAAAATCATCACGCATCATATATACTTCGCCACGCACTTCAATAACATCTGGAAATTCACCCGATAATTTTTGCGGAATGTCCGAAATTGTTTTTATGTTTTCGGTTATATCTTCACCGGCAACGCCACTGCCGCGGGTTAACGCGCGAACCAACACGCCGTTTTCATATCGCGCGGCATATGACACCCCATCAACCTTTAATTCAATAAATAAATCCTTGGATGGTAATTTGTTAAACCAATCGGCAACCTCGGTTTCATTAAACACATCGGATATGGACAGCATTGGCACACTGTGCGGATAAGTTTTGAATTTGGTTGATGGCGCCGCACCAACGTGTGTGGATGCACCGCGCACCGCCAATTCCGGGTATTCTTCTTCGATTTCCAACGCGCGGCGTTTGGCGGCATCGTATGTTGCATCATCAACAGTTGGCGCATCATTTTGATGATACGCAATATCCCATGCATTTAATTTTTTAATCAAATCCGCGTGCTCGGCACGGATAAAAAGGTCTGGTACTTTGCTCATACCCGTATTATAAAAAATTGCCTGTGGTAATACAATTGAAAAAATGATAGAATAAGTATAAATTCATAAAAACCAAAAGGATTCAATATGGCGATGATTTATTGTCGTGAATGTGGCGCGCGCCATTCTGACCGGGCAAAGGCTTGCCCGAAATGCGGGTATGTGGAATTTGATGCGGAAAAATCCGTAGCAATCTATTTGGTATTGGTTTGGTTGCTGGGGATATTTGGCGCACATAAATTTTATGCCGGCAAAACGAACCAGGGTATTGTTATGTTGTTAATGGGAACGGTTGGATGGTTGCTGATTGTGCCGGGTTTTGCGGTGTGTATCTGGGCGTTGGTCGATTTTATTATCGCCCTGTGCAATATAAATAAACCCGAGAAGATTTTTGTAAATAAAAAATAGACAATAAAAAAACCCGCATTTGCGGGTTTCTTTTTATTTTTCGTCCATCGCCTTTAACAGAGTATCTTTCAATTCGTTTGGCATCATACCAGTTGTGGAATAACCGCAATCAACATGGTGCACTTCGCCGGTCACGGCAGACGACAGGTCACTGAACAAATACATCGCGGCACCCGATACATCGTCCAATGTCATATTCCGGCGCAGCGGTGTTTGTTCCGCATTCAGGCGCAACATTGTCTTGATTCCGCCAACACCACTGGATGCCAGTGTCAAAATCGGGCCGGCACTGATTGCGTTGATGCGAATTTTATCGCGACCCAAATCGGACGCCAAATAACGCACCGACGAATCCAACGCGGACTTTGCCACACCCATAACATTGTAATTCGGCACAGACTTTTCCCCACCAAAATAGGTCAGGGTGACAATAGAACCACCATCCGTCATCAATTTGGATGCGCGACGTGTCAAATCAACCAAAGAATAAACGGAAATATCCATTGTGTTCTTGAAATTTTCACGCGTTGTATCGACATAGCGTCCCATCAATTCGTTTTTGTCGGAAAACGCAATCGCGTGCAGCATTCCGTCCAAATGCCCCCATTCGCGTTCAATATTCGCAAACAAAGAATCCATTTGTTCATCGTTTTGCACATTGCATTCTTGGACAAATTTTGCGCCAATTGATTCCGCCAATGGGCGAACACGTTTTTCCAACGCCGGCATAGCATACGGCATTGCAATTTCCGCCCCGTTTTCGTGTGCGCGTTTTGCGATGGCCCATGCCATAGACCAATCGTTCGCAACACCAGTAATTAAAATCTTTTTACCCTTTAATAACATAATATTTTCCTTTTGGTTATGTGGGAAAATCATAGCACCAAAAACAATGAATGGCAATAAATAAAATTTTTATAAAATTCTTTAATGATATCCGTCACAGAGATATCTGTTTATGTTTATCGTTACATTACCAATTTTATGCTTGGCCCCCGGTATTCCGTGCCAATCGTACCGTTTGCCCTGTTTTTTGAATTCGTCGCATTCGTTTGTTATTCTCTTATATTCATCGGTGTTTTCGTCGCCTTCGATGAAGTCAAATTGTTTTGCTGCGTTATCATCCGTAATGGCATATCCCGAATATTGTTTACGAAAATTATCTTTCCACTGTGCAACCATACTATCTGTCTGATTTTGTGAATTGCCACCAGTTTCAACAACTGTATTTTTTTCTTTGTTGTCCGTGTTGGGGACGGTCTCCTTGGTGGGGACAACGACCGACACTGCATCTTTGATATCCGATGTAGCAATCGTTGTTTCTTTTGATGTGTCGCGCGGTTTTTCACTTGGTTTCGATTCAACGTTTTCCGCTTTTGCCGGATTTTCTGTTGCTAAGACCTCTGTTTTTACGGGAACATTTGTTTCATTTGTTGGTTTGGTGTTGTCGGCGTCCTTTTTCCCCAACACATTACCGGCGCCCGCGGCGATTTCTGCGGCGTTCAGGTTTGTATCAGTATCTGTTTTACCGCGTTCGTTAATCAGGTGATTTCCAACAATACCACCAACAATACCTGTGCCGGCGACAATTGCACCAGTCTTTAATTGTTTTGATGTTTCCTCTTTTTGTTCGGTCCATGCGGCTGCATCCGTGCTTTCACTGTCCGTCAACGCACGATAAAGTGATGTTTCGCCGCCACCGGTTTTGCCGGCGTTCGCATATTGATACAATCCCGTTTGTGCACGGTCATATAATGTTTCGCTTTCAATACCGGGGCGCAATCCCAACGCGGTTTTGGTTTGTTTTAATTCATCCGCCAAAGATTTGTATTCCGTATAGTATTCCAATAATTCATTTCCACCCGGCAGAGTTGTTTCTTCGTTGCCCAATTTGATATTTTGCCCACCACCATAATCGCATTTCATTGTTTCGATATATGCGCGCATTTCTTTTTCCGCCTCTGCATCCGATCGTTGTGCTGCAATTGCGGATGCGGCCGCCATTGTTCCCAGACCTGTCGTTGCGGTACTGGCCGCCGTAAGACCTCTGTTTGCCCAAGAATTTTCTTTATCGCGTGCCGTGGTCACTTCGGCGGTTTCTGTAGAGCTGGATGATGGTGCGGGTGTTTCGGGGGCGGATTCTGCCATCGCGCCGGCGGTGCAAAGCAGGGCGGGTATCAAACATATAAACTGAAAAATGCGCAAAATTCTCCCCTTGATATCAAGCAAAATTGTACACAATTCGCAATTTCTACGCAAGTTAAAAATAGAGGCATGACCCTAAAAATAAATTTTCCGTCATCCCGGCGCAGGCCGGGACCTCTTTAGTATCGTCGTGACAGAAAGGATCCCGACTTTCGTCGGGATGACGACATTGTTTCGCTGGTATGATGGCACTGTTATGCCAATGCACCAACGGACATTGTGATGCGGCGGATACCGCTGCTGATAGATTTTTCTTTGTTTATTTTCGCGCGGATAATTTCACCGGTATGGTTGATATGTGTTCCCCCGCACAGTTCGCATGACACATCACCCGCGGTTATCACGCGCACGGTGTCGCCATACTTTTCACCAAACAAAGCCATCGCACCACGTTTTTTTGCCGCATCTATTGGCATTTCTTCGTGCAAGACCGCCATATCGGCGTCAATCCATTGATTAACCAAGTTTTCAACAGCCGTCTTTTCTTCATCTGTCATTGCGCGCCCAAACGAGAAATCAAACCGTACAGAATCCGGCGCAACACGCGAACCGCGTTGTTCCACATCTGTGTTCAAAACTCGGCGCAATGCAGATTGCAACAAATGTGTTGCGGTGTGCGCCCGTGCGGTCGCCGCACGGTTTTGCATATTTACAACGGTGCGGACCGCGTCCCCGACGGAAATTTTACCTGCAACCGTTCCACGATGCATAACCAATCCACCCGAACGTGCGGCCTCGGTCACATTTAATACGACCGTATCACCAATTTTTATTTCGCCCATATCGCCAACCTGGCCACCTTGGGTGCCATAGAAATTCGTTTTATCCAATGCGACTTCAACTTCGTCCCCGGCATCGGCCGAATCTATAAACTCTCCGTTGCGCAGAATCGCCAAAACCCGTGATTCCATATTTTCGTCGGGCGCATATTTTGTCGCGTCCGCCGTTTCCGGCAAATCGGTTCGTGATTCCCAGAATATTTTTGTGCCGCGTGTGTTTGCACGACTGCGTTCTTTTTGCGCGGCCATCTCACTTTCAAACCCGGCAACATCAACATCAATGTTTTTATCGCGCAGAATCATTTGCGTTAAATCCAACGGAAATCCATATGTATCAAATAATTTGAACGCAACGGCACCCGGTAACACATTGCCATGAATTTTTGGCAGTTCCGATTCCAATAATTTCATACCGTTGTTCAACATATCGGCAAAAGAATTTTCTTCGTTAGTAATAATTTCCATAACATGTGCCGCGTTTGCGCGCAGTTCCGGGTACGCCGTACCCATTTGTTCAACCAATGCCGGGTAAAGTTTCGACAACAATGCGCCGTTATGTCCCAGTATTTGCCCGTGTCGCATCGCACGCCGCAAAATACGACGAATTACATAACCGCGGTCACTGTTAGACGGTATAACCCCATCCGCGATTGCAAAGCCCACCGAACGCAAATGGTCGGTGATAACCTTGAAACTGGTGATATTATCGGGTGTTTCGGCCACGCCCGTCACATCGGACACCGCGCGTTTCAAATTCACAAACAAATCGGTGTCATAGTTATCTATTTTTCCCTGTAACATTGCGGCCCAACGTTCCAACCCCGCGCCCGTATCAACATTTTTCTTGGGCAGTGGTGTCAGGTTCCCATTTGCATCGCGGTCATATTGCATAAACACATCGTTCCATATTTCGACATAACGACCACCGTCTTCATCCGGCGACCCTGGCAGTCCCCCTGGAACATCTTCGCCAAAATCATAGAAAATTTCACTGCACGGGCCACACGGACCGGTGTCCCCGGCCGACCACCAATTGTCTTTGCCCAAACGAATTGCCTCTTTGCCGGCAACTTTGCGCCAAATTTCTGCGACTTCGTCATCGGATTCGTGTGCGGTGACAACCAAACGCGCCGGGTCAATTCCAATAACATTGGTCAACAAATCCCACGACATTTCAATCGCGCCTTCTTTGAAATAATCGCCAAAAGACCAATTTCCCAACATTTCAAAGAAAGTGTGATGACGGCCGTCAAAACCAACATCTTCCAAATCATTGTGTTTGCCGCCTGCGCGAATACATTTTTGAACGTCCGCCACGCGCGGGGCAGGTGGATTTTCCAATCCCAGAAATATATTCTTCCACGGTACCATACCCGCGACAGTAAAAAGCAGTGTTGGATCATTCGGTATCAACGATGCCGACGGAACAATTTTATGTCCGTGCGATTCAAAATAATTCAAAAACAGTTTGCGTATATCATCATATGTCATAATATGCCGTCCTTGTGTACATTTTGCCGGATTATAGAACTTTATTGATTTTCTGCAACCATATTTTGCGTTGCGACCAATTCCACCAATCCCGTGAATTTTTTAATTGTTTCGGATATTGTCTTGTGCGCCGGCGCATTGGCCGGTACCGTGCGACCATATTTTGTGGTTGCGCGTCCCATCCTGATTGCGACATAGTTTGTGCGATTCATATATATGGGCGCATATGTTGGATGTCGAACCTGCACAAATGTATTTATTCCCGCCCACAAAAGTGTCGAAATTGGTACGCGATATTTGGTGGTTGCCAACAATTTTTCTGTATCGGGTATAATGGGTTGCATAAATTCCGCAAATTCAAACAAAATTTTTGCACGAATCATTGTTCCGGTAATATCAAAGTGTGGTCCCGTTTTCCCAATTGGTGCACCATTTGTCCACCCACGCGATATTTTGAATATGTCGGTCAAAGATTCAGAAAGTGTTGTTGCATTTTGCACAATCGCGAATATGTCCGGACCAACATTTGGCACGGTACATTCAATCAACACATCGTCATCGTCAACGAATACAATCCAATCGCACGGAATGTTTTTGTCACGAATATAATTAACCAATGCAATCCGTGACTTTAATTCCCCACGATTTTGTCCGGCGTTTATAATATGCAATTTCCCACGTGGATACATCCTGCGCACGGCACCGCGGGTCAAACATATTGCCGGATTATCATTATGTATTACCAATGTAAACCTTTCCCGCATTCGCCCCAGTGGCGGCAACGACACGCGCAACGCATCTAAATCGAATGTAGTAATGGCGACCACAATATGCGGTTTACGTTCAAACATAATTAAATTGTAAATAAAACTTACAAGAATTGCAATTAGTTAGTTTTTTATGATATAATAAAGATACTGGGTGGGATTAAGATATGAAAAAATCGATGCTTTCTGCGATAGTTTTATTAACCATCATCGTGTTGATGGCGTCGTTTGACTTTTCTTTGGATGGTTCGCCACCGATTCAGTTGCCTGCGGATATAAGTGGGCGCGCGCTGTTTGTGTGTCCGGCGGCAAGTTCATTTTGGGATTCGATTGCGGCGGGGTTCTCGTTTTTTGCGCGGTATGTTTTAATGGTGTTCTTTTTTGCGACGATAATATTGGCGTTTATGTGGGGATGGGCATTGTACCAAAACCTGTTAAAGGATTCGTTTAACAAAGATGCTTTTTCAAAACCGTGGGCGTTTACCAAGTTGTTATTTTGGGCGGGTGTGATATTGGTGCTTATTTTCAACACACCGAATCGATATCGTTTGGTCACGGTGACCGGCCGCGCGGGCGATTATGTTCTGTGTGAAAACACATCTGCCGGCGCAATTGTGGTGCGCAGTGACCTTGTTCACACAAAATGAAAAAATAAAAAAATTTTGATTGTTATAAATAAATCTTGACATAAATGGCGGAATTCTCTACGATTCGTTTAGGCAACACAGGCAATGCCCACAGAAATGTTTTGATTCGGCACATTGTTTTGTTGAATCGGGCATAAAATATGGTTTTTGTGGGCATTGCCATGTGGTGCTGGGACACCTTAAATAAATTTATGAAAGGAGAAACATATGAACAAACAACAATTGATTGAAGCAATCGCAAACGAAGTAGATGTAACAAAGGCAACCGCTGCGGCGTGCTTGGATGCATTTATCAACACTGTCACCAAAGTTCTGAAAAAGAAAGGTGATGTTCGTTTGGTCGGTTTTGGTACATTCACAACCGCAAAGCGTAAAGCCACAACTGGCCGCAACCCGCAAACGGGTGCCGCCATCAAAATTCCGGCTTCTACTCAGCCGAAATTTAAACCTGGCAAGGCTTTGAAAGATGCTTTGAATTAAACTATGGTTTGATTTATGTTGAACACCGCCCGGGTCGGGTCCCGCAGAATTGAAAAATTTTGTGGGTGACATCCGGGCGGTGTTTTTTTGCGTAAAAATCCGTTGCGTTTAAGCATTTTTTTGATATGATTAAATTGCCGGTGGGCGTTCCATCGGTGGGGCGCGATAACCCCGCATCAAGTTGCCTGTATGGGCAAAAAACTCCAAGCCCGGGTTGGAGGGTGTGAATATATAGAATAAGCACGCAATACTTGATGTTGTTATCGACCTCCAACCACTTGAATTTATTTCTGGTGGTTTTTTCTTGTACCAAGGGGTTAAAAATGCCACAGAAAATGACACTGGCGTATATGATAAATAAATTTTTGCAAACGCATCCGGATTATAAACCGACATTGGCGGATATAAATGAATGTATGTATTTTATATCGCGTAATTATATGCCACTGTTTTGGTCAACTGATGGCGAAATACCGCGTTTGCGTCGTGCCATTGATGCACGTGACCAAGAAATATCCAAATTAAAACGCGCAATTGCCGACAAAAAATCGTAATAAAAAAGGGCGCGATAAAATCACGCCCATACCAATCATTAAAACAAATACTTAACTGTTGCACCACCAAACCATCCGGTGCGTCCGCCGTCGTGACGACCGGCGTTAATACCAAAATTCAAATTATCTATATTTTTTTCAACCCGGATTCCATATTCGAAATAATCGTCGGTTTTAAGTTTCGAAATTTTGGAATATTCAACATATGTTTCACCACCATTTACAAAATTCATAACATACGCCCCGCGTGCCCCAATCGACCAACCATCATCAATGTTTGCAACCAAATCAACCGCCGGCGTCAATTCAAACACACCAAAGTTTTTATTGTTGATATTTTCACCATTTTTTAATTCATAATTTGGCGAATAAATCCACATATATCCACCACGAACATTTGGACGCAAAACGACATATTCAGCAATTGCAATATTGTATGCCGCATCTGCATTTATTGACACCCACACATTATTAAAATCGTCCGTGGTTGGCAAATCGCGAACATTGTTTATCATCAAACCAAAGTTTCCAACCACATTGATATCAAAATTATCAATGGATTGGTGTGCGAATATGCCAACAAATCCGCCATCTTGCCCAATGCGAACCGCGTCATTTTTGATGCGCCCGCCAACATAACCGCCAAAGAATTTCAAATCTAATGGTCGATCATACAGGGTTTCATAATTATTACCAAATTCAATCATACCCAAATCCATTGCGGTATCCATATGTGGATATGATTTGAATTTTACATCTTCATCTATGTGTTGCCAATCCGCGCCAATATACGCATTTGACGCATCGCCACCGTTGCGTCCAACCAAAGGTAAAATGCCCGTATCGTCGCCGTATTCACCATAGTAAATCATTTCACCATATTCATCTGGATTGCGCGGTTCTTTGCGTTCGTCACGCACGACATTCTTCGCACCGGTTTGCGCCGCCGGCAACACAATTGCGCGATTCACGATTGTGTGTTGTATCGCCATAATGTTATGCGCGGCGATACTGTTTGTGCTATATCCCAAATCGACCGCGACCGCATTGCCCGCGACCAGTGTCGCAATTAAACCAAATGTAAAATATCCGGGTTTCATAGGTTTTTTCCTCCTGTTGATTTCTATATCGATGTCATCTTAGCACATAAAAATGTGGTTTGAAAAGTTTTTATTGTGAAAATTTTATTTTTTATCTAAAATGTTTGGCATGAAAAAAGAATCTGCAATTAAATTGGATCGGCCAATTGTGATGGTTGGACTTATGGGTGCCGGCAAGACCAGTGTTGGTCGCGCATTGGCGCATCACCTGGCGGTGCCGTTTGTCGATTCGGACAAAGAAATCGAACGCGCCGCCGGTTGCAGTGTTGTTGATATATTCTCGCTTTATGGGGAACGGGAATTCAGACGTGTCGAACAACAGGTTGTGTCGCGTCTGTTGGATACGCCGCCTATGCCAAAGGTTATATCCACCGGCGAAGGCGCGTTCATAACGCCCGCGGTTCGGGACAAAGTCTTGGCCCAGGCGATAAGCATATGGTTAAAGGCGGATTTGGATTTGTTGGTAAAACGAACCCGTTTTCGTGATACACGCCCGCAATTATTGCACACGGACAGTAAAAAAATCCTTGCCCAATTGATTGCAGAGCGGTATAACACATATGCATTGGCGGATATAACCGTTGAAACGTTTGACGAAAATCTGCGTAAGACGTTGGCCAAGGTTGTTGAGGCATTGGAACAACATTTGAAACAAAAGGAACAAAAAAATGGCGATAAGTAATTTTTTCAAAGAATTTCGCAATTTTGCGGAACGCGGTAACGCAATCGATATGGCGATTGGTATCATCGTAGGTTCGGTGATGACCAGTGTCGTCAATTCATTAGTCAAAGATGTTATTATGCCACCGATTGGATTGTTGATTGGTGGGGTCGATTTTTCCCAATGGTTCATTGTGTTATCGGGTGGCAACGGTGCACACTTTAATACAATTGCCGAAGCCCAATCGGCGGGTGCTACAACGATGAATTTGGGGTTGTTTATAAATACTTTGATAAGTTTCATTATCACGATGTTTGCGGCGTTTTTGATTGTTCGTATGGTGAACAAGATGAAAAGCAAAAAGGCGGTTACGACCACAACATGTCCATACTGCAAACAGACGGTTGATATCACGGCAACAAAGTGTCCACATTGTTGTTCGGCATTGACACCGGGCGAAGTTAAACCCGCCGAAGAAAGCGATTTGAACAAAAGTCTGAAAAAATTGAAAAAGATTGTAAAAATCAAAAAATAAAAATCGTTTCAATATGAAACCGCCGCAATCCGCGGCGGTTTCCAAATTCGTGGGGTGGACCCGTCACACGAAACTTTGGTGAAGTGTGATGACCGGATTGCTTCGCCAATGTTGAAACATCCACCTTTGCAAAACGCTACGGTGGACCGGCATACTCCGTCTGCCTTGTTTCAACATTTCGAACCGGCTAACCTCGCCAGTTCGAACCCATAAGCACACATAGTGAATTAAAAAAAACATCCAGCTTGGGATGTTTTTTTAATTCATGGGGCGGATGACCGGATTCGAACCGGCGACATTCGGTACCACAAACCGACGCTCTAACCAGCTGAGCTACATCCGCCATGTGCGACACGCAGTTTAACATGAAAATATCTGATTTTCAAGATTTTTCTTTAAATTCCGTAAAAAACATTTATAATTCAAGCGAACTGTTTGCAAAAGGACGAAACTATGCAGGAAATTATAAAAATGTATGCCGCGTTGGAATCCAATTCTGTCACAGTATCATATCCCGATGGCCAGATAGCGGCAAATGATAAAAATATTCTTTCCTATACGTACGATAACAATTTTATAACTGTTTACACATTTGGACCATACAGACTTGCACATCACGATGTGTCGCGCAAAAACGAGTATTTCAATGGGTACAGTGAAGAATTGGTTTTTACAAAGACCGGAACTTCATTCTATTTGCCGGTTCAGATTGGCAAATTTACAAGGGATTTTCAAAAGGATTATATTGATTTATATCAGGCAATCAAAGCCAAATCCAATGGAAAAATATTTACAAATCCGTATGTAGAACACACCAATGATGCAGTGTATTTTCTGCAAAAATACATAGTTGAAGCCACCGAAGAATTACTGGGCGTGCAAAATAAAGACAAGATGTTAAAACAATTAGAAGATATACGGGCGTTGATATTAAAAAGTCAAAATGCGATCGCAAAATAAAAATCGCCCCAATTGGGGTGGTTTCTTTTTCCTTGCCTTGGTCACCGCATTTTTAGTATTTTTTATATGTAATGAAGAAAGAACTGTTCGATTTTCTGAATACAGACCTGCAATTTATTCGCGGGGTTGGGCCGGTTTTGGCGGCGCGGTTTAATGATTTGTTGGGCGGGCGACGGATTCTGGATTTTATGTTGCATATTCCCGTCTATGTCAAAGACCGCGGTATGGTTGATTCTATCGCGAATGCGACACCCGGTGAAGTTGTCACGGTTATGGTTCAAATTAAATCCCAGAAAGCAGGGCGCACATTTGGCCACCGGCGCAGCCCTACGCGCATAACATGTGTTGACCGGGCGGGACAAACATTGGTGGTGCAATTCTTTAATGTTAATTACCTTGATTACTGGTTGAAAAAAATGCCGATTGGCGAATGGCGAATTATAAGTGGTAAATTGGAACCGGGGCGCACACCGACGATAAATCATCCGGACTTTATTGAAGAACCCGCGTGTGCCGACAAAATTCCGCGTGTTCAGGCGATTTACCGTTCCGGCGAAGGCATAACACAAAAAACATTTATGAACATCCGGGACCAGGTTTTTGCCGCGTTGCCGGATAAATTGGCGGGTTCTGATGCGCAAATTGTTGAATTTTTTGATGCGCTGCGTCGTGCACACTTTGCGGAAACAAACGACGATTTATTGCCAATGGCGGATGATATTGTTAAATTGGCGTACTTTGAATTGTTGGCGCACCAAACCGCAATCGCGGTCAGTCGCCGCACGCGCCACGATGCGCGCCACCGCCGCGTTGTGCGCGCCAAGAAATATAATTTATTGGAAAAATTTTATGCATCGTTGCCGTTCGATTTGACGGGCGCACAAAAGTCCGCCATTGGGGATATTGCAAATGATATGTCGCGTGAATTCCCGATGATGCGCCTGGTCCAGGGTGATGTTGGTTGCGGTAAAACAATGGTCGCGGCGGCGGCAATGGTGTTAATGGCGGAATCGGGTGGGCAAACGGCATTGTTGGCACCAACCGACACATTGGCGGGGCAACATTATGCGAAATTAAAGCCAATATGTGATAAATTGGGTTTGGTGTGTGATATTTTGACCGGCCGTGATAAAGGTGTGTCGCGTCGTGAAAAATTGACATCACTGCGTTCGGGGCGCACGCGTTTGGTTGTCGGGACGCACGCATTGTTTTCTACGGATGTTGTTTATAAAGATTTGGGTTTGGTCATTGTGGACGAGCAACACCGTTTCGGCGTTTCTCAACGCGAGGCACTGCGTGATAAAGGCACCAATCCAGATGTGTTGGCATTGTCCGCCACACCGATTCCGCGTACACTTTCTATGACAATTTATGGCGATATGGATATTTCAATTATAAATGAGAAGCCTGCGGGCCGTATCCCGATTAAGACCAGTAAATTACCACTGGCGCGGGTTGATGCGTTGATTGAACGATTGCGCCCGCAAATTGTATCGGGGGCCAAGGTTTTTTGGGTGTGCCCATTGGTTGCGGAATCTGATGGAACGGACGCAACCGCCGCCGAAGAACGTTATAAAGAACTGACCAAAAACTTTACGTGTGTGGGATTGGTTCACGGGCAAATGTCGCGTGAAGAACGTGATAAAATTATGGCGGAATTTGCGCGCCCCGGGGGCGACATAAAAATATTGGTTGCAACCACGGTTATCGAGGTTGGAATCGATGTTCCCGATGCAACGATAATGGTAATTGAAAACGCAGACAGATTTGGTTTGGCGGCGTTGCATCAATTGCGTGGACGTGTGGGGCGCGGTTCGGCGCAATCATTTTGTATATTGCTTTATGGCAATGCAGTATCGCCGGACGGTCTTAAACGTTTGGATGTATTGGTTGAAACAGATGATGGATTCGTCATCGCGGAACAGGATTTAATGATGCGTGGTGTTGGCGAATTGTTGGGAACACGGCAATCGGGTTGGATAAATTATCACTTTGTTGATTATCGTGCACATCGGGATTTATTCAAATTGGCAATGCGTGCGGCAACCGATATGGTTGTCGTGGAACCGTGGGTGCGTGATTTAATGTTTGTGTTTGATCGAACGGCAACATTGGGGGCATAAATGCGGCGAGTAATTGTTGTATTTTTATGTATGATTTTTTGTGCCACGGCAAATGCCGCGTCAATAATCCAAGACACCGAAATAGAATCTGTTATCACGGAAATTATCAAACCGGTCACAGATGTCGCGGGTGTCCCAAACGCAAAAATTCGTATTGTAAACGATGATAATTTTAATGCGTTTGTTATGGGTGGCACCGATATTTATATCTATACGGGGCTGCTAACGCGGATTCGTACGCCGAATGCATTGCGTGCGGTTATTGCGCACGAGCTTGGTCATACAATTGGCGGGCATATGGCGCAAATGTCTGCGCGTATGGAAAGTGAAATGCGTCGTACCATGATGATTCAGGCATTGGGCATTGGTTTAATGTTGGCGGGCGGAAATCCGTCTTTGGGCGCGGGCGTTATGGCGGGCGCATCGGGTATTGCCCGGCAATCGATGTTGGCGTTTTCGCGTGACGAAGAACGTGTTGCGGACGATATGGGATTCGATTTAATGGTACGCGCGGGATATAATCCAAACGGGTTTGTCGATGTGTTTGAACAAATGAATGATATGACATCGCACATTGAATCGCGGATAAACCCGAATGCGATAAATCACCCACTGACATCGGAACGATTAAAAAATGTGCGTGATAAATTGGCAAATTCGGATATTAAATCCAAAAAATTCAAATCTGATTCTGCCACAACAAATAAAAAATATGATATGGTGCGTGCCAAATTAGTCGGTTATTTAGATGACGCGACACGCATACATACATTGTACCCAAATGCCGATAAATCAGATGCGGCAATTTATGCCCGTGCGATTGCGAATATGCGATGGGGAAATTTATCTGGGGCGGCGGTGGGCACGCGAACATTGGTGGCGCGCAATTCAAAAAATCCATATTTTTATGAATTGCTGGGTGATCTGGAATACCGTTATGGGCATTATGATGCCGCGGTTGATGCATATGAACATGCGTTGAAACTGCGACCCAATTCGCCACAAATTGAAACCGCATTGGCATTGGTTTTGGTTGAACGTGGCGGCGTGGGCGATGCGGATCGTGCGGCGGAACTGTGTCGGCGGATTATTTTGATTGACGCATCACCAATGGCGTATTGGGTGTTGGCGCGCACATTTGATGCAGATGATGGTCGCGCCGATTGGGCAATGGCGGAATTTTACCGTATGCAAAACAAACCGGACAAATCGCGCGAATATGCGCGCCGCGCGGTGGGTCGCCTTAAACCCGGCACGCCCGAATATATAAAATCAAATGATATATTAAATTCGGCAAAATAGGGGGGCGTTTTATGCCAAAACCTGTTTTTGCAATTCAATCAGTTTTTGTGCGCCCGTTGCCGCCATATCCATCAATTGCCCCAGTTGAGATTTTTCAAACGGATGCTGTTCGCCGGTTGATTGAACTTCGATAAATCGACCAGATTCGGCAACGACGAAATTTGCGTCCAATTCGGCGATGCTGTCTTCGTCATAATCTAAATCTAATACCAATTCACCGTTCCACAGGCCGGCAGAAACCGCGGCAATGTGTTCGCGGATAGGGTTTTCGTGTATGCGTCCCGATTCCAATAACCAACGTACGGCCAAGACAAGTGCAACAAATCCACCGGTAATGGATGCGCAACGTGTTCCACCGTCCGCCTGAATCACATCACAGTCGATTGTAATTGTGTGTCGGCCCAAAATTTCCATATCAACGACACTGCGCAGGGCGCGTCCAATCATACGGGAAATTTCGGCACTGCGATGGTCGCGCATAATCGCATCGCGTGTTTTGCGAGTACCATTCGCGCGTGGCAACATAGAATATTCCGCCGTCACCCAACCGCCGGTTTTATTCTGCATACGTTTCCATGTCGGCTGATTCAAATCAACGCTGGCGGTGCACAGAACACTTGTTCCACCAATTTTGATAAGGCACGAACCTTCGGCCCATTTATTGACGCCGGTTTCCATTGAAACGGGTCGCATTTGATTTGGTTTTCGCAAAGACGGTCGCATATAAACACACCTTTTTTATTTATGTTGGAAGTCCAGTATATATAAATATGCACCAATTGCAATTTTTTTATTTTATTGGGTGGTCGAAAAAAACGTACCTTTTTGTCCAGTACTTTTTTTAGAAAATGTGATTCAGTAAAATCAATGACTTACAAAATCACCAGGGTGGTCAAAATAAAGGTACCTTTAATGCCATAATATATTCATATAAAACAAGCACAAAAGGAAGGGATATGAGGATTCCAATTTTAACATTCGGTGCAATTGCATCAATTATCGCAATCAATTCAGTTTTCGCGGACACAATCGTTACATCGCGGCAATACGTTGATACCACGCGCCAGGCAACAATTCCGGCCGCGGGCACAAATGCATCTACACCGGGTACAACCGTTGTCACATACACAGGTACGGCGGGACAAATCGGTGAACGCGGAATTTTTAACCCGGCAACAGATTTTAATTTTCAAAACAATACGATTGCACCTGGGCACGAGGGGGATTTGTTAGATGCAGGTTCAATATTTCCAAATCTTGTTCAAATGGATGATATGGTACAACAAATTCAATTAAATATGCCCGATTTTGATGACCTGCCGACAAAAACCGTCACACACAGAACTTGTACCCGTTGGATTGATGGTCAGTCACATACCGATGCAAATTGTTTGTTGTGGAATTTGGTTGACGAAACCGTGTATGGCGCCCAGTGCAATGTGGATGCCGATTGTGCCGGATATATCGGAAATTGTAGTTGTGTAAATCATATGTGCGATTGCGTTATAATTTCTCAATAACCACCAACACCCGTCGCGGCACGCCGCGCCGCGGTCGTGACGGACTAACCACTATCACTTGCTTTTTATTTGCGGGGGTGGTACAATTCACCCCGACATAAACAAATTTTCAACCTAAGGGGTTATTGTTATGAAACGTTCTGATATTATTCGCACTGTCAAGGTTCACTTCAGACGTATGCGTATGTGTGATGCGGCCGCGGTTGTTGATGTGGTTGTAGAATCTATGATTGATGCCGTGGCCAATGGCGACCGTATCGAAATTCGTGGTTTTGGAACATTTCAACCGCGTCCGCGCGCGACCAAGGTTGGTTATAATCCCGTGACCGGCAAACCGATGAATTTACCGGCAAACACGACCATTTTATTCAAACCCAGTCGTGAATTAACCAAAAAAATGAATGGATAAATTATGCTGTTTGGTAAACGTTCCGGAATTAAAAACAAAGATCGCCAAAGGTATGACCGCGTACGCAAACTGATGTGGATTAAATGCGAAGCGTGCGACAAATTGGTTTATTACAAAGATTACAAAGACAATCATTACATATGTCCGCGTTGTGGGCGTGCGTTCATTATGAACCCAAAACAACGGTTTGATTTACTGTTTGATGACCGCACATGGGAAAAGATACCATTGCCGACAATGCCGGATGACCCGTTAAATTTTGTGGATCGTATGCCATACGCAGAACGCCTGGCCGAGGCACGCGCGGATACCGGATACAATGATGCGGTGACGACGGCGGACGGCACGATTGGCGGAATTCCAACAACGATTTGCATTTTGAATGGCGAATTTATGATGGGTTCTATGGGGCGCGTCGCCGGCGAAGCGATTGTGGCAAGTTGCGAACACGCAATCAAAACTCGTCATCCGTTGATTATGGTCGCGTGCAGTGGTGGCGCCCGTATGCAGGAAAATATACTGTCATTGATGCAAATGGCGCGCACAACGGTTGCCGTAAACAAACTGCATAATGCCGGAATTCCGTACATTGTGTTATTGACCGACCCGACATATGGTGGCGTGACGGCATCTTTTGCAATGCTGGGCGATATTAATATTGCCGAGGCCGGCGCGCGTATTGGATTTGCCGGTCGTCGTGTTATTGAACAAAATATTCGTGAAAAATTGCCGTCCAATTTCCAAACGGCGGATTACCTTTATGAACACGGTATGGTCGATATGGTTGTTCCGCGCGCGGAATTAAAATCGCGTCTTGAAAAAATCTTGGCGGTTTTGATGCATAAACCGCACACGCCCCACGAAATAATCGTCACAACGCCAAACGCATCTGACACATCCAAGAAGTCACGCGGAATGGGCGAAAACCCGGCATATGACAAGGTTTTATTGGCACGAAACGAAAATCGTCCGCACTTTTTGGATTACATAAGTGGCATAGTGGATGATTGGACATACCTGGCCGGGGATCGGTTGTTTGGTGAAGACCCGGCAATGTGCGGCGGTTTGGGATATTGGAACGGTTTTCCGGCGGTCATTTTGGGGCAAGAAAAGGGCCGCACCATCGAAACACGCCAGGCTCATCGTTTTGGTATGCCGAATCCCGAAGGCTATCGCAAGGCACAAAGATTGATGCGTCTGGCCGAGCGTTTTAATCTGCCGGTTATATCGTTGTTTGATACGGCGGGCGCGTTCGCGGGTGGCGCGGCCGAAGAGCGTGGTCAGTCCCAGGCGGTTGCGTCTTCAATACAAACCGGGCTTTCCATTAAAACGCCGTACATTGCCGTTAATGTAGGCGAGGGCGGATCCGGCGGTGCCATTGCGATTGGTACGGGGGACCGCGTGTTGATGTTGGAAAATGCAATTTATTCGGTAATTGCGCCTGAATCCTGTGCCAGTATTTTGTGGAAAGATAACAAATATAAAGCAACCGCGGCGGAGGCAATGAAATTGACTGCGGCGGATATGATGGATATGGGTGTAATTGATAAAATTATTGCGGAGCCGGCCGGGGGCGCACATACCGATTGGCAAACGACAATGCAGAATCTGGCCACGGCGGTTGGCGAACAGATAAAATTGTTGCAAAAAACGCCTGCGGAAAAATTCCCGGAATTGCGTGCGGAAAAGTTTCTTAAGATGACGCGCAAAATCGACGCAACATCCGCCAAAAAAACAAAAAAATAAACCGCCAAATGGCGGTTTGTTTTATGACCGTTGCGAATCTTTGACCCATTGATATATAATGTTTGCGGTATGAAAATCCGGGAAAGGATTTTTCTTTTTTAATTTGTGCAATTTGAAATCGGTTTTTACTTGGTGCACCAAATCTTCCAAAGAAACGCGTCTGCCGATTTGAATTGTTGGTGCGCCACATTGTGTTAAACCGCGAAAGTCATCGCATTGCTGGCGCACAATTTTCCCAACAGGTGTCACCTCGTAAATGGCGATTTTATCGGTCGGTTTGGTCAAAATTTCGTACCACAATAAAGTCTCGAATGCGGTTTCAGAAAAATGAATAACCGGTACATCGGATTTTATGCAGACTTCTGTGTCAAATGGACGATTTGCGGTGAATTGTGCCCCAAACGGCAACGCCGAGACATCGGCGATATTATATTCCCCGGCAAAATGAGAATTATTTGTAATAATTTTATAATACTTTGACATTTGCACACCCCCACACCAGAAGTATAGTGCACATTTCCCAAAAATTCAACCAGGCAAAATAAAAGCCCCCATCCGACGCAATCACGGCTTTGCAAATGTAAATGGCGGAGCGTATAGGACTCGAACCTATGGACCGCTATAACACGGTCACGGATTAGCAATCCGCTGCATTACCACTCTGCCAACGCTCCGCAAGTCGTGCAAGGATTATAACAAACCAAAAACAAAAAAATCAAGATAAATTTGCGGTCTATAAAAATTCTTTTTCTTGCACGTCCGTCGGTACATATTTTAACGCAATTTCAACCTTAGACCGAATATGTTTAATATAATCTTCCACTTCGTTCAGGTTTGTTTGCGCCAATTTCAAATCGCCATTTTTAATACAGTTTGATGCGATGCCAACAATATCAGAAATCTCGGTCAGTGTTTCATCAATACTGAATTGTTTTATCTTAAAATCCCCAGATTTGACGTACTTCATTGCTTGTCCTTTTTTATAACATCAATGATTTTATCACAACTATAAAAACACAATCAACATAATAATATGTGGGCATATTTTATTATTTTTTTTTTAATTCTTTGCTTAAAAGCACTTGTATTAATTTTTTGAATTTGCTATATTGCCATCGTGATAAGGGGAATCATCTATAAATCATTGTATTTCTGCGGGTATTAGGATATGAAAAAAATTGTTGGGGCACTTTTTTTCGCGATTTATGCGTTGGCCATAACGTTTACAGGCTCGGCATTTGCGGACTCAAATTGTACCGGATGGGAATACTATGATTCCGATTCGGGAACATGTGTTTCATGTGCAGATTCCGGTTTTTCTATTACCACGACCGATTTAAGTGCAAACACGAATTTTTGGTTCACCATGTCCCCCAAGGGCAGTTTTGCCGTTGATTGGGGTGACGGCACCGTTGACAACATAGACCGTAATAATACAACCGCGACGGATTACACGCATACATATGCAACCGGTGGTGTCAAAACGATTAAGTTTTGTGGCCGTGCAACAGAATATAATACCGCCACAGGTGACAATGTTGTTGCGGCAATATCGTTTTATAAAACCGATTCAAATAATACATCCAAATGGATTGCATCCGTATCCGGGTCAATGGGGTCGGTGTTTCCAACCGTGTCCAATACCCCGGCGGGCCAACCCCGTTTCCGCAGCACGTTCCAAGGTGCCGGCAACCTAACAACGATATCGGCGAATTTATTCAGTGGTGTGTCGGGTTCTGCGGAAGGTATGTTCCGTTCAACATTTGATAAATGCACTAAATTAGAGGCAATACCATACGGATTGTTTTCCGGTATAACGGGTGGTGACTCAAATATGTTTCGTTCGACGTTTTACCAATGCAAGGGGATAACATCACTGCCGGATGATTTGTTTGCCGGAATCACGGTTGCCGACACGGATGAATTTAGGTTCACTTTTTACCAGGCAACAGGTTTAAAGGGCAAATATATTCCATCAACTGCATTTACGGGCTTGGTGAATGCGGGGCATCCATCGCCGGCCACCGGCAATATGTGGTATCAAACATTTGATGGAACCGGCTTGATAAGAACAGCGTGTCCGGCAAAAACACACCAATTCATTACTGGGTACGAAGGAACAACAGCAAGCACCACATGGAACGGGTATATATCTTGTGAACCGAATAACCCGTGCACCGGGACAAACTATTGGGATTCAACGAACGAAGTTTGTGTCCCATGTCCAACCGGATATACATATGATACCAGTGACGCCAAGGAATCAATCAACCAATGCAAAATTCAATGTGCGGCGGGAACATATATTGCAAATGCGGAGGATGCGACATGTACAAATGCCGGCGTGGGATATTATGCGGCGGGCGGTGTGGTAAATTATGGTTCAACCAGTTCGCACACCCGATGCCCAGATAATATGCCAACGGTAAACAATACCACCACTGCGTCAAGTGTTGGACAATGTGTTGTGTATTGTCGTGGTGCGAATTACCGCGGTTCAAACAATTCGTGTATAGAATGTCCGGCAGGATATGATTATGATAAAGATGACGGCAAAACGGCGATTACCGATTGTAAAATTCATTGCGATGGCGGGACATATTTGCCGACGGCAAACGCATCGTCTTGTGAAGATGTCGGCGACGGTTATTGGGCGGCGGCGGCAACGGTTGTATATGGTTCAACCACACCGCGTACACAATGTCCGAACGGTCAAATGACGGGAACCACCAACGCATCCAGTGCATCGCAATGTATTGAATCATTGTGTACCGGTGCGACATATCGTGATTCTTTGACGGGTGAGTGTGTATCGTGTCCGCCGGGATATGATGCGCATACGGTATCTGGGAAAACGGCGCCCACCGATTGCCAGATTCATTGTGTTGCGGGAACATACCTGGTAAATGCGAATGATACAGTATGCGCCAATGTTGGTGACGGTTATTGGGCGGCGGCCAGTGATATAAATTATGGGTCTGCGGGAACATCGGCGCGGCATCAATGTCCCAATGGGGAACCAACGGGAACCCAAACCGCAACCAGCGAGTTGCAATGCCAAACATCGTGCGTGGGTGCCCGTTATTATAATTCCACCACGGGGCAATGCGCGGATTGTCCAACGGGATACACCGATAACACAACAAACGGCAAGAATTCCATCACCCAGTGTCAGCATTATTGTCAGGCGGGTGCATATGCCGAAACATTTACCCGGATTTCGTATTTGGAAAGTGATGGGACACAACAATTTATTGATACCGGATATGAAATCACGGGAACCCATGTGAACGGTGTTGCGGTTGTGGCAACAACCGTCACCAACCCCACCAAGAATAACTATGGTAATTTCTTTGGAAATTTATATGGACCGGGCGGTTTTAGTGCCAACCACAAAGATGGAAATTTTGGATTATGGATACAATCCAAGACAAAGGGTGAAAAAGGTACATATAACACAGCTTTTACGGTGGGCCAACAATATACTTTAACCTATGATGTCACCACTGACAGTACCAAGGGATATGCACGACTTAAGGTTGATGGCAACAATGCGACCCCATATCCTAAATCGCTTGATGGTGTAAATATAAATGCAGAAGGAAATAGGTTCAAATTGTTCACAAATGGTGGTGCGGCCGTGGTGGATGGCACGGTTCTGGGCGAAAGGTGGGGTGATAAATTATTTGGCGGACGTATATATTCATTAACACTTTACGAAAATGATGTATTGGTGTTGGATTTGGTGCCTGTTCGTCGTGGGTCGGATGGTGCGTTGGGGATGTTTAATCGAGTCAACAATGAATTCTATGGTAATTCGGGCCTTGGGAATTTTACCGCGGGTTCCGATATTGGCGAGATATTTATTGAATGCACCCCCGTTGGTAATGGGTATTATGTTGGGGAAAATTATACGAATTTTGGTGACACAGGGGCGCGCAATAAATGTCCAAATAATTCACCAACCATGGAAAACGGTGAAATTATACATAATGCCAGCAGCATTTATCAATGCGACGGTGTCGAACCGTGTCATAATGCAGAATATCCAAACCCCAGTACGGGTGTATGTACCCAATGTCCAACGGGATACGATTATAACACACAAAGCAACAAAGAATCTATTAATGAATGCCAAACACATTGTTATGCCGGAACATATTTGGCGGCGGCATATGATGCGACATGTTCAAATGTTGGTGACGGGTACTATGCGGGCGAAGAAACCATAAATTGGGGTGATATTGGTACGCGCACCCGTTGCCCCAACGGCGGAATGACGAACACCGATACCGCGGAAAGTGTGGCGGAATGTCAAGAAGTTATAAATAACTGTACCGGTGCGACATATATGAATTTTGGTATATGTGAACCGTGTCCATCGGGATATACCGCCAATACGACCGACGGCAAAAGTTCGGCAACCGATTGCCAACTGATTTGTCCCGAAGGTTCATACCTGGCCACGGCACGGGCAACAACCTGTACCGATGCGGGCGTGGGATATTGGGCAACGGGTGGCGCGGTAAATTATGATTCAACCAGTATTCGCACCCAATGCACGGGGGGATTAACCACCGTTGGATATGGCCACGGTGCGGACGAATTGGCGGATTGCGGCCGTAAATTACATCTGGGTGATTTTATACTGTATACGAAAACAACGAAACCAACCATTCCTGCAATTAATGTTCAGGTTGAAAACGATGCCGCAACACATTATGTCGGGGTAAGCAGTACAAACCACGCATTAACCCCCGTTCATGTTACCCAGGGAAATACACAATATACCGCGTATGACGACAGTATTTTATACGGCGAACGTGATTTAGAAACCAATACGCGTATCACACAATAATAATAAAAGGGGGCTTTACATGATTGGTTGTTTTTTCAATTGGATAAAAGATTGTTATTTCCTAGAATAAATTTTGCTTGGGGATAAATTAAGCGGAATGGAAAACATAAATAAAAAATGGATTGTTTTTGATGCACGAAATATTCGCATGGTTGCGTTGCGGCTGTGTTGTGCTGTTGCATCTGTTTTTATGGTGTTTTCCGTGGCGAACGCGTGTACAGGTGCCACATTTTATGATTCTATGATAGATGCGTGTGTACCATGTCCGGCATATTACGATTACAATACCACAGATGGCAAAACAGATGTTTCCCAATGTCAAATTCTCTGTCCCGCTGGAAAATTTGTCGAAGTGCCCGGTGTTTACGGATATACTCAATTGGAATATCTGGAAAGCGATGGTACACAATACATCGATACAGGTTTTGTCCATAATTCCACCAATATTCGTGGTGAAATGCGTGTCGGGTCAAGCAGCGATTTAAACAAGAACGTTAATATCATTGGAAACCAAACTGCCAGTGGCGGGTATTCCGTTGGTTGGGATCAGGCATTTAAAATATGGGTTGTATCCAGTAACAACCGTGTACAAGGTCCAAGAAAGGCAATGTCCGCGGGTGCTGTATATGATATTACTTATACACTTACCGGCAATTCACGAACTATAGCATACGAAGGTGAATCTGAGACCTTGGAACATGCGGGCGGTATTGTAACGGATAAACATATTCATTTGTTTGATAATGGTATGCAACAAACAGTTCAGTTTTTTAAGGGGCGCATCTATCATATTAAATTATACGAAGATAACGTATTAGTGCATGAATTTGTGCCGGTACAACGTACAGGTGGCGCGGTTGGAATGTATGATACGGTCACGCATACCTTTTTCGAAAATAGCGCTTTGAGTGGTCCTAACGTCAGTGCAGCAGATCCATGTGTAGAGGTGGGAGTTGGACATTATGCCGTACAAGAACCTGTAAACTTTGGAAGCACAGGTACCAGGAATGCATGCCCCGCAGGGACCGCTTCTAATAATCCGACCGCGTCCGGTCTGGCTGCGTGTGTGGCATGCCAGGGCGCAACATACAACGGTACAACCGGTGCGACCACGTGCATTCCATGCCCGACAGGATATAATTACAATACAACCGCCGGTAAAACAAGTATAGGACAATGCCAAATAAGCTGCGGTCCTGGTACGTATGTACCGCCATCACTGGGGAGTGCCTATACCGAACTAGAATACATTCAGACAAGTGGGACTCAATGGATAGATACCAATGCGCAAGTGGCACAACTGGTCAATCCTATTGCTTCAATGACAATGGAGTATGTCACGGTTGAAAACGGAAAACAAAGTGGCGCCCAGAAAGCTAATATACAGTTTAAATGGGGAATTTCAAATGGTGGACAGTTCCTGTGTCAGGCCGCTGGGAATAATACCGAGGTGACGTTTGGTGCCGCCGATACGAACAAGCACACATTTACCCTGAATGTCCAAAATGGAACATGTACAATGGACGGTATAAGTAAAAATCTAACGATTGGCGATTTGTCGAAAATAACCGAGGATATTGCACTTGGTAATCTCGCTGGTGCTAATAATCGATTGGGTAAAATTAGAATATACGATTTTGAACTTAGTAGTAATAATACTGTTATTAGACATATGGTTCCGGCGCGGCGTACTGCTGATGGGGTGCTTGGGATGCTTGATACAATAAATAATGAATTCTATACTAACTCTGGGTCCGGCAAATTTGTTGCGGGTGGCGATGTAAATGTTCCACAGTGTATAGATGTTGGCCTTGGGTATTGGTCGGCGGGTGGCGTTGCCGATTACGGTGGTACTTCGTCACGTACCCCGTGCGAGAGTGGAAAAACAACCATGGTAACAAATGCCACCAGTGCGTCACAGTGTGTTGCCACGGTATCTGTACACAATGTGACATATTCCTGTGGCGATGGCACGGGAACACCGCCTGCGGCCACAACCGCCATGGATGCATCGCAGTTTACACCGGCGGCGAATTCATGTAGTCGCGCAAATTATATATTCACCGGTTGGGGGGTGTCAGGAACAAATGATGTCAAAGATGCCGAAGTACCATTTATTTGGGATTATAATGAAGATAAGACATTAACCGCGCAATGGGAAACATGCCCGGCATGCAATGCCACCAACGCCAGTTGTGTGTATACAGGTATAACAAACAATGTATGTACATATACCACCGTATGTGACACTGGGTATGGCAATATCCAGAACGATGGCGCATATAATCCGATTTGTTCGTTATTGGCATGCACTGGTGCAACATATATGAATAATAACGTATGTACCGCTTGTCCAACGGGGTATGATTATGATACCGATAACGGTAAAACGGCAATAACCCAATGCAAAATAAACTGTGCTGGTGGGGCGTATGTTGCGACGGCAAATGATGCGACATGCACCGATGCCGGTGTTGGTTATTGGGCAACGGGTGGTGCGGTAAATTACGGTTCAACCAGTACACGCACCCAATGCACGGGGGGATTAACCACCGTTGGATATGGCCACGGCGCAGACGAATTGGCGGATTGCGGTCGTAAATTACACCTGGGTGATTTTATATTGTACACCAAGACGACTAAACCGACCACGCCGGCAATAAATATTCAACCCGAAAATGATTCCGCGACATATTATGTCGGGGTCAGTCCCACAGACCATACATTAACACCCATTCATGTGACCCGGGGTGACACACAATACACCGCGTTTGACGACAGTATTTTGCACGGTGAGCGCGATATTGACACCAACGCGCGTATTACCCAATAAATAAAAAATAATCCGTCATCCCGTTGAAAGTTATGCTATTATATTGGCTAATATATTGTCATGGCGGGCTTGGTCCGCCATAGGGGCTTTTGAAACCTGTGATGAATATTGCGAAATTATTCTGAATTATTCGTCACAACTGTTTATCCCTATTGCGGAATAAATCCGCAATGACAAATAGAAGAACGGCGAAATAAAAAGGAAATTAAATTATTCCAACCAAATGGTTGCGCGTGTCGCACTGGTTGTGGCACCAACCGGAATGGTGACTTCACTTTTTGATACTGTCACGGTTCCATTGCTTGCGGTAACGGCCGTCACCATTGGCCCCGACCCAGAATCAACGACATTTGTTGATGTCAATTTATCCTGTTTTGCCGCATCTATGGAATCATACGCCCCTTCGACATAGGATGCCACGGCAACAACCTTGGTTTTATCCAACTCACCCTCGGCAAAGGCGGGGGAAACAATGGCAAACGCAATAAAAATATAAAATAACTCTCTCATCTTTCCAAATAAAAGGCCTGGAAATTTTATCATACATTATTATACACAATATTGATAAAATTGTCCAGACCAAAAATTAAGATTTTATTATTAAATACCCGGGGTGTATGCCACCGTGCCAGCAGAAATCTTGTTAGCGACCCCCGCCACATTACCTGTGACCCCAGTAACAACCGTGTCTTGACTCAAAGTCACAGACACAGGATTAGCTGCTGGTGTTGTGGCACCCCAAGTATCTACAACTTGAATACTGCCTGTAAGGGTACCCGTTGTCGCCTGAATCTGAGAAAAGTCAATTGTTGCACCATTGACCGCTGCTGCCGCTGTTGCCGCCGCCCCTGTTTTTGTTGCGTAATCACCGGACAAACCGTTAATCGCTTGTGCAACGGCTTTTTCCGTTACTAATTTTGTATCGGATGCATTTGTGAATGCGGCGATACCAGCCCCGTCATTTGCTGTAGAATCGACGACAGTCCCGGCTTTAAAATTATCAGTTTCCAAATTGCTAATTGTATTATCGTCCGCATCAATTGTTTTGTTTGTAACTGTTTGTGTGTCATTAAGTGTAACCATTCCGTTTGTTGCGGTTGTAATCGCTTCACGAACCGCTTGTTCGGTCGGCAGGGCGGTATCTGCGCCGGTTGCACCAACTTCGGTAACAATCACACCAGTAGCAAAATTATCAGTTTCTAAATTAGTAATTGAATTACCCGTTCCATTTGCATCAATGGATTTATTCGTCAATGTTGCTGTGCTACTGGCGGTCAATGCATTCCCTGCTGTGTCTGCAATTGTGTTAATTGCTTTCATTGCTGCGTTATATGCGCCCTTGACGTAACCGGCGGTTGCGACATTTCCATCAACAGACTCATTCGCCTCTGCCAATGCCCATTTGGGTTGTGCGTCTGTTGTAAGTCCGCTGGCGGCATCACTGTGCGTGGGGTCGCCGGCAACCGGTGTCGCGTTCGCAGCCATTGGTAAAATTGCCAATGCCGCGATTACTGATATATTTAGAATGTTTTTCATTCTCTTTCTCCTTCGTTTGCTTGTTGTTTGTTCCTGGTTGCATTACATCATAAAAATGGTTTCATTAAACCGATATAATGCATTTTTTTAATCTTTTTATGGATTTAATAATGATTCAAAATCACCATCATTCCACGTGCTTTCTATTTCCATCGCCTGCCAAGTGCCGTTGCCGGTACCGTCGGTTTTGAAAACATATGTCGTATTGTTTTGAACATTTTCTATGTTCAATTCAATTCTAGATGGGTCCGATGATGTCGCACCCGGTGTGACCTTGATACCGTCGCCCGGGGTATAAACAATACTGGAAGATTCCAAATCGTTCACTTTTTTGATTAAACCGTTATTTGCATCACCAACGGCCGTTTGCAAATCGGCAACATCTTTGACCAACCCATCGGTTGAATCGCCAACCGTATCTTGTAAACCTTCAACGGCGCCAACCAATCCGGTACCCGGATTTTCACCGGTTCCCGCGGTTCCAACGGTGTTCGCCAAATCGCCAACATCAATCAGGCCGCCGTTTCCGTCACTTAACGCATTTTGTAAATTGGTGATATCACCCTTGGCCGCATCATATACATATTTCAACCCGGCATCAACATAACCCTTGGTTGTTAATGCGGTATTGTTCGCATCTTCTGCGTATGCGCCAATTGAAACCATCGATATCGATGCCGCCAAACCATATAAAAATTTCTTCCTCATATACTGACTCCTCTTTTATTTATTTTGCTTGCTTTTCAATTATATCTTATTTTGCCTATGGTTGTCCACCCTGATTTTCTTCCGTGTGCAGAAAACCGGGGTCAAAATCGTTCACAACCTCTGGCCGAATCTGATTTACAATTTGATTGACATATTCTTTGGTATAATAATTTTGTTCAAGATAGTTTTGGGTTTCGTCCGCGGTCCAGTAATCGTCGGACAGCCCCGCACCGTCAATCATTTCGTGCAAATTATCTATTTCTTGATTTATTTCGTCCAGTGTCGTTGGCAAATTCGCCAAATCGTCGGACACACTAATCGTTTTGCCGTCGATGATAATCCCGTCGCCCGCATCCAATGCTTCTTGTTTGTTGGACATTGCTTCTTCCAAATTGACAATGCGCTGTGTCAAATCGGCGACCGCACTGCCGCCACCCGACGGTGTTGTTGAACTGGACGAAAGTTTCGAACTTAGCCCCGTCGCAAGATTCTTGTGCAAACCCGATCTGCGCGCAGAATCAATATACCCGGACGCCTTGGGCGTTGTGCTTACGACCTTGGGGCTGCTGGATATTGTTGTTGTGGGCTTAATCGTCGAACCCGATGTGCGCAACGCAGGTGCGCGCTGAATCTGTATGTCTTTGCTATCACGACTGTAAAAATTGCTGTTTGTGGGGTCGCCAAGTTTTTTTACAACGGGCACAGCCCTGGACGGACTTGTTAAAATTCCCTCTGTGGCCAATATAACCGCCAAAATCACGCTTTTTGGATGCAACTGCAACCCTCTCCTCGGGGCATATTATATCACAAAAACATATAAAAACAAACAGTCTGTTAAATATAATTTTAATTTTTATGCTTGACTTTTTATTTTTTGTGTTTTTTTGCCCGTGGTAATTCAATAGACGGTGTTTATTTATTGTTGAAATGATTTTTGTACATCGTTATAATTGTTCCTGTGTTAGAAAAGGGGGAATCATATGAAAAAAATTATTTTGTTAACAAGTATTGTTTGTATTACCAATGCCGCGAATGCGTACACCGAATACTATGTCTCGGCCAAGGCAGATTTGGGCGACGCAACCATATATGTGGACGGTGATACGAAAATGGGGGATTTTTTGGCCGAAGTTTCTGGGCCTGGGTATAAATACGATGCGTCCGGATTTTTGTGGGGAATATCGCCCGCCGTTGGTCTTGATTGGTCCCCGAACAGTATGTATGTCGCACAAAATCCGTATGCGTGGTTCCACCTTCGGTTGGAAGGCGAATTTGGATATAATAATTATCGCGAAGACGGAAAATTAAGATATGATTACCGGGTCACCGATAAAATCGACACGAAATTTGATCATTTCTTTATGATGGCCAATGGTTATGCAGATTTCAGAATTCACAAGATTATCCCCTATGTCGGGTTGGGTATCGGGTACGGTTTCGGCCGAGAAGAAATCACGGTGGAAAACGATATACACGGCGAATCCAGTGATTCTGCCAGTGATAATGGGTTCCTTTATGGTTTGTATGCGGGCGTCGGATATAAATTCTCTGATATAACGACCTTTGATTTTGGTTATCGTCGAATTTATGCGCCGGCGGAAGATGATGGTATGTATGTGTTCAGTGGTGTAAGATTGGGCGCCCGATTCCGTATATAATTCAACATACATTAAAAGGTGCCAAACGGCACCTTTTTTTATTTCTGTATTCCCGAAATACCCTTGCTACACAGTTTGGTATAAATCGGTTTATCCAAACCGTATGCTTTTATTAGGCTGCTTGGTTTTTGATTGCACCACAGGTCATGATAGGAAACAATGCCGTTCTTAATCGTTTTTATCAGACCACTGGGCAGTTGGCTACGGCCTATGCACGAAGACAGGTAAACAAAGCATTCGTCATTGTCGGCCAAGTTTTCGCAAGCTAAGATACGGGCGTAGACATTAAGGGTCAAATCTGCCTTGCTGGGGTCCTTGGTCCATGGGCTGCCACCACCAATCGGGCAGGCAGTAGAATAAAAGTCACAGGCCAATTTACGTCCTGTAATGCCACAGTCTGCGATGGAACCATGATATGTATAACGTCCGGTACCGTTTATGATAATGTGCGCTGGCTTTTCGCCTAGGACAGAAATCACAAAGTCCGTTAAATCTTCATCGTGCAGCATTGGGATTGCCACAATAGCGGTTTCGATCTTATCGTCGTTCAATGTGATCTGTGTTTTTATGTCCAGACCAAGATTGTCAGATTGACGGGCTTTATCGTACAGGGCTTTGTTCAGCTTCCGGGCTAGGAATAATTCCCTATTTATCTTGCCTTCGCCTTGGCAGGCATAGCCAACAAAGACCCCTTGGTCACCCCAACCATCAGCAACCACGCCACGATTGATATCTGCGGATTGTACGCCAATTAGATTGGTAACCTTTATTTGCGCTGGGTTAATGGCCAAGTCGCCCCATATCGATGCGTACCGTTCATCATACCCGATTTTGGCAAGGGCGGCCTTAACATAGGCGGTCAAATCACCGAGTGGGGCAGATGTGGTAACTTCGCCACCAAGGACGACATTGTTGTCTTTTATCAAGACTTCAACGGCATATTTGACCTGTGGATCTTGCTCGATTAACCGATCCAAAATGTAACTGGAAATGTAATCGGCTACTTTATCTGGGTGTCCCAAAGACACCGCTTCTGCTGTTCTTTGCATAATTCACTCCTTTGGTTTTTGCAATAAGAACCAAAGGTGGATTCATGTAGCTACCAACACATGTGCAAAAGCACTGTGCAAAATGCGGCATAAAGTATAGGAAAATTTGCATATAACAACTCCTTGTTTAGTCCATTTAGAGGTAGGACAAGTCAGGTTAAATCCACCTTGATTAAGAATAGTATAACAAACCCTGATAAAAAAATCAATACATAATGGGCCGTTTGAGACAGAAGTGGTATGCAAATATGTACAAATTTGGTTGGTTCTGGTTGTATGTAATGTAGTTTGGGGCAATTTTGTAATAAAAACAGACATTAAAAAAACCGCAGAAATCTGCGGAAATCTTGGCTCAGATGTATAAGCATAGGTCGAACGCGCGATATCTTAGATTTGCTTAGTTTGGGTAAAAGTATTGAAAAGATTTTGCAGCGTTATCCGGTGTAGATATGTCAAACCAGCAGAATTCAGGCAAAAATGTCAAAATGACCCACTTGCCACTCTATCTGCTCAACTGACACACGGATTAACAGCAGGTCCCAAAAATTCAGAAAAACTTTTTATGAACATCGTGTGTGACGCGGAAATCGTGGAGTTGCGGATTGTGTAGCCGTGTATCCACCGTGTAGCAAATTTTTATTGTGTAGCCAATGTGTAGGAAAAAAATTGTGTCGTCGTGTAGCTAGATGTATCCAAAGCAAACAAAAAAGCACCCCCTAAAAATTGGTGTACGGAATTTTTTTTATAAATGCACAATTTCAATATCTGGTAATTGTGCTGTAATATATTCGGCGGCTAATCTGCGATGACATTGTATTGCAGATTTTTCTGTACACAACAAACATATCCTATCAAGTTTTGATATATCGCACTTTTGCAACGGATTGCGTTTTTGCAATAATTCGCGATACATTTTTTCGTATTCTGCCCATGTAATTTTTTTATCTTTATACGCCACTAAAATATCAGAAGTTGGCGCAAATTCTGGATGATATTCATAGCGATTGCTCAAAACTTTTGCTAAATTATCACCGTTATAATATGGGACATAGGTGCTGGTCCGCCATTGGCGGATATCCCAAACACAACTTATGCGCGCCGCATTCAACACATCCAGAAATGCTTCTGGGGTTTTACCACTGAAACCAATCGTGAATATCTTTGTCATATCAGTATAAAAATAGCCCATTAAGCATTAAATAGCAATGATTTTCCTGAATCAAAAATTTACGCGCCAAACCAATTCTGCAATGTGCATATTGTGATTCAGCAACCATGTTATTCAACACAACAACATCTTTAGTTTTATCAAAAATGTCCCGTAAATATTTGCAACTGACTTTCATATCATATTTTTGTTTAGAAAAGTCGGTTATGCTGGCACGCAATTTGCCATCTTCTGTGAAAAATTCAATATCGCGTGCAGAGATTACAATTGCCCCTAATGACGGACATTTTGTATTTTGCAACACATAAGATTTTTCTTTTACATGATGATTAAATATAGATTGAATATCTTTCGAAACTGTATCCTTTAAACAATCGGCTAATTCTTTGCCTGGTTCAAAAAATTTTATAATTTCTATGGAATTATAATTTATGTTTACATCTTCGGTTCTATGTGGGTAATCGCGCGGTTCGTCAAAAGGTTCGTTTTCAACCATTATTTGACAATAAGTTTTTGGAATTTGATTTTCGTCCCAGTATCCACCATCAATCATTAGACGCTTCATGCGTTTTTCATATGTGTCAAAACCGGCAATACAAAATTTCTCTTTCATACATGTTATGTCTGAAACAATAATATTTGATTTTTTCATTTTATCTCCTTTGTTAAACGAAAAAAGCCCGCATAAAGCGGGCAATAAAAAACGGCACCAAATGTGCCTTTGAAGTTAAGAGTATTATACCACAAAACAACAAAAAAATCAATATAATATGGATAAGCAACAGTAGTTTTTAATAAAAAAATATATGCTTTTTCTATCAAAATTACATCTGGTAAAAACGGTCGTTTTTTGACCGAGTGACGCCGATGAACAAAAAATCATATAATTTAATATTGTTGTATTTATTATTGCTTTTGATTGTTTTTGATAGTTTTGACTAGTTTTTGATTGCTTTTAGATCGTCAAAAAAGTGCAATTTTCTGCGGTTTTTAGAAGATTTTTGTTTTTTAATGTGCTATAAATTATATGTACGGATATTAAAAAATGTTGCGATATTTGACGATATCTTGAGACATTTTTAAACCGGACAAAAACCATCAAAACCCAAAGGAGAAAAACATGGGACAAGAGTTCAAAAAAAATTGGGGGATGGAGAGAGATACAAGTTGTTATTTTATAAACGAAAACGGAGAAAAAGATAAACTTATGACGCCAAGACAGTTGGCTCAATATCTTGAATCATCCATTTCGGCATTAAGTCAATATCGTGCGCTGGGTACTGGACCGGAATACTTTAAAATCGGCAAAATGGTGCGATATCGCAAATCCGATGTGAATCAATGGTTGGAACAACAAAGAATCGGCAAAAAATAGTTGTTTTTACTTGCTATTTTATTTGTGTGTTGCACTGTGTAGTCGCAACCAAAGGAGTTACACATATGGAAAAGCAATGGAAATGCTATACGAAGCCGTTTCGCGATACTTGGATACATTTGTTGCGTTCTGATGTAAATTTACAGGTAAGCGATGGAACAATCCCCGGATTGTTTCTGCGGTATTCCGCATCAACGCGCGCAATCAGATTTTTCTTGGGATGTAAAATCGATAACAAGAAATGCAATCTTTATATCGGGCGATATAACGATTATTCAATCAAAGACATTCGTGAAATGGCATGGAATTTGCGGCGTCAAATTGCCAATGGGCAAGACCCGCGTCGCGAAAAAACAGAACAACAGGAAGATCTTGGTGAAAAATTCGAAGATCTGTTTCCCCAATACATGGAAAAATATGCCAAGGTTTACAAGAAACCAAGAACGCAAGATTCCAATTGGGGCGAATATCGATTATACCTGGGGCCCATGTTTGATAAATTATACATGCGCCAGATAGAAGAAAAACATGTAATGGACGCCTATGCCAAATGGGTGAAAAAGATATCGTTTTCAACCGCAAATAAAGCATTGTCGTTATTTTCAAATTTCTGGGACTGGTGCGAAATGTATAAATACGTGGATCGTAATACCAATCCATGCAAATATGTTCGCAAAGGTGCAAACAAGGTATATAAACCACAGATACTTGATCAAGAAGGATATCGTGCATTATCGCATGCGCTGGATGTCGGGCCAAAAGCGTCCAGAATGCATCCGCGATTATTCAATGCGCTGCGGGTGTTAATGCTGACCGGATGTCGCGCATCAGAAATAACGGGACTAGAAGTAGATGAAGTTGTTCTTATGCACAAAGTGATACACTTGAAAGACAGTAAGACCGGTGCAAGGGATGTGAAGTTATGCGATGCGGTTATACCATATTTGCAGGCTGCGCTGGATGAAGCCAAGGCATTGGGAAGCAAATATGTATTCCCTGGCGTTGGTAATACCCGTCGCCCGATAAATAACATCCGCAAACCGTTTGAATGGGCATTAGAATACGCAAAACTTCCGCACATGCGAATACACGATCTGCGGCATTCTTTCATCAGTATGGGGGCGAATATAGGCGAAAATATGGCGGCTATGAAAGAAGCGGCCGGGCATTCCCGTATAACCACCACCGAAGGGTACACGCACATCATGGATAGTAGCACTTATCGCGCAATCAATAACGTTGCGAACGCAATATGCGGATAGTATTTTGAAAACATATTTTTGATATTTTGCGATGGTTTAATCGCATCGACAGCACTTTTTTATTCTTAAAAAAACACCTGAAATCAATATTGAAATCAGAACAAATTTCACACCAGAAATCACGATAGAAATCATCAGTAGAAGAAGAGAAAGAAGAAATATATATAAATAAAAATAAAATTAAAAGGAAGAGAAAGAAGAAATGCAAAAAAAATTGTTGAAAACTTGTTGAGAAATTACGTACAAGTATCGAAATGTCAATAATGTTTTTAAAAGTGTTTATAAATATTTCAATCAATAGGGGTGTATCATGAAATATCAAGATGTTTTTCTTGGCAAATGTCATGATCGTGGATGTTCCTCAGCCTTAAGCCACAATTGAAAAAAATGGCGGAAATACGCGGTAAAAAATAAAATAGGTTCTGTGACAGATGTTTTTTATCGAGGGTAACGGCGAGCGCACCACCTCGCTACACACAGAACTAAAAAAACGGTCCGCAGTCCGCACCCTGCAGAAAAAAGAATCGTATTTTCAATATGTTAAGTGCGGACCTAGGGTGCGGACCTGGTGCGGACACATTTTGGTATTTTTTTATTTTTGGGGGAATTTCAGAAGTAATTTGCTTGAAAAGTGGTCGTATGTGCCAATTTATATCAATTTGTATCAAAGCGCATTTAAATGGTTCAATAGATGTTTAAATACAAAAATTTCTCATTTTTTGGGTTAAATGTATCATGGTGTATCATCATGTATCAACGCTAAAATCCGCAGAAAATAAAGACTTTACAAATGAAAATTTTTCATGCATGGTGGTCATGTAAAGGAGTAAAAGCACACTGCCAAACAATGCTGATTGGGACACAGATCGGCGAACAACAAAAATGGTGAAAAATTATGAAAAATGATCAAAAATTATCATTTTTTACAAATAAACGTGATTTTTTCACATTTATCTTGACTTTTTGGTCAAAATTTGATATTTTTGATCATAAAGAAGAGGTGTTCAAATGTTAATAAACTTTTCTGTTTCAAATTTTGCATCATTCAAAAACAAGGTGACATTGTCCATGGAAAAGACCGCTATTCAACAGCATCCGGAACATATCTTGAATAAACGGGTGGTGTCTGGGGTGGCTTTGTATGGGGCAAATGCATCTGGAAAAACAAACCTGCTACGGGCAATAGGTTTTGTGCCGATGTTTGCATATCCGAACAGCATTTTGCAGTTGAATGCCTTGAATTCCTTTATGCAACAATCCGATGTGCCGACAGAGTTTGAAATTGAATTTGAATCAAACGGGGTAAATTATATTTATAAAATATCCTTTGATTCCAAGGAAATATTAAGCGAAGAAATCTCGTTCGCAGAAAAGACCAAACGAAATTTGATCTTTAAGAGAACGGGGCTTAATGCTGAATATGGAAAAAAATTTCAAACCGAATGGTATAAAAACAGAACATGCCCAAAAGATGTTACATTGATGTCCAAAATACTTAGCGATGGAATAATCGATAACAAGATATCCGGCTATCAGCATTTTGTGAACATTGATGAATTCTTAAGGGGGATTGCATTTTTTGATCCTAAAACAGAGGTGCCTGCGGGGTACATATACAACGGATTTAAAGAACCACAATTCAAAAAGTTTTTAAAGGGGTTGTTGCGTCAGGCCGATACAGGAATAACCGATGTTGATTTGACGGAATTGCCACCGGCAACGCCTGAACAAATCGCAAAGGATCCAGACTTGTCAAGGTTATTGCCTGGGCATGCCTTGATACGCCAATATGGAGATGATTATTATGTGTTTACAGCAGAGCGAGGAATTATAAGAGTGCAAAGATTAACCACTATGCACGGGGATGTTTCTTTCACGCTATCAAAGGAATCTGCGGGGACAATAAAGTTGTTCAAACTTGGATTCTTGTTGTATTCATACAAAAACATGCCAGGAAGCAAATTATTGTTGTTGGACGAATTTGATGGATTGTTCCATCCGTTCTTGACGAAAGTGTTGCTTAAAAGTTTGTTAAACAACCATATGGGGGGGCAATTCATAGCCGCTTTACACAACACAATGTTGTTAAGTCATGACGTCTGGCGTGTTGATGAAATTTGGTTCACAGAAAAAGACGAAGACGGGGCAAGTGATTTATATCCTTTGACTGATATCAATCCGCGGTTTGATAAAGATCTTGAAAAAGATTATATCAACGGGCGATATGGTGCGGTCCCGTTTTTGGGGGATGAAAAGGCATGGGAAGAAATAGTGAAGTAACTTTTCGTCGCAGAATTCCTAAAAAGGTGATTTATCTGGCGTGTGAAGGCGGCACCACCGGAACCGAAGGGGCATATATCAAACAATTATGTGCCGCATATAATTGTACTTTAATTCCAATGTACAAAGGATCCGCCGATCCATTAACCTTGGCCGTTGTAGCAATACGCTTTGTCGGTGATGGGCCAGAGTTGCCAGAAAAATCTGAAGTTTGGATAGTGTTTGATAATGATGACCCGAAAAAAGTAAAAGCCGCATTTGAACAAATTGACGCATACAATGCCAAACGCGAACCCAATGCCCCAAAGATATGGATCGCATTTAATGCACCATCCATAGAAACTTGGGGACTATTGTGTTGCGGGCAAAAGGTTGCCGAAGATCCCAAGGTGAACCAAAGCAAATTAAGCAATTGTATGCCCAAATATCATCACACCAAAAATCCCCGTTTTGATTTTGATATGATGGAATCGGGTTGTAATGCTGCTTTGCAGAAGGCAAAAGATTGGCAAAAATCGGCAGGCGATTCACCAGAATACACTTGCCACTTTTTCGCCGGCATCTACAAATTGGTTGAACACATAAAGGGATGATGGTATGGACGATTTTGAGTTTGTTTTTGATTTACTAAACAAAACGGGTGCTATTGGCAATTGTTCTGTGGATCTGGAAATAGCAAAACGGAACTACAATGCATTGAAAGGCAACGATGATCTGCGTGTGCAAATACAACTTAATATCAGTTTGCAAAGATATCATAACGAAATTGACGAATTGCATAAAATGCTAGGCATCAATCCGGCATCGCCAAACGAACCAGTAAGCCACAATCCAAGAAACGAATTGCGATACATAACAGACAGAATCCCTGCCTACATGGCTTTGCGCGAATTAAAAGGTGAAGTTAGGGAAAAAGCAATAAAACATTTATTAACCAAATATCCAATATACAAAAAATAGAGCTGTGTTATACTGATAGTGAATAAAATAAAGCCAAAAACAACGATTTTTATGTGGAAAAAATCATAATAAATCTGCTAAGGTTGTAAAAAAAGGAAGATTATTATGAGCTTACAACACAACGTAAACGAAAAAGCTAACCTAATTTGGGCGATTGCAGATAAATTGACGGGGCCATTTAAACCACATGAATATGGCGAGGTTATATTGCCACTTATGGTGATACGCCGGTTTGATTCTATCTTACAAGATACCAAAGCGGCTGTTTTAGATGCTAACAAAAATATACCGGACGGACCGATGAAGCATGCCATGCTTTGCAATGCGTCGGGCCACAAGTTTTACAATGTCAGTGAATTTACTTTCCCAAAATTGTTAGATGCGCCAGATCATATCGCCAGCAATTTCAATGCGTATCTGGCGGGGTTTTCAGAAAACGTGCGTGATATTATCGAAAATTTTAAATTTCAGGCAATAATAGACCGTTTGGTAGAAAACGATTTGCTGTTCATAATCATAGAAGAGTTTTGCTCGCCAAAGGGCGATTTGCATCCATCTAAAATCAGCAATCTGGAAATGGGTTACATTTTTGAAGAAGTTATACGTCGCTTTTCCGAAGCCCACAACGAAGATGCCGGACAACACTATACACCACGTGAAGTTATCGAATTGATGGTAAATATATTGTTCGAAAATGATGCAGAAATTTTAACTGGTAATGTGGCAAAAACATTGTATGACCCCACGGTTGGTACTGGTGGAATGCTTTCTGTGGCCCAAGAATATTTGCACAAAATGAATCCAGATGCTTCATTGGTATGCTATGGTCAAGAAATCAATCCAGAAACCTATGCCATTTGCAAAGGCGACATGTTGATTAAAGGTAATGATGCAGATAACATAAAACGCGGGAATACTTTATCAGATGATAAATTTTCAAGTGATAAGTTTGACTACATTCTTTCCAATCCACCATTTGGTCGTGAATGGAAAAATGAAAAGAAGGCCGTAGAAGACGAAAACAGACTAGGGTATGCTGGGCGTTTTGGTGCAGGTTTGCCACCGGTCAGCGATAGCCAAATGTTGTTTTTACAGATTTGTGCATCAAAATTACGTCCCGAGGGCGGCCGCGCATGTGTCGTTCAAAACGGATCGCCATTATTCAGCGGTGACGCAGAAAGCGGACCGTCAGAGATAAGAAGATATTTATTAGAACACGATATGGTAGAGGCGATTATTGCACTGCCAAATGATTTGTTTTATAACACTGGAATAGCGACGTATGTTTGGGTGTTGTCAAATCGCAAGGTGTCATATCGTCAGCATAAAGTGCAGTTGATAGATGCAACACAAAAGTTCGAAAAACGTCGCAAGGCCCTGGGAAATAAACGTAATGACATTCCACAGTCGGCCATAGACGAAATTACACGTATATATGGCGAATTCAAAGAATCGGAAATCAGTAAAATTTTCCATACTGATGAATTTGGCTATCGTAAAATTACCGTTGAACGTCCAATGTTGGATGAAAAGGGTAATGTGGTTCTGAAAAAGGGAAAGCCGGTTGCGGATCCAAAATTACGTGATACAGAAAACGTACCGATGACCGAAGATATAAATGAATATTTTAAACGTGAGGTATTACCATTTGCACCTGATGCCTGGATAGATGAATCTAAGACCAAGATTGGATATGAAATACCATTTACACGTTATTTCTATAAATACACACCACCACGCAAATCAGACGATATTTTGGCCGAAATAATGACGTTGCAATCTGACCTTGATACATTATTGAAAGGGGTTGGAAAATGATTTTATGTGGTGTAGAGATTCCAAATTTAGATTTGGTGAACATAGCTGCTGCAGGATTGGCGGCGTTTACTGGTGCTGTTGCTGCGTTTGTTGTAGCGCAGATAAAAGAGAATAGAAAACAAAAGGCGACAGAGCGATCAAAATTGGTACAATGTTTTTATGATTTACATTTTGCTTTGCGAAATGTGTCTCATTTTCATAACGAGATAACAAAAATACATAAAAACGAACCTTGTAATAATACAACAGAAAGTGCTCGTCAGATTCTGAATTTTCAATTTGATACTCAAAGTGTTGATTTTATTTGTAGCAAATGTCCATTGTTATATGAAATCATATCTCAAATTGATATGGATTGGAGTGTTTTGAATTCTGTAGCGGCATCCAAAAATTATGATGCAATAAGTGAACATGTGATGGTTATTTGTATGAAATTGATGGCTACAATAGAAAATATAGATGACTATCTGGTAAAATATTATAAACAAAAATCGATGATTGTTGGTAACGTACAAAAGAACTTGGATGCAGTTTTAGATGTGTTACCGAATTTAAAACAGTGGAAGCTTACCGGAGATAAAAAATTGGAAGCTGATCCAGCTGTAGTTGCTTATAAAGAATGGCGGATTAAAGTATAGAGGATAAAGATATGTTGGCAAACAAAGAATATAAAGATTCTGGGGTTTCATGGTTGGGGAATATACCAGCGCTGTGGAACATAGTGAAAACAAAACGCCATTTCCAAAACGAAAAACGGGTTGCCGGCAAATATGCTAATCAATATGAACGTCTAGCTCTGACTATGAATGGTGTTATAAAAAGAGATAAAGAAGACGCTGAGGGATTGCAACCAGAAAGCTTTGAGGGATATCAAGTTCTTGAACAAAACCAATTGGTATTCAAGTTGATTGATTTGGAAAATGTTAAAACAAGCCGTGTGGGTTTGTCGCCATATACGGGGATCGTATCTCCAGCATATATTATTTTGCATAATGACCAACAAGATAATCGTTTTTATTATTACTATTACATGAACATGTATTATCAAGAAATATTCAATTACCTTGGTGGAGAAGGTGTAAGAAGTGCATTAAATGCAAAAGATTTATTAGAAACGCCAATTCCGGATATTTCATTAAAACAACAAAAAGTGATAGCAGATTATTTGGATAAAGAATGTGCAAAAATTGATAGCTTGGTTGAAAAACAACGCAGCATAATTGAAAAGCTGAAAGAATATAAAAAATCTGTTATCACCGAGGCCGTCACACGTGGGCTAGATCCAGCCGCACCAATGAAGGACAGCGGTATAGAATGGATAGGAAAAATTCCTGCACATTGGGAAATAAGACGAATAAAAACACTTGGCGAGTACAGAAACGGTCTTACATATAACCCAGAAAATATGGTCGGCGAAGAAGGGACTTTAGTGCTTAGATCGTCAAATGTGCAAAATGGTAAACTTGTTTTTGAAGATAATATTTTTGTGAATAGTGAAATACCGGATCAATTGTTTGTTCGTAAAGGCGATATAATAATTTGCTCAAGGAACGGTAGTAGAGAATTGGTTGGGAAAAACGCTGTTGTAAAAGAGGATTTACATGCTTCTTTTGGTGCGTTTATGATGGTTTTTAGATCCAGGTATCCGGAATATATGAGTTATATTTTGAATTCTGCAATATTTAATTATTATTTAAGCAGTTTTTTTACTTCAACAATAAATCAACTAACCGGTAGCAATTTTGGAAACATGAGAATTGTTTTTTGCCCGGACAAAAAAGAACAAGATGAAATAATAGAATATCTTGATCATAAGTGTGAAGCAATTGATGAGGTAATCGAAAAACGTGAAAAGCTAATAGGTTTGCTTATTGAATACAAGAAATCACTGATATACGAATGTGTGACAGGTAAAAAAGGGGTTGCATAATGGTGTGGTGGCAATGGTTAATTTCGTTGTTGTGTGGTTTGGCTGGTGCTGCGCTGGGTGGTTATATATCGTATAAAACAATGTTGGCACAACAGGATAAGCAACGAGAATTTGAAACTGATACCTATAATAGAAACAAGCGTAATGAAACATACCTAGCAATAATAAAATTTTTTCAACGGTTGTTAGATGTAGATTTTGATCGTATGTTACGCAGTTATGACGAAGATATAATAAATGAATATGAACAAACAAAAGCGATGGTTTATATGTATGCTTCGCAAGAAATAAAAGATATATTTCCAATATTCAAACAATGTTTTGATACAGATCATTTTACAAGCACCTACACCAAAGAAGAATTACAAGATACATTCAATCTAATACAGGTACAGATATTCATTGAACTTGAAAGCACTAAAAAACAAAAAGGTGTACAGAATGTCTGAAACGATAATTGCTTCTTTAGTTGGTGCTGGTGGTGTGTTTGTTGGTGCGCTTATGACATTGATTGGACTTGGAATCCAATCTTGGTTACAATCACGACGTGAAGAAAAACAACATATCAAGCGAAAAAGAGAAGAGTTGTATATAAAAGTTTGCTATGTTTTAATGGAACATGAAAAAACAGGTCGCTATAAGGAAATAAACAAACACTGTAAAGACGTCTTTAATGAATTGCAGGCACCAATGTTGATTTATGCATCAAGGAAAATTTACAAAGAATATTATAAATTAGATTCTGAAATCTGGCAAACTTATGCTAAAATACATACTAAGAAGCAAGCTGAACAAATTTCAAATGAAATAGCAGATAAAATAGAAGCGTTTGCAGAGAAAATGCGCAAAGAACTAGGAATAAAAGGAGCATAGTAATGGCTGGCGATAACTTGAAAGAAATAAATTTAGAAGAGGCAATAGAAGCATCTTTGATTACCGAAGGCGGTTATGATAAGGGCGATCCAAAGGCTTTTAATCCAAATAATGCGCTGGATGAACAGACGCTTATTCAATTTATTAAAAACACCCAGCCCAAAGAATGGAAACGTTATGTAACGGTATATCCAACAAACCCGGAACAATGTTTCATAGATCGTTTTTGCAAAATTGTGCGTGAGCAGAACTTGTTGTGGGTGTTGCGCCATGGAATGAAAGATCGTGGAATATCTTTTAAGTTATGCTATTTCAAGCCGACAAATAATTTAAATCCAGAATTGATTGAATTATATAACAAAAATATTTTGCATTGCACACGCCAGGTGCATCATTCTGTCGCACGACCGAATGACAGTGTGGATATGTTATTATTCTTGAACGGTATTCCTGTTGTGTCTATGGAATTGAAAAACCAATTCACCGGTCAAGATGTTGGTAATGCGATAGATCAGTACAAATTTGATCGTTCAGGCAAAGATCCGGCATTTGAATTTAAACGTCGCGTGTTGGTGCATTTCGCGGTTGATTTATATAATGTATTTATGACAACCCGCCTGAATGGCGCTAAAACGAGATTTTTGCCATTCAACCAGGGATCAAACGGTGCCGGCAATGTCGGTGGCAAGGGTAATCCGGCAAATCCAAATGGTTTTACAACAGACTATTTGTGGAAACGCATTTTGTGTCGTGATCGCCTGATGGAAATTATCCAGAAATATATGTGTCTGGAAGTGGATAAAGAAGATAAAACGAAAGAAACTATGATATTCCCGCGTTATCATCAATGGGATGTTGTTACAAAATTGATCGCAGATGTATTGAAAAATGGAGCTGGACACAATTATTTGATTCAACATAGTGCCGGATCAGGTAAATCAAATTCTATTGCCTGGTTGGCCCATCGTTTATCCAGTTTGTCTGATGACAGTTCAAATAATATATTCAATTCGGTGATTGTCTTGACTGATCGGCGTGTTTTAGATGGACAATTACAGGATACTATATATCAATTTGATCACGTAGAAGGACTCGTTGAACGCGTAAAGCAGGGCTCAGGACAACTGAGAGATGCCATCAATAATGGTAAAAAGATTATTATATCAACTTTGCAAAAGTTCCCGCATATTTACAAGGAACTGAACAAGATGGATAAGAAATTCGCAATTATTATTGACGAAGCACATTCATCTCAATCTGGTAAAGCCGCATCAACAGTTATTGCAGGATTGGGTGATACAGAAAAGGCTTTGGCAGAGCAGGCGGCAATAGAATCAGATGCAGAAGATAAACGCAAAGACGACATGGATGAATTGACCGAAGTATTAGCAACCCAAGGTAATCATGAGAATTTATCTTTCTTTGCATTTACAGCAACGCCAAAGGCAAAAACATTGAACAGATTTGGAACAAAACAAGCAGATGGAAAATATGTGCCTTTCCATGTATACTCAATGCGTCAGGCCATAGAAGAAGGTTTTATATTAGATGTTTTACAGAATTATACCACTTATAAAACCTACTATAATCTGGTAAAACGTGCCGCGGATGATCCGGAATTAGAAACATCAAAAGGCGCCAAGGCAATAACAAGATTCCAGACACTGCATCCACATAACATTGCCCAAAAAACCCAGATTATGATAGAACATTTTCGCGATGTTACTATGAATAAAATCGGTGGACGGGCCAAGGCTATGGTTGTGTCTTCATCCAGATTGCAGGCGTTGTTGTATTTTCAAGCATTTAAAAAGTACATCAAAGAACATGGCTATAAAGATGTTGATGTTTTGATCGCTTTTTCTGGCGATTTGACGGCAGATGGTCAAACGTATAATGAAACCAGTTTGAATATAGCCAAAGACGGTAAAACACATATCAAAGAAGATCAGTTGCCAAAATATTTCAAACGTGATTTCAATGTATTGATTGTTGCAGATAAATATCAAACGGGTTTTGATGAACCATTATTGCACACAATGTTTGTTGATAAAAAGTTGAACGACGTGAAAGCTGTTCAAACATTGTCACGTTTGAACCGTACAACAACAGGAAAAACAGATACTTTCGTTTTAGATTTTGTTAATGAAGCGGAAGATATACAAAAATCGTTTCAACAATATTATCAAGAAACCATTTTGACTAGCGAAGTGGATCCAAATGAATTGTACAAATTACAATCTGCGCTGGATGATATGCATGTTTATACACCACAAGAAATAGAAAATTTTGCATCTATCTATTTTTCTGGTCATGAGACCAAAAACGATCTTGGAAAGCTGTCTAGCATATTGAAACCGGCACAGGATAGATATGTGGCACTAAAACAAGAAGGCAAGGATAAATTCAAAAGTGTTTTAAACAATTTTATCCGATTGTATGGTTTTGTTGTGCAAATTGTCCGGTTGTTTGATCGTGATTTGGAAAAGTTCTATGTGTTTGCCAAATTCTTGATAAAAGTGCTTAGAAACGAAAAGGGCGATATACTGAAGTTGGATGATAAATTGTTGATGGAATATTATAAATTAGAAAAGACGTATGAAGGTCAGATAAAACTGGATACAAAAGATGGTGAAGCGAATCCGCCAAAGGGAGGAACAGGAACCAGTAAAAAAGACAAGGCCCCTTTATCGGTTATAATAGAAAAATTCAATGCACGTTTTGGAACAGCGTTTACGGGTGTCGATAAAGTGCTTGAGTTGGTTATGAATGAAATAGAAAGCGATCCGCAATTGGCAGAAGCAGCACAAACCAAAAATCGCACTTTGTTCAATGGATTGATGCCGGATAAATTTGATCAAGCAATGATAGGCAGATATACACAAAATGACAAGTTCTTCAAAGAGATATTCGCCGATGAAGACAAGATGAATTTCTTGAAGGCTTTGTTGTTTGAAGAAGCATATCGTGCAATGAGCAAAAAGAAAAAAAGTAACAAATAAAAAAACGAAAATGGTTTAAGAATGGTTTTGTGATTGAATTTTGATTGAAATTATGATATAATAGGCAAGAAGTATGAGGGTTATTTTACAAGGAAACATAGATACAGATTTTAATTCAATCAACAAATTGATGTTTGTTGATAATGCTCTTTCTGATGCTGTCGTTCTAGAAGAGTGTGTAATAGATATGCAGAACGTCACATGGTTTAATGCTGCTTTATGTTCTTTCTTTAAGGCTTTCTTGAGACGAAGGATGCTTGAGAATAATATATCTATAAGGTTTTTGTTCAATGATGCCAGTTATTCAAATGTGGCAGTAAGGGATATTCTCTTTAGGAATGGCTTTTTTAATGGTGAGGTTTCTGATGTTTTTAATACAATTTTTCCAGTAAGAACATTTAGAACTTCTGATTCAGAAATGGAAAGCTTTTTAAGGAATATGAAAATTGATTTTCAGGATAAAGAGAAGTTTCCCTTTTCTGAAGTTGCATCCAGGGGGATTCTAAAGAGTCTTGGCGAGATATTTTCAAATGCAGAAAGACATGCAGAAAGTGATTGGATATATACTTCTGGACAGTATTTCCCTAATAAGGAACCAGGACAGGTGACTTTTTGTATCACTGATGTCGGAATAGGAATAGTAGATCAAGTAAAAACAAGATCAGGACATGTGTTTGCGTCAAATGAAGCAATAGAATGGGCTTTTGTAGAAGGAAACACAACAAAGGAAAATTCTGGTGGCTTAGGGTTGTTTTCTTTGAAAAACATAATAAGAGATAATAAAGGAGAACTGATAGTCGTTTCTAATGATGCGTATTATGATGTTTTAAGGAAAAAAATGTTTAAACTCTCATTTGACTTTAAAGGAACTTTATTTATAATAACAATGAACCAAAATGGATGATATATGGACAAAACGCAAAAAATTTTAGTTAGAGAAATAATAGATTCTGAATTTGCTGTATCTTTGGATCGGGCAGATATTTTATTTAATTTCTTGAAAGAAATTTTGGCTAAAGGCGAAAAAATCGAACTGTCTTTTGATGGAATAGAAGTGTTGTTAACAATTTTTGCAAACGAATCCATTGGTAAGTTGTATGAAGATTTTGATGCTTCAGTGATAGAAAATATTACTATAGTGGATATAGATGCTAGCTCTATGGATACAATTACTAGAGTTAAGAAAAAATCAGCAGAACTTTACAAGAAATAGTCAATGAGCGTTTATAACATAGCTAACTTGCCAGATACTGCCGATCATTTTGTGTTTGACACTAATGTTTTATTGTTTTTACATGGGTTTAATTCTGAAAATAGAGATAAACGTTATGTTAGGGCGATGCGCGATTATTCAGTAATTGCTAATAATATTATAGCAGATGGCGGCCACGTTTATATTGATTTGATTGCTTTAAGTGAATTTGTTAATAAATACATAAAGCAAGCTTTGGCTGATAAATTGGGCGAAGAATATAGAGATTTCAAATTTGATAAAAAAGAACATAGAGAAAAACCAGAATATTTTGAGGTTATTGCGGATTTGCAACAAGTAATAAACCAAATAATGACAAGTTATGATGTTGAGATTGTTTCAGATGGTTATGATGGGTTCGATATAGATAAACTTTCAGAAATTCTTCCAATTATGGAACTAAATGATCATTTAATTAGCCTGGTGGCAAAGAAATATGGGGCTTATTTAGTGACACATGACAGAGATATAGTTGACGGTTGCCGAGATGTAAATGTGGTGACGGCATTGCCGATGCGTTGAATTTTATTGCTGTATAGTTGTTTTTGCTTTTTTATTTGAGCGACTTTATATTTCAAACATATACATGAAAAATTGTATTATAGTCAAATTTATGCTATAATTCTCATGATAACATAGGAGTTTTTATTATGGCGCGTGGGATTATATATATTTTAACCAATGATGCGATGCCTGGTTACATCAAAATTGGGCGCACAGATAAAACGGTTGAACAACGCATGAAGCAACTTGATAAAACTGGCGTGCCATTGCCATTTAGATGCCATTTTGCTGTCAGGGTTGATAATTACGAAGAAAATGAGGCATATGCACACAGAATCTTTGCCGGTAGCCGCGTAAGATCAAATCGTGAATTCTTTAGAGTTGCACCGGAAGATGCGGTTGCTTTGTTAGAAGTACTTGCCAAAGGGTTCAAAGGCGAAGAGATAAAAACAGACAATACCATGTTTGGTGAAGATGGTGTGGTGAAAGATGAAGATATCCAAACAACATCCGATAAGAAAGGTAAAAAACAATACGATTTTGCTGCGGTTGGTATCAAGCCTGGGGCGACATTGGAATTTGCGCGTACATTGAAAAATGGCACGGTTTTGAAATGCACAGTGAACGATTCCACGCATAAAAAGAAGGTATCGTTCAACGGTACGGATTATTCCTTGTCTGAATTGGCCAGAAAGATCATGAAAGAACATTTTGCCACCAATTGGAAACAATATCGTGGACCGGATTTCTTTAAATACAAAGGCGAAATTTTGACCGAACGCAAGAACCGCATGTTGGGCGAAAGCGAATAATCGGTTTAATTGGCTATTTTTTGCGATGGAATCAGAACAATGACTTTGATGTCTGTATGATCATTCATCCATTGTATCGATCGTTGTTGGGCTATATTGGGCCGAACAGGGGTTATAAAGAAGATACGCTTAGCATCATTTTGGATGGCTGTGGCCAACATTTGACCGATATCCGCATCGGTTATTGCGCTGGGTAATGTAACCAGAAGGGCCTTGGCACCGGATCTGTTGCCAGATATTGTTGCAATTTCGAATTTGCGCTGGTCGGATTTATGGCTTGCGGCCATTTGAACGCATTTGTACATCAACCGGCGGAGTAACCACGCCTGGCGATTGGTTAATGCGCCATCTTGCGTGCGGCGTACAGCCGATTCCAATTCGCGCAAAGAACGACATGCGGCAAAATACAGCATCACAAAATCTGTGCGATGGTTAGGCGCAATATCATCAAAATGTTTGTATTTCATAGACGATCCTTTTTAATGTCGTCGTAGTAAGCCGTAAATTTTCCCATTTGTCCAGTGAAAAGTGCAAAAAAATGTTAGATTTCCGGTGTGTTGCGGCTTTGTAATATGAAATCATATAGATATCAAAATAGATATCAAGATTGATCTTAATAGTGCGGATTCTGTGTAGCTATTGTGTAGCCAGAAGGTTGTTTCATGATGATTTTTGATGTACCGTGGTGTGTGAAACATAGAAGTGTTAAGTAAAGAAAAATGCCGCAAACCTGCGGGGTTTACGGCGGAAATCTTGGCTCGGGCAGCTGGACTCGAACCAGCGACATACGGATTAACAGTCCGTTGTTCTACCGACTGAACTATGCCCGAATAACGCGACTTATAATATACTGAAAGTCCGCACAAGTCAAGGACTTTCTAAACATTTTGTAAAGAATTTTCACATACCGCAAGAATCCGCCTTTCAAGGCAAATTCGGCCTCGGTATAGACAGGGTGTAGACTAGCAAAGATCAGGTAAAAAATACGAACTGTTTTAGCAAAAATACGTAGCATAATAGTTGTTAATACATAAATTGTGTGCCATGCTATAAACAACGCAATAGGTTTTTCAAAAATATTTCGGTATCTATACCATTAAGCGATGTCATAAATGCGAATTCGATATTCAAACGAGGTATAAAACCAATGATTGTATTTGTGCCGACTGTTTTACCACAATGGTATATAATTTTATAATTCTTGTGCTTTAATATTTGTAAACCGAATCCATATTTGGTATTTGTGCCATTAGGTAATATATTCGGCACAGACATCTTGTGCACCAAAGGATTATGTTGAATAAAACAAAGATATTTTTCTAAGTCATGTATAGAAGAATAAAGTCCACCATCACCCTGGGTGGCGGTATCAGGTCCTTGGTCGCAAACGATTATTCGATTGTTCCCTGTTATTTTATGCCCATATGCACGATTTTTTATTACAGAAACGCCTTCGGTGTACATAATAGAATTGTGCATGCCAGCGGGTGATAATATTGCATTACGGACGAAAACTGGTAATTTCTTCCCAGATATTTTCTCAATGATTTGTCCCAGGATAATGTATCCGCCATTACTGTACATGTATTTTGTGCCGGGTTTAAAATATCCATGGTTTAGTGTTTTTAAATATTCAAATACTTGTTGGTCGGTTATTTGTTTACGACCAATTTTAGGTCTGTCTTCATAATTAACGATTCCGGATGTATGGGTTAATAAATGACGAATGGTGATATTTTTCATATATTCCGGTAAATCATCAAAAATTTGTGATAAGGTTGTATTTATATTGACTGCACCAGATTCAATAAGTGTCAAAACAGAAAATGCAACAAATTGTTTTGTTACAGATGCCATGCGAAAATTCGTGTAAGAATTAGTATCTTTGCCACCGTATTTTTCAATACATACTTGCTTAGTTTTAAGATACAAGGCATATTGTTGTCGTGAATCAATCACAGTATTGTGCAACAATCTATGCAACGATATTTTCATATTTAACATCCCACACTACGAAAATTGTACCATAAATAACATGTTATTACAACGGGTAATGTTACACCTGGCCTTTAGGGTGGAAATTTTAGGGGTATGCGCCAGAGTTAATATTGATTTCTTTACCACAGAACGCGGACACAACCACCATTGCGTGAATTGGGGCGCGATCGGGCGCAACAGTTCTTATGTCGTTATCGGTCTGGAAAAATACAAAAAATGTCGATTGATTTATGATTTGTAAATAATTATAATTTGACTGTATCACGGCAGAAAAGGAGACACAATATGAAATGGGCAATTTTATTTGTAATTATCGTAGTTTTGTTGGGTTTGTTGGGATATTTATTTATTCCGTGTAACAGATGGGACAATGTGTTTCCAAAAAATCCAGATGTTGTCACGCAAAAGGTACATTTTCATAATCGATACGGTATAGAATTGGTTGGTGACTTATATATGCCGAAAAACAAGACAGGTGAAAAGATGCCTGCAATTGCGATATCTGGTCCTTTTGGGGCGGTCAAAGAACAATCGTCCGGCCTGTACGCCCAAGAAATGGCATCGCGTGGGTTTATAACATTGGCGTTTGACCCATCTTTTACCGGGGAAAGTGGCGGTAATGTTCGTTATGTCGCGTCTCCGGATATAAACACCGAAGACTTTTCTGCGGCGGTGGATTACTTGGCAAATCGTGATGATGTTGATGCCGATAAAATTGGTATAATTGGTATATGTGGTTGGGGTGGTATGGCAATCAACGCGGCCGCAATGGATACCAGAATCAAGGCCACAGTCGCATCAACTATGTATGATATGACGCGTATTTCTGCCAAGGGTTATTATGACGCTGATGATAATGCCGATGCCAGATATGCCAACAAGGTTGCAATGAATAATCAAAGAACAATTGATTACAAAAACGGCAAATATGAATTGGCCGGTGGTGTGGTTGACCCGGTGCCGGATGATGCACCGCAATTTGTCAAAGATTATTATGCATACTATAAAACACCCCGCGGTTATCATAAACGTTCACTGAATTCAAATGGTGGTTGGAATAAAACCAGTTCTTTGTCTTTTATCAATATGCCGATTTTGCAATACGCCGATGAAATTCGCAGTCCTGTGTTGGTGGTTCATGGTGAAAAGGCGCACAGTCGGTATTTCAGCGAGGGCGCATACGCCAAGTTAAAGGGCGATAACAAAGAACTAATGATTATTCCGGGTGCAAACCATATTGATTTATATGACAATATGGAAAAAATACCGTTTGATAAAATTGAACAATTTTTCAAAACGCATTTGAAATAATGAAACAAAAGGTTATAAACTTTATAAATAAAAATTATAATGTCGCCCCAGAATATTTGTGGCGACGTTATCCAACATATTGTGTGTTTCGACATCGGGACAATAATAAATGGTTCGCTTTGGTTGCCAATGTCCCGCGCAGCGTTTTGAAAATATCGGGCGATGGGGATATTGATATTATAAATGTCAAAACAGATGATGCAGAATTTTTTCGCGGCGTCAATGGGGTTTTGCCTGCATATCATATGAACAAAAATCATTGGGTTACAATATTATTAGACGGCACATTACCAATAAAAAACATTCAAAAACTGATTGAAATATCATACAAATTGACAATGTGATTTTCTTGGGGTTTTTGTTGAATGTCGATTATTCGAATATTACTGTTTTGTCGTTTAAAAAGGAGAAAGGCAGATGAAATCTATTGTTTTATATTTTTCGCGCATTGGACAAAATTATTCCGGTGGTTCCATTGTTAATTTAACCATTGGAAATACCGCGGTTGTGGCCGAATATATTCGTGATATTGTGGGGGCCGATTTGTTTGAAATTGACCCCGTAAATGATTATCCGGTTGATTATTATGAATGTACTGATGTGGCCAAGGACGAATTGCGTGCAAATGCGCGACCGGCCGTTCGTAAAATGCCGGGCGATTTATTAGAATATGACACGGTGTTTGTTGGTGGGCCGATTTGGTGGGGAACGTACCCAATGCCGATGTTCACGGTTTTGGAAAAAATAGATTGGTCTGGTAAAACGGTTATGCCTTTTTCTACACATGAGGGTTCTGGTCTGGGTAATGTTGAACGCGATATGAAAAAATTGTGTGTTGGTGCGGATGTAAAGCCTGGATTGGCAATTTACGGTTCAAATGCGGGCAACGCAAAATTGGATGTTGAAAATTGGATAAAAAATAATCTAAAATAAAACAAACACAATGGAGGGGTTTATGAAAAAATTATTTATGACAATTGCAATTTGTATGGCGGGTGTGAGTGCCGCAAGTGCAAAAAATTTAACTGTGTATTTTTCGGTTTCTGGGAATACGGAAAGATTGGCAAATGCGATTTATGAAAATGCCGGGGGCGATATCGTTCGTATTGAACCGGTTGTTGCATACCCTGTTGATGATTATCATAACAAAAGTTTCACCGAATTGGCACAAACCGAAAAAAGTGAACAGGCCCGTCCAGAAATCAAAGATATTGATTTGAATCTGGATGAATACGATACAATATTTATTGGGTATCCAATATGGTGGGGCTCGATGCCGATGGCGGTGTATACTTTTTTTGATAAATATGATTTATCGAACAAAACAATCGCGCCGTTCAATACCCACGAAGGGTCGGGTGCCGGCGATACGCATGGCGAAATTGCGCGTTTGGAACCAAATGCCAAAATTGCGGCGGGATTGTCTGTATATGGCACCAATACATCAGATGATCAAACAGAAACAATCAAATCGTGGTTAGAAAAGATAGAAGATTAAAAACATACATACGGGGGAAAAATGAAAAAAACAATAATTGCTACACTGGGATGCGCCGCGGCGATTGCCACGGGTGCCGGAATACATTATGCAACCGCATCAAATGATGTGCCGGTTGTATATTTTACGCGGGACATATCGCCAGAGGGCCTTGTGCGTGCATATAACGCGTTAAATTGGACACCAAAGGGCAAGGTTGGTATTAAAATGAGTACAGGTGAATCTGCAAAAACAAATTACCTGCGCCCAGAATTGATAAAAGAATTGGTGACCAAATTGGACGGCACAATCGTTGAATGTAATACTGCGTACGGCGGCAATCGCAGTGACAGTGAATCACATTGGGCGGCAATTCGTGAACGCGGATTTCTGGATGTTGCGCCCGTTGATATTATGGACGAAGAAGGTTCAATGACATTGCCGGTGAAAGATGGGAATATATTGCAAGAAAACTATGTTGGAACGCATTTTGCCAATTATCCGTCTTATATTGTTCTGTCACATTTCAAGGGGCATCAAATGGCCGGTTTTGGTGGCGCATTGAAAAACATTTCAATCGGTTTTGCGTCGTCTATGGGTAAAAAATGGATTCACAGTGGCGGTACATCCAAAGAATCTATGTGGGGCGGGGAACAAAACGCGTTCCTAGAGGCAATGGCGGATGCAGATAAAGCGGTCACAGATTATGTTGGACATGACAATATGGTCTATATCAATGTGTTAAACAGAATCAGTATAGATTGCGATTGTAATGCGAACCCTGCGGAACCGGATATTCACGACATTGGAATCTTGGTATCACGTGACCCGGTGGCAATTGACCAGGCAGGTATTGATATGGTGTCTGTTGCAGACGGGAATCAAAAACTGATGGAACGTATTGCGCAACAAAACGGTCTGCATATATTAGAAGCCGCCGAAAAAATCGGTGTTGGGTCGCGAAAGTATAAATTAGTGGATCTTGATGAGTAGTTTTTGGTTAAAAATCCGCCGTCCGGCGGATTTTTTAATCGATACGCACCCCTTCGTGGCGCAATAATGCAATTTTATTTTTGATTCCACCGTTGTATCCGGTAATTTCACCGTGTGCCCCAATAACACGATGACACGGAATAATGATACATATTGGGTTCCAACCGATTGCACCACCAACCGCCCGTGCAGAAACCCGTGAAACCCCGATTTTGCGTGAAACCTTATTTGCAATTTCCTTGTATGATATTGTTGTGCCAAATGGAATTTGTTTTATTGCATCGATGGTCGCGCGTCTGAATGGTGTTATACCGTTCAATTTGTGCTTTGGTATCCAATTCGGGATGTCGCCACCAAAATACATATCCAACCATTGGCGCGTTTCATCCGCTATTGGTGTGTCAAATTGTTCCGGTGTGTCCGTGGGTGCATTTTCTGTGAAGCGCAACCCGACAAGGCAATCACCATCAATACCAACCATTATGTTGGAAAATCCGGCCGGTGTTTGGTAAATAAAATTTTGAATCATATTATACAGGCGTTGGTTAATGCGGGCGTTTGTTGAACAGGTATGTGAATCGTGCGCCGACATACCGTCCAATGAAACGTGACATAAATGCGACAATTTTCCACTTTGGTCGCCACAGCGCAATTTTGCGACTGCGTTCACTTGCGCGCAATGCGTGTGCAACAACACGGCATGGGTCGCATCCGTGTAAAACCTCTGTGCGTTTGCCGTTGCTGGCCACATTTGCAAAATTTGTGCTGACACTGCCGGGGCACATGGCGCATACAGAAATTCCGCGTTCTTTTAACTCGGCCGCCAATGCGATACTAAACGACAATACATATGATTTTGTCGCGGCGTATACTGCAAAGTTTCCCAACGGCAAAAATGCCGCCAAAGACGCCACATTTATAATGCGCCCACCGCGTTGCATATGCGGCAATGCGAACCCGCAAATGCCGGTCAGGGCGGTGCAGTTCAAATCGACCATCATCATTTCGCGTTTGGGGTCTGTTTCAACAAAGGGGCCATATGTGCCGAACCCTGCATTATTTATAAGTAAATCGATTACAAATTTACCTTTTTTATGTTCCGTGTCCAAAATGTCTTTGATATGCCCCGCGCCGTCCGCACCGCACAAATCCGTTGCGAAAGTACGCACGGTAATATTTTTGCCCGAAAGTGTTTTGGCAAATTCGGATAACTTATCTGCCTCGCGTGCGATAAGCCACATTTCACGATTTTCGATTGATTTTTGGGCATAAATCTGGCGGGCGAACTCTGCGCCCATACCCGAACTGGCCCCTGTAATAATGATAATTCTTTTCATGAGCCTAAGTGTATTACAAAAAGGCTTGATTTTCAACAAAAAAGTCTATATAATGCGTGCTGATTTCGTGGGCGGGCGCGGAATCGGTCCGATTAACCCCGCAAGACCTCGCGGTTTTCTGCAAAAAAGTATGGCTGCGATGGCAAACTTTGTATGAATTTATAATGAAAGATTTATCCAAAGATTTATTTAACCCAATTGCCGGCGAAGATTTCGTCAAAATGTTTGATGAAAACTATGGCAAACAAGAAACACTGCAAGGCTATGCGACCAAAGGCACCGTGAAAGATATTCGTGGTGATTTCGCAATGGTTGATGTTGGCCTTAAATCCGAAGGTCGCGTTCCGTTAAAGGAATTCGGTGCATCTGTCCCATCGGTTGGTGACATTATCGATGTTTTCGTTGAAAGATACGAATCCCGCGAAGGTACCGCGGTTCTGTCCTATGCCAAGGCACGCGCCGAAAAGGCATGGAAAGAATTGGAAAAGACCGTTGCCGAAGGCATCGATCCAGAAGGTACGATTATCGATGTTGTTCGTGGTGGTTATACCGTCGATATCAATGGCGTATTTGCGTTTATGCCATCGTCCCAGGTTGACCATAAACCGGTTCGCGATGCGAAATCGCTGATTGGGTTGAAAGACAAATTCCGCGTTTTGAAAATGGATGCATTGCGCACAAACGCAATTGTTTCCCGTCGCGCGATTCAATCTGATACAATCGCCGCCGCCCAGAAAGAAGCGTTAAAGAACATCGAACTGGGTGCGGTTTTGGAAGGCACGGTTAAAAACATCACCGATTATGGTGTGTTTATTGACCTGGGCGGAATTGATGGTTTGTTGCACGTGACAGATTTGTCTTGGAAACGCGTTAACCATCCACGCGAATTGGTTCATGTTGGTGAAAAGATCAAGGTCAAAGTTATTCAATTCGACCCGGAAACACATCGTATATCCCTGGGGGCAAAACAATTGGAAGAAGACCCGTGGGAAACCGCGTCACGCGCGTTCAATGTTGGCGACACAGTTTCGGGCAAGGTTTCATCCGTCACCGATTATGGCGCATTTGTGGATTTGGGCAATAATATCGAAGGTTTGGTCCATATGTCTGAATTGTCTTGGACAAACAAAAATATTCACCCGTCCAAGGTTCTGCAAAACGGTCAAGAAATCAACGTTGTTGTCTTGGATATTGACCAAGAAAAACGTCGTATTTCGTTGGGTTATAAACAATTGCAACCAAATCCGTGGAAGCAATTTGCCGAAACCCACAATGTTGGCGATATTATCACCGGGCCGATTAAGAACACAACTGAATTCGGTTTGTTCGTGGCATTGACACCGGAATTGGATGGTATGGTTCACATTTCTGATTTGTCTTGGAACCGTTTGGACGAAGAAGAATTAAAGAAATTCGTCCGTGGCCAAGAAGTGACTGCGAAAATCTTGGACATCAATCCGGAAAAAGAACGTGTCACATTGGGTATCAAACAATTGACGGCGGGTGCGGACAATAACGCGGCATCTATCAAGAAGGGCGCGGTTGTTTCCGGTACGGTTTCCGAAGTGACACCGGATGAATTGATTTTGGCGTTGCCGAACGAAATCCGCGGAACAATCCGTCGTACAGACCTGTCGCGTGAAAAATCCGAACAGGATACATCCAAGTTCAAAGTTGGCGACACGGTCGAGGCATCTGTTGTTTCCGTCGAAGGCAACAATGTAAAATTGTCCATCCGTGCACTTCAGGTCACATTGGAAAAACAGGCGGTCAAAGAATACGCCAACGAAGCCGACAGTGGTTCTGTGTTGGGCGATATCTTGGGCGCCGCCATTGAAAACAGCAAGAAATAATTTCCCGCTGTTTTCAAAACAAAAAAATCCCCGTTGTCGCGGGGATTTTTTTGTGTTATAATTACCGCCGACAAATAAAAGGAATTGTGATGAAGTCGAAAATGATTCTTATGATGGGTGGCCAAGGCGTAGGCAAGGGCACACATGCGCGCCGCCTTGTTGCACGCGACGGGTACGGTTATGTTGAAACGGGCGCAATTTTGCGCGGTTTGCCACCGGAATCCATTGTTGCGCAAATAATGGCGCGTGGTGAATTGGTTCCCGATGCAGATTTATTCGAATTGGTTGCAAATGCGATTGATGGTGTTGGCGATATAATTTTAGATGGTTTTCCGCGCACATTACCCCAGGCCCAGTGGTTGGTTAAAAACTATGCGGAAAAATTTGATATTCGCGTTATCTATATGGATGTACCCGAAAGCATAATGCTGGCGCGTATTGAAAAGCGCATTCGTGAAGGTGGCGGCCGCGCAGACGATGCCGATGCCAATGTTGTCCGTCGCAGACTTGACAGTTTTTGGCGTATAACCATGCCGGCGATTGATTGGCTGCGCACCGCACCGGGCGTAAAATTCGCGGATGTGGATGTGACAGATGACAATCCGGATGTAAATTTTGAACGAATTTCACGGGCATTAAACTAAACAATACGGCGACGCACGAATATAAACAATGCATATCCCACCAACAATGCCATAATTATGGCAAATATGACTACGCCCGTGTCTGCGTGTTCTGCAAATGGCAACGCGACATTCATACCGTAATATCCCACGACCAGTGTCGGCAACATTAAAATAATGTTCCACATGGTGAGTCTGTTAATGTAAGTGTTGGAATCAATGTTAATAACGCTTTCAAATGTTTCCTTGATGGATTTCAGCATTTTTGTATAACTGGTCACGACCTCGATACCCTGGGATAATTCGATGCGTGAATCTTCAATCAGTTCTTCACATTCATCGGTTTTCGCAAATCCGCGTACCTTTTCCAATTTATCCAGCACCGACAGGTTTCCCTTTAACCCCGTCATATACAGCGTATAACTGTTTTCCACGTCCAACAACGCCAACAATTCGCGTTTTCTTATCTGTTGTTGCAGGTTTTTCTTGGATGCAACCACGCGTTTGTTCAATTCTTTCAAACACCGCAGGTAAGATTCCGCGATATAATAAATAATGTTCAAAATGAATTCTTCACGCGAAGTTTTTTCGTCTTTTTTTATTTTATCCAACAAATCGCACCGTTTACGGCAAACGGTAATAACCCGATTTGTCGAATAAATTATGGACAGCGGTTCTGTGTGCCATTGGGTATCGGTTTCGCGATTGACGATGGGAAATCGAACAATTATAACCTTGTAATCATCTTCAACTTCGAACCGTGGCTGTTCGTCGGGGTCCAAAATATCGGATATAGTATCTTCATCAATTTTGTATTCGTCTTGTAATTTTTGAAAATCTTCGTGGTCGGGGTTTCCAACATTTATCCAAGAAAAAGTTTTTAATTTTTCTGTATCAAACATTTGCACCCCCTTTGATTAAATCATTGGGGTATTCTAACGCGCGATGGGCAAAAAATCAAATTAAAAAGATTCACAAAATCGTATAAAATACAAAAAAGGAATAAAAATGGCGCGCACCCCATCGGCATATACGATATCAAATTACCTGTTAAAGGCGGCGGTTATCATATTGGTTATTATATTTATACTTTGGGCGGTGCGTTCCATGGGGCCACTGATATCATTGGCGTTTTAATAAAATACGCGCAAATCTTACAGGGTTTTTATTGGGTGGTCGAAATAATCGTACCTTTTTGTCCAGTACTTTTTTTGGAAAATGCGATTCAGTAAAATCAATGACTTACAAAATCAAAGGGGTGGTCAAAATAAAGGTACCTTTAATGCCATAATATATGTGTATAAAACAAGCAAGAAAAGGAAGGGAATATGAGGATTTCAATTCTTACCATTGGTGCATTTGCATCAATATTAACAATTAATTCAGTTTTGGCGGATACAACATCAACCGTTACATCGCGGGGATATGTTGATGCGGCGGTCGCAACCAAACAAAATAAAATCGATGCAACCGGCGCAAACTTTACAAACGGCAGTGTTGTTGAAACAACTGGAACCGATGGTGTTGTCACACAACGCGGTATTTTTAACCCAGAAACAGATTTTGATTTTCAAAATAATATGATTACAGCCGGACACGAAGGTGATTTGGTGACAGCGGATATTTATTCGGTTGTTGGTGAGATTTATAACAATATGCCGCAAACGGTTACAACAAACAGGGTTTGTACTGAATGGGTTGCGAATGCGGCGCATACAGATGCAAATTGTTTGTTATGGAATTTGGTGGATCAAACCGTTTATGGAGCTTGTACTGCTGACAGTGATTGCCCTAGGTCACTCAACAATTGTAGCGTTTTCAGTTGCTTAAATTCAAGATGCGTCCTTATACCACAAGGTTGTTAACAAACCTAAGCGCCCATATTTTCCATATGGAACACCAACCTGCGAAAAGCGGGGGGGGGTGAAAAGTGATTTTTTTAGGGTTAATTCTTCATCAATCGCGCGCGGTCTTTTTCCCATTCGCGGCGTTTGATGGTTTCGCGTTTGTCGGTGCGATTTTTACCATACCCGATTCCCAACAATACCTTTAATTTGCCACGATTGTTAAAGTATAACTTTAACGGAAAAATTGTTGCACCTTTCTCGTTTAACTTACCAATTAAACGATTTATTTGCGCGCGGTGTAATAACAATTGGCGCGGGCGCCGTTCGTCAAAATTTATATATCGTGCCGCGGTTGGAAGTCTTTGAATTTCTATCCCGGCCAAGAACAAATTGCCGCCTCTGTTTTGTACGAAACCGTCCACAATTGTGACCAATCCATAACGAACAGATTTAATTTCGGCACCCGTTAGTGATATGCCGGCCTCGATAGTATCTTCCACAGTATAATTGAACCGCGCCTTGCGGTTTTCGGAAACGGCCCCAAATTTAATCATACTGCGTGTCATATTAAATCTTTATCTTTGGATACAGTTTTTTTGTGTTCTCTACCACTATATCACAGAATTTATCAAATGGTATATTTTTTATTTCTGCGACACATCGCGCGGTTTCGGTCACAAACGCGGGTTCGCAAACGCGCCCCCGATATGGCACCGGCGCACAGTATGGACTGTCTGTTTCAACAACAATGCGATTGACGGGAATTTTAGAAAATGTTTCCCGGATTTCCGCCGCATTTTTGAATGTTATAATGCCACTGGCGGAAAAAAAGAACCCGCGATCCAACATTTTTTTTGCCAGATTCCAACCGGATGTAAAGCAATGCATAACGCCGCCAATTTCCGGAAAATTGGCCATTACCGCGGCCGTGTCTTCTTCGGCGTCGCGCGTATGAATTGCCACCGGTAATTTATGTCTGCGCGCCATTTCCAACTGTGCCTGGAACAATTCAATTTGCGCATTTCGTGTGTCATCCGCCATTTCGTGATAATCCATTCCTATTTCACCAACACCCAACACACGCGGATGGTTTAATATTTCATCGGTAATATAATCCGCCACGCGCACACCGGCGTGTTCGGGGTGAATACCAATTGTCGCAAAAACATTATTATACTTTTCTGCCAATTTTATTGCAGATGGTACATCGATGGGGTCGGCGGTTGGGCAAATAATATAATCGACCCCCGCATTTTTTGCGCGCGCAATAACGGCATCGACCCCCGCCACATCAATTTCATATGTCAAATGACAGTGAGAATCTATAAGCATTTTTTAATCTCTTGAATAATCTTAAATATGGCAATTTCCGGTTCCAAATTGACGCGATTGATATCGGCAATTGCGTGCGTCGCGGTCGGGTACAATTCCGCCAAACCAAAGTGCGCAATCGCGTCCAACAATATGCCATACAGTTCGGGATATGGTGCAATCTGTCGTGCAATTGACATCGCATCTGTGGCGGTGGAGTTTTTCTTTTGTACCATTGCGACCAATTGTGCATAGATTTCATCGCCGCCCGATTGTTTTATTCCGGCAATGCGTCCAAACGACCCGTTGGCCAATCGCAGTGTATCATCATCTACAACATCATTCGGCATAAACCGCGCGCACAGACGCCGCAAATCGTCCATTGATAAAGGCCGCATTTTTTCAACGCGCGCACGCGAACGCACGGTTGGTAAAACCGCGGATAATTGATGCGTCACCAATAAAAACAGGGTCTTGGCCGGCGGTTCTTCTAACAATTTCAAAATTGCGTTTTCCGCCGCCACCGTCAATTCATCGACCGAGTCAATTAACACCACACGCCATTCGCCCGACATAGACGACATCTGCATTTTTTCAATCGTGGCACGCACAGTATAGACCGAAATAGATTTTCCATCGGTTTTCAATTTGCCGTCTTTGTCGATATTGCGATCCATATCAATAATAAAGAAATCGCCGACATTGCCATAAACCATTTTTGCGATTTTGTACGCCAATGTGGCCTTGCCAATTCCGCGTGGCCCGGTCAGCATCCAAACCGGATGAATCGGGTGCACATCCCGCGCATTCCACGCAGACAAAAATGCATTTAATGTCGCATCGTGCCCAACAACATTATCGTTATCCATCGGGTGTGGAAATTCGTAAAGGTTCGTCTTTTTCCGCACCATTTTACTGTCCTGTTATCATAACCATAATATTTTTCCACACGCGCCCAAAGAATTGAATTTTGGAAACTTTGTTTTTGGCAACCAAATCAGCGCGCGCAATCACGCGGCCGTTTTGTTCGGCGATAATTTCGCCAATTTTATCGCCAATATGCACCGGTGCGGGAACCGGGTCGTCATATCGTGCCAACACACGCACGCCACGCAAACCGGCGTCTTTGCCGGTTGTCACGGCAAATGTTTTATCAACGGTTGCGGTGACGGTGTCCGCCCGGCCGTACCACACAGGAACGGTTGTCACATCGTCGCCCGGCCGATAGAACACGCGTGTCGTGGTTGTCGTAAAACCGTGGGTCAATAACTTCTTCATTTCTGCGGCCAATGCGTCGTGACCCTTGCCGTTAAATCCATTTATAACGCCAATTAAACGGCGACCACCGGATGTGGCACTGGCCACCATACCATAACCGCCATTGTCCGTATGTCCGGTCTTTAATCCGTCCGCCCCCGGCATAATGAACAGCAATTTATTATAGTTCACCGTATGCGTGCGTCCCCAATCACGACACCAATCGGTTTTATAGTCATTAAATTCGAACCGCTTGGTTGCGAACATAGGGTATAAATCTGGATAGTCCGCAATTAAATGATACGCCAGTGTCGCCAATTCCCGACTGGTCATCATATTGTTTGGGTTGGGCAAACCGGACGCGTTTCCAAATGTAGATTCGGGCATACCGATTTCGCGTGCCTTTTTCTGCATCATTTCGGTGAACTTAACTTCGTTTCCGGCCAAAGCCTCGGCAACAACAACGGACGCATCACCGCCAGACAACACTATAAGCCCCAAAATTGCATCGCGCACAGTAATTTCTTGACCCGCAACCAGGCAAATTTTACTTGCCGGATACCATTCGGGTTTTTGATAGTCCGCGTTTTCGCCGACCGGTAATTTATCGTCCAACGAAAGTTCACCGGATTTCACCCGGTCGAACAGCACCGCCAATGTCATCAGTTTCAGCATCGAAGACGGCGGCATTAGTGTATCGGCCGCCTTACTAACAATTTCCGCGCCGGAATCATAGTCCATTAGAAATACAGATTTTGCGGTTGTTTTGAATTCCGCCGCGGTCGCGCCCGCGACCAGTGACATAGATAATAAAAGTGTGGGATAAATCTTTTTCATACCATTATAATAACAATAACATTTCCCATTTCAAACAGATTTTTTACAAAAATGCGCTTGACCCCGAATCGTGTTTTTTGGTATACTAAATTCGAACCAGGTGTGAAAGCCCGGTTCGGGACTGTGAGAGGTCCGCATCTTGAACGGCACATTTTGTTTTGGTGTGCCAAATTACCCCGCCTGTCGGGGTGCCGATGGTTATAATGCGCTGTCAAAAGGCCTATCGGAGTCAATTCAAGATGTGATTTCTCAACACCCCGACCGTCTGCTTTTGCGACGGTTTATTTGTGCACAACAATAATCCCTGTGAGGGGGAAAGGAGAAAAACAAGCGATGACAAATTCCAAGATTCTATTATTTGGTGCGCTGGTGTCGGTATTGACATCGGGCGCATTTGCTGCAACAACAAGTCAAACCGTCACGACCCAGGGGTATGTTGATACCGCGGTCGCAACCAAGCAGGATAAATTATCGGGTACAAATGGTTATGCCGTCACATACGGCGCAAGCGCGGGTACAACGGATGGGCGCCAAATCGTAACATCACTTGGGTCGGACACAACGGCGACAACATTGCCGACAACGGGCGCGGTGGTTGCGGGGCTGAACGCGAAACAAAATACATTAAACGGCGCGGCGAACAGTGTTATTACATATACCGGCACGTCCGGCGGCACCGGTTCCAAGGGTGTGTACCAGGCATCAGGTTCTTACAGTTCGCAAACAAATAACCTTGCGGAGGCGGGACATGTCAACACGGCGGTTGCAAACGCGTTCAATGCACATTTAACGTGTAATCGTTATGCAACACCCGGGGATACGACCAGTGATTGCCTGCTGTGGAATGTAAACACATTGTCGGGCACATATATGCCGGAAAACCAATAACCGCGCCGTCATCCCGTTGAAAAACGGGAACCCTTTGGTTCAAGATGCAGATAGGGTGTCAGGCGGTAACAGATAGATCCCATGTCAAACACGGGATGACGAAAAAGGACAGAGAATATGAAATTATCAATATACGGTTTCAATGTTGCATTGGTATTATTATTGGTGCCGGGAATCGCCCGCGCAGAAAATCCGGATTTGAATACGTTGATTGGGACAAGTACCGGAGGATATGCTTATGTGAGTAATAGTGGTGGCATTGGTGGTAATAGTGTTAACGGTGTTGATACACCGGAAGATGCCGGTATAAATGCTAGTGATCGAAATGCGTTTGGAATTAAATATGGGAATAATAAAATTATTACAGGGCACGGTCGTTGCAGCACGCGTGCGGGTACCACATTTAACTGGGATACTAATACATATAATAATGTGCCAGAAAATTTTGTAGAAACATTAACAAATCAAACAGGTCAAGAAGGTGCTGTATATTGCTATTGTAAATTGGAAACTTATATTTCTTCTGGAAATTTGTCACAATCTTTGTCTGGCCCTTGGGTTTTAACTAATGATTGGTCGGATCAAACCAGTTCAGAATGTGCAGATTTTTGTGTCAGTGATTGTGCCAATATGTTGAGTTATAATGATCCTTCATATTATTTATCATATCGTACTGCGGTGTTTAATGCGTATGCGCCGTCGTCTTCGGCATCGGGCGATGCAATAACAACCCGAACCTATGTTGATAATTTGTTGTCCGGGAAACAGGCGAAAATCACAACCACCGGCACAAATAAACTTATGACCTTTGGTTCGTCGGCGGGGAATATTGGCACGCGTGATATTGTTGGCACACTTGGTACATCTACGACGGCAACCACGGTGCCAGAGGTCGGCCCAATCGTCGCCGGAATAAATTCTAAACAGGATATTGTAAATGGTATTGCCGGTCGTGTAATGGCCGGTACGGGTACGGCGGGATTGTTGGATGATAAATTGATATATACGGCACCGCTTGGTTTTACAAGTTCTTTGGTTACCGCGCAAACTGTTAATAGCATTGCCGCTGATGCCGCAAATAATGAATTAACCTGCGCCACATATGCAACCCCAGGTAACACCAGTAGTGAATGTTTGTTGTGGCAGATAAATACTGATAGTGCCACAAAGGTTAAAGTGTTAGAACCTAAAAAAGGAACCGGGTATTGTTTTAAGGCGTCTAATGGTAACCAATTGCTTACGGCGTGCACGGTAGAAAACAAGGGGGAGTGGGGTGCTGTTTTTACGGATTATACGGTATATGGTATTGCAATGTGCAGTTCGCATGCTATACCAAAAAACGGTAATGCATTTATAGAGGGTTATGTGCCAAATGTACAAAATCAACAATTTATTCAGGATGAATACGATACATGGGTTGCAAATGGGCGTCCAGATTCATTTAATGGGGCTTACTGCTATTGCAAGATAACCACTCCATCCAGTTCGCGTTGGGTTGGTTTTAACTATGGAACTCCACAACTTAGAACTTGTCTGATTGGCTGTTCGGGATATTGTGGTAATGCTTTAAAATTAAACGAATCTTCTAATTCTGCGTTTATAAATGCTTTGTATCGCCCATAATAAAAACAAAGCATTCTGGTAATCCCCCGCGATTGCGGGGTTTTGTTTTTGCCAACCATCGATAAAATCGTCATCCCGACGAAAGTCGCGATACATTCCGGACCGCGGTGAATCCAAAGGAGGGGCGGCCTGCGCCGTAACGACGATAAATGGGGGGGGTGATGACACAAAAAAAGGTTGCCGTTTGTGCAACCGTTTTTACCGACCAGTGACACAGATAATAAAAGTGTGGGATAAATATTTTCCATTTCAAACAGATTTTTTACAAAAATGCCCTTGACTAGATTTATGCTTTTTTGCTATACCTGTGTTGAACACAGATGGGAATTTGTTTCTGGACTCTGAGATACCGGTAATATATGATTTCTTGGATATCCCGGCACCAATTCCAACAGAAGGTTCTTTTATAAGTGGAAAGAGGGAAAGTATGAGCAAAAAATTCTTATTCGCCATAATCGCGGCGGTTGCCGCCGATCCTGCATTTGCGAATCGGGTTGTGACATCACAAACTTATGTTGACAATAAATTGGCGGAAAAGGTTAATATTGCCCAGGGCACAGGCACGAACAACGCAAATGTTGGTAAAACATTGGTTGTAAATTCACAGGGAAATTTGGAATTGGGCACTGTTTCCGCCGATAATTTTGTAGAGAACAGTATAACCGATGGTGTAACAAACAAGGCCCCATCCGAAAATGCCGTCCACGACGCATTAGAAAATAAACAGGACACAATCGAAACGGAAGAGGTGACATATACCGATCCAGAAGATAGTGCGGTTTATCAATTACCGTCACTGGTCGCATACGATTCTACAAACGGCGTAAACGGCGACAGAATCGGTCTTTTGGATGCGCCCATTGGTGGCGGCGGGCTAAGCTTCCTTGCTTATGATGTTGACCCAACGAATTCCGATTATGCGGTATACGATAATTATATCCCAACCGTCCGTGCTGTGGCCACCGCGTTAAGTGATTTAACCCCTCTTGCTTGGTCTCCTTCACTCCAATCCCCGATAGTTAATTACAGCACGACTTTCAGCGCCGCCAGCGATACATGGCCAAACGGTAGATTTAACAGTATACCGCGATTGTCAATCCTTGCGAACGGCCTTGCATTGAAACAAAACAAAATCCCGGCGACGGGAACTGCACCGTTTGATCAAGATGACGGCAGTGTCTTGGTGACCACGGATACCGCGGGTAATGTTGAAGAACGCTTTATATGGACCGCAGATACTTATGATGGCGCTTCGTGGAATCCTGTTGATAATCCATCTATTACATCGAATGCCGTACAGCGCGCAATTCCAAATGTTGGTGCGGTTTATGCCGGGTTGTATGGCAAACAAGAAAAATTGGTGGCGAATAATGCGACAACATATCCAAATGGTTCTTTGGTTGCATATGGGGCAACGTCGGGCGTACCCACGGCCAAAAAGATTGTGACCTCGCTGGCAACTAATGGAACCGATATTCCGACCGACGGTGCGGTTGAAAAAGCGGTGGCGCATAAACAAAACATAATCAAGGCAAGCGAATGGGAATATCGTGATGGCACCACAATTCCCGGTGTTGTAACCTCCAGTTCCCTAGAGGGTGGAGTCGAGGAACGTATGATTTTGGATAAAATGGCGGCAGGTGACAAAGCTATTCTATACACGGTGAACAAAGGATATGATGAAGATGGAGCGGCGGCGGGTATTACAAGTGACATAGGCAGCAAGAGTGTTTCGGCCCATGATGTAAATAACGCGGTTCCAACGACGGAAATGACAATTGCTATTGCAAAGGCCGCGGCAAAAGTTGCCATTCCGGCGGGAACGGCGGGCGATGTTGTCACGTACAGCGGCACATCCGGCCAATTCGGTAAAGCCGAGGTCATGTCTTCTTTGGACAATTATGATTCACGTGTCCATTCAAACAATTTGGTAAATGCGGGGGCGGTTGTCGGTGCTTTGAATGCCCAGAATGCCCACACGATAAACGGGGCGCCATTGTCAAATGCGGCATCTGTGTTTTATGGAACATCTTCAACCGACGCGACAATCAAGACCAAGGAGGTTAGTATTCCAAGTATAACGACACTTAGCGTTGGAACCATGATTATTGTTCAGCCAAGCGAGACCTCAACGGCTGCAGGAAGTTCATTAAAATTGAATAATTTTGATGCGTATCCAATGCGCTATAACAATGAGGCAATAACCACATCAACGGATAGTATCGTTTGGTCTGCCGCATACCCATCAATATTCGTTTTTGATGGAACATATTGGCGATTTGTGGCGCGTGGTTATGATGCGACTTATACCGCAATGACTATTGAAGATGGTGTCGCCGGCACATCAACAACAAGCAGGGTGATGACCGCATATCGATTGAAACGAATAATCCAGGGAACAACGCTTGCCGGAATTGATACCACCGCTACAACCGCGGTTGCGGCAACCGACAGCATCACAACGGGTATCGGTAAATTGCAGGGCCAGGTTAATACCAAACAATCAAAAAAGGTTTGTACACGTTGGTTGGATAATAGCGAACACACCGATGCGAATTGTTTGTTGTGGAACCTGCCGGATTAGGCGCAGGTGCCTGTAATTACATCACCGTCCATACCCGTAATATTAACATCGCAAATGGTGCGGGCGGGAATTGATGTGCCGGCAATTTGGACCGGAATGTCGTCCGGTGTGCGTGCCATATTGTTTGATTCCACCAATACCGATGTGCGCGTTCCAATCAATTTTGCCATAAATTCGCGCATATTTTCCGCCGCCGCATCGGTTATGATTTTAACCCGTCGTTTGGATTCCGCGCGCGGAATTTGCCCATCCATTTCCGCCGCCACTGTGCCGGGCCGGGGCGAATATGGAAATGCGTGCACGCGAATTGGTTTTAATTCGCGAACCAATGCCAATGTCTCGGCAAATAATTCGTCTGATTCCCCCGGAAAACCACAGATTATGTCCCAACCGAAACTGACGCGACCCGCGGACAATTGCACCAATTCACGGACCGTGTCCGCCGTGTGTCGCCGCCGCATTGCGCGCAAAATTGTATTTGAACCGGATTGCATAGAAAGGTGCAAATGTGGCATAAACCGCGCATCACACCGCATCATTTCAATAATGTCGCGAATTGCCGGCACCGCCGGGTCAACCGAAGACAATCGCAACCGACGCAGCCCCTGTACATCGTCTAATAACCGCCGGCACAGGTCGGATATTAAAAACGGCCGCCCATCATAAACCCGCACATACGACGCCGCATCTACACCGGTCAGTACGACTTCCCAAAATCCATTTTGCGTCGCCCGGCACACATCCGCCAATATGTCGTCGTATTCAAATGAAACAGATGGCCCCCGCAGAATGCGCGTCACACAATATGTGCAATCGTGATTACAACCATTTTGAACCTGAACGAATTTTTTGGACAATTTCTCGTCCCCATCAAAGTTCCCCGCGAACGAATTGCCGCGTGTGCAGTCCGCCGCCATACCCAAATATGCATCTAAATTCATCTTTTGATTGTTTGGAATAACGACCGCGCCCGGAATCTTTTTGAACAAATCGGGATTGCGTGTCGCGCCGCATCCCGTCACAAAAATTGTCACCCCCGGGTTTTCGCGCGCGATTTTACGCACGGTCTGGCCGCATTGACGTTCGGCCTCCCCGGTGACGGAACAAGTGTTCACAACCACGGCGCAAATTCCGTGCGCGGCCAACATATTTTTTATCTTTTCGCATTCCAACGCATTAAGCCGGCAACCAAAAGACAAAGTTTTTATATCTTTTTTATCATTTTCTACTTGCATTTTGACCATCCTTGGGGCATTATAGCGAGACGAAAATATATTTCAACAAAGGATTTATAATGGCACGCACAACAAATTCTGATACATTACCATTCGTGGAAAGCAGATATGAACTGGGGATGTTGGCATCGCAACGCGTCCGCGATTTGAACGGTGGCGCCACGCCGGTTGTGGAACGCGGGACCGACAAACCAACCGTGACCGCATTGCGCGAAATCGCAAGTGGGAAATTGGATGTCGCCAATCTGCGCCATGAATTTGTGCAATCTTACAAAGAAACACCGGTTGTTGAAAATGCCGATGAAGAAACATTAGAGGTAAACAGTGTTGATCCGGCACTGCGCGAAATCGATGCAGAATTGGAAGAAACATTGGTTTCCGACGATGCGGAAAATGCGGCGGAATTGGTCGCCGAAGATACGCCTGACGACGACGCATCCGACGATGAATAATTTATAAAAATCCGGAGATGTCGCATAGTTGGTCTAGTGCGCCACATTGGAAATGTGGTATACGGGCAACCGTATCAAGGGTTCGAATCCCTTCATCTCCGCCACAATAAAATCTTAAAAATCCACCAAGGGGTGGATTTTTTGATTTTACTGGCGGAGATGAAGGGATGTGTGCGAGCGTATGCGCAGCACACAATCCGCGAATAAACAATTAGAAAAATCATAAAAATCGCCGGGACAAGATTTTTATAGATTTTGATTATTGTTTATCAAGACATCAAATTTAATCTTAAAAATCCGCGACTGCGGATTTTTTGATTTTACTGGCTTCGACATGGAATGTGTGCGAGCGTATGCGCAGCACACAATCCGCGAATAAACAATCCGGTAAAAATTCCACTTGCCCGATGTGTGCAAAATCTGTATCATAAATGCGCACAGAGTAGGGGACAAATCAATATGAAATATCGGGGGCTGACCGCCGCACGGGTCGTGGCAAATCGCAAAAAATACGGCGCAAACACTATGCCAGAGGTGCCGGCAAAAACCGTGTGGCATTTTCTGTTGGATGTTTTTCGTGACAAAATCAATCTGATTTTATTGATTATGACGATTATATTCGCCGTGCTTGCCATTTTGGGCTATGGCGAATTGACCGAGGCATTGGGGATTGGCGCGGTTCTTATAATTGTATGCATTGTAAATGTTGTGACGCAAATGCGTGCCCAACACAGTACAATAGAACTGCGGCGACGCGCATCGAAATTGATGTGTAATGTTGTGCGGGATGGGCGTGTTCGCAATATCGACAGTACCGAAATCGTTGTCGGCGATACTGTTGTTATCCAGGCGGGCGAAACAATCCCCGCCGATGGTTACATTATTGCCGGTCGCGTTGCGGTCAATAATTCCGTCCTGAACGGCGAAAGCGCCGAAGTTCATAAATCACCAACAAAAAAATTCAAATATGATGATGTCGCGCCGATTACCGCAGAAGATTATATCGATTCAAATCATTTGTTTGCCGGCACCACTGTCCAGGGCGGTGGCGGTGTGATGCGCGTCACGCGTGTGGGTGCAAATACAGAAAATGCCCGAATTTTGGCAACATTGGACAATGTGACGGATGTCAAGACCACACTGCAATTACAATTGGACCGACTGGCGGGTAAAATTGGAAAAATTGGCGCGATTTGTGCGGTATCTGTTGCGGTATTAATTATGGTATTGCACTTTATGCGTGATGCGCCGGCAACCACGGGCGACGTGGTTTATATTATTGTGTCCGCAATCACATTGGGTTTAACAATCTTTATCGCCGCCGTTCCCGAAGGTTTGCCGTTTATAATCGGGATAATCACGGCCCAGAACGCCCGTAAAATGACGCGGGCAAACCTGTTGGCCAAAAATCCGCACAAGATTCCCGAGGCCGGCAATATAAAATTATTGTGCACAGATAAAACTGGTACGATAACATTTGGTCATATGCAACCGGTGGCGAATTACCTGGGCGACGGGACAAATGTCGGGTTTGATATTACATCGTCCGCGGCCGCGGCAGAAATTGCGCATAACATAGTCTTGAACGGGCGTGCAATGTTGGATGCAAACGGCAACATTGTTGGCGGTAACAGTACGGAACGCGCACTGTTTGGCACATTAAATTTAACCCCGCGGCGTGTCGCATCTATCAAGCGCGCATATCAAACAATTGCCAAGATTCCATTTTCCAGTGCGCGTAAGTTTTCCGCCACAACGGTACGTGGCCCGAACGGTACACGAACATATGTTATGGCCGCGCCCGAGATTATATTGGCGCACGCGAACCGATATATTGACGCATCTGGTGCGGTTCATTCAATGCACCGTGCGCGTGTAAATCGATTGATGGTGACCAATGCGCGCCGGGCAATGCGGGTTATTGCAACGGCATACTATGATGGAAAAATTTCGGGCGATAACATCCCGGATGGTTTGGTATTTGTGGCGTTGTCCATTATGCGCGATGAAATCCGTCCCGGGGTGACCGATGTGGTTGCGGCACTGCGGCAATCGGGTGTTCGTGTTATGATGATAACGGGCGATAATCTGGAAACGGCGCGGCAAATTGCGGCGGAATCCGGAATTATCTCAAACGATATGGATGTTGCGGTTACGGCGACAGAATTCGATTCTTGGCCGGACGCGCGTGCACGCAAAATTTTGCCACGCATTGCGGTAATTGCGCGCGCCACCCCCCAGACTAAATTGCGTGTGGTTGAATTGGCGCGTCGTGACGGTATCAGTATCGGTATGTGCGGCGACGGCACAAACGACGCCCCGGCGTTAAAAGGCGCGGATGTCGGTTTTGCCATGGGCGACAGTACCGATGTATGCAAGGGCGCAAGTGATATTATCATTGTGGACAATAATTTCATATCTATCACGAACAGCATTTTAATGGGTCGCACATTTATGCATAATGTTGTGAATTTCCTGCGGTTTCAATTACCGATAAACTTTATATTGGTCGCGGTCAGTATTCTGTTCCCGCTGGTTCTGGGGTTTGATGCGATAGTGGCGGTTCAAATTTTGATTATAAACATTATTATCGACAGTTTGAATTCATTGGCATTTGGCGGGGAACCACCACGACCCGAATATATGCGCGAACCGGTTGGTGGCAAAAATTCGCCACTTATTACATGGCAAACGGTTAAATCTGTAATATGGACAACGGTTGCAGGTGTGTTTATTTTAACATTGACCATATTACCACCGATTTCGGGTGTGTTTGGCGGGCCGGCAACGGCCATGTCGGCGCGATTTGCGGTTTTGGTAACAATGGCGATGCTGAACGGATTTGTGGTGCGCGTGCCGGGGTATAATATATTCTGGCATTTGAAATCGAACCCAATGTTTATATTGGTTGCATTGTTTGTGTTTGCCGGAACATACCTAAGTGTGACATTTGGGGGTCCGGCATTGCATTTGGCGCCATTGACCCCGACCCAATGGTTGGCGGTTGTGTGCATTGCGGTTTTGATAATACCGATAAATATGCTGTATCGTGCGATTAACAAGTAAAGTGGTTAATGGTTGATAAAACCGGCGGAAATTCGCCGGTTTTTTCGTATTCACCTGGTCAAAAAAAGGTACCTTTTTGTCCAGTACTTTTTTTGGAAAATGCGATTCAGTAAAATCAACGACTTACAAAATCACCGGGGTGGTCAAAATAAAGGTACCTTTAATGTATCATATGGACATACCAAACAAGCAAGAAAGGAAGGGAAATATGAGGATTTCAATTCTTACCGTTGGTGCATTTGCATCGGTTTTAGCAATCAATTCAACATTCGCCGACACCAAAACAATCACAACCCAGGATTATGTAGATACAAATTTCCAAACCAAAATCCCAGTTGGAAATTTAATTATCAACGGTAAAAAACCTATTGGTGTTCCTAATGCGTTGGTTTTATATCCAACAGATGCCGCAGGGAATATTGGCGAAGCCGGGATATTGGATGACGATTTTGTTACAGCAACGACAATTACTGGAAGTGATGCATTCTATTTTATTATGCAACAAACCGGGTATGAAAATTTAATACCAAATGCGAAGGCGGTTAGATCGGCACTTGATTATAATTTAGCATTAAAACAAGATATAATACCTGCGTCTGGTCATAGAGGCACAGAGAGTGGCAATGTTTACAGCGGTGGCGATGGTTCAGTGGACGGTGACTGGTTAAATGCAAAAGTTAAAGGGACTGGCTTAGTGACACGTACACCACACAACGGTATTGTTGGTGAACGTAAAATTATTGAAACGGCGGATGTTGCAAATTATGGGACCGGCACCGCCACAGAGCGACAAATCCAAGAAATATCTATTCCCACAATGGGTGCGGTTATGGCGGCAATTTCAAATAATACCCCGACATTGCCAACCGGAACGGCGGGAAATGTTGTCACATATAACGCATCCGGTCAAATTGGCGGTTCGGTTGCAACATATAACGGTTCGACCACATATAACGCATCAAACGATGCATCGAAAATCGCGGTTATGTCCGCGGTTCAACGCAAAATGACCTGTGCGCGGTATATTCAAAACGCCGCGGAAACGCCGGAAAACTGCCTGCTCTGGAACGTGCCAGATTAAAAAAACACCAGAGCCCCGTCATCCCGTTGCAAAACGGGATCCCTTTGATTCACGATGATACTGACGATATCCCGGCCTTCGCCGGGATGACGGTCTGTTTTTACGGACACGTGTCCGTTTTTTTATTCGACACCCCGTCACCCCATTTATCAAATATTGACAAAAATAAATTTGTGTGTTATAATTATCGTCCAACAAAGGAATTATAATGCGTAAAATGTGTATATTTTGTGGGCGTCGTCCGGTGGACAAGAACAAGGAACATGTTATTCCGCAATGGTTAATACGTGAAACCGGTCGTACAAAATCCCCAATTATTGATACACCGGATAAAAAAATTCCGTTCTTGGCATTTACTATGCCGGCGTGTACGGCGTGCAACGAACGGTATTCCAAAATGGAATCCGACGCGCAATCGGTAATGCAGAAAATTTTGGGCGGTATGTCAATAACCGCACCGGAAATTAACACATTGCTTGATTGGTTTGACAAGGTTCGGGTTGGACTTTGGTTATCAAATGCATACTTGAATCCGCAAAAGTACGATTTTCAACCAAAGATTTCTATTGATACACGTGTCGGCAAATTGGACCGTGCATTGGTCGTGGAAAAGATAGATATGCCGGCATCCGACAAGGGAATTTTAATTGAAGGCATCGATTCCCCGATATTCATATATTCTCCGTCGGTGTTTCAAATGTTGATAAATAATTATTCTTTTACCAGTGCATCGTGTGCAAACCTGGTATCAAACAGGTTGGGTTTCCCGGTTATAAACAATGTTACATTGGTGTCGGGTGGTCGTACACATGGTAATTTGTGCCCCGGCCGTGAAAAAGTGACACACCCCGTTATCAAAGATTTCGCACCGTCGGATAACCAGATTATTTTATATCAACCGATTTTTTCTCAATTTCAAAAATCGCCACTGTGCCAAACAAAATATGTTCAAAAATACTCTTTGGACCATAATGCAGGTTTGGGCGGAATATTCTATCAACGCGGCGCAAATTCGCCGGTTGTGTATATGTCGGGCGATGATAAAATCCGCCTGAATCCGCGACCATATCCCGATGATGACGCAGAATTGGATAAAATATATAAACGTATGTATAACCTGCAAATTGCGGTAAATAATATGCCCATACGTTTCGATACGGGTGATACCGTGGCGGATGCGCAATACGCGTTTTTGCGGAAATGTAAATCCGATTTAGTCGCAAATTATGTTAAAGATAATTTTAACGGCCGGTAATATACGATTTTCCTTGATTTTCTAAAATAAATGGTATAGTATGGCGGTCGCTGGGTAATACCAGGTCTGATTAAGTCGCGGTGCGTTTTGGTCCCGCGGTCGATAAGGTTCCTGTCAAACGCCCGGCACAATTAAAAACCAAAAGGATTATAAAAATGGCAAGAGATGGGGCAAAACGTAATACCCGTAAATTGAAAATTGGCCGCCGGTTGGGTGTCAACCTGTGGGGCCAGGCAAAATCACCGTTTAACAAACGTAAATATAAACCGGGACAACACGGTCCAACTTCGCGTGGCGGTAATATGACCGATTACGCAAAACAGATGCGTGCAAAACAGACCCTGAAAGGATACTATGGCAACATCGGTGAAAAGAAGTTCCGTGCATATTATTTGGAGGCAGATAATATGAAAGGCGACACACCGGATAACTTGATCGGTTTGTTGGAACGCCGTTTGGACGCGGTTGTATATCGTGCAAAATTTGCACCGACCGTTTTCTCGGCACGCCAATTGGTCAGCCACGGTCACATTTACGTCAATGATAAACGCGTAAAAATCGCTTCTTACCAGGTTAAACCGGGCGATGTTATCACCGTTGGTGAAAAAGCAAAACAAATGCCGTTGGTCGTTTTGGCATTGGAATCGGGCGAACGCAATACACCGGATTACATCAATGTAGATTCTGCGAATTTTGTCGCGACATTTACACGTGTTCCGTCATTCGGCGATGTTCCATATCCGGTTCAAATGTCTCCGGAATTGGTCGTCGAATTCTATTCTCGTTAATGGGATTTTGGCAAAAATTCTTGTATCCGCCCAAACGGGCGGATTTTTCTTTGCTTTTCTGAACCATACGTTGTATAATAGACCAAACAAAATAAAAGATAGAGATATGTCAGATAATAAAATTTATTTGTCGGGTATTAAACCCACGGGCACCGTTCATTTGGGCAACTATATTGGTATGTTGTCGCAGATGCGTGATATTTCCCGTGACCATAAAACAATTATGTTTATCGCGGATTTGCATTCGCTGAACAGCGTGCACGATGCGGCCGCGGTGCGTGAACACACGTACGAGATTGCCGCGATTATTATGTCCATTGGGTTTAATATGGAAAATGTTTTAATGTTCCGCCAATCGGATGTGCCGGCCGTTTGCGAATTATCAACTATGTTGACCAATGTCACGCCCAAGGGATTAATGGACCGCGCCCATTCTTACAAGGCGGCGATTGATAAAAATATTGCGGCGGGAAACGATGCGGATTTTGGTGTAAATATGGGGTTGTACACATATCCAATTTTGATGGCGGCAGATATATTGTTGTATAATTCCGATGTGGTTCCTGTTGGCGCAGACCAAAAACAACACGTAGAATTTGCGCGTGATATCGCGGGACATTTCAATACAATATACGGCAATGTGTTCCGGTTGCCTGAAGCCCAGATTATGCCTGATGCCGGAATTATTCCGGGATTGGATGGCCGGAAAATGAGCAAATCTTACGATAATGTCATTCCGTTGATGGCGCCAAGCGCAGATTTGAAAAAGCGTGTTATGCGTATCATTACCGACAGCAAAACCCCCGAAGAGCCAAAAGACCCGGATGCATCTACGATATATATGTTGTATCGTCATTTTGCAACGGCGGCGGAATCGGCGGAATTGGCGGACCGGTTCCGTGCCGGCGGTATGGGGTATGGCACGGCGAAAACAATCCTGTTTGAAAAATTGGATTCTGTGTTATCACCTATGCGGGCGCGTTATGAATATTTAATGGCGCATCGTGATGAATTGGATGCCGCATTGGCCGGCGGTGCAGAAATTGCGCGCCGGGTTGCCGATAAAACAATGTCGCGTGTTCGTCACGTAATGTTGGGAACAAAAAAATAATTCAAAAAACAAAGGAGAGAGCAATGAACAACAAAACAATCGGGATAATCGCGTGTGCATTGTGCGTATTGGTGTTGGGTTGGGGTGCGGTAAATCGTTTGGCCGAACCGCGCACAATAAGTGTTGGTGGCGAATGTTTGACTTCTGCGCCCAAGGACAGAACGGCAATTACTATTCGGGTCAGTGTTACGGATAAAAGTGCGGCAAAATCTATGAAAACTGCATCGTCCAAGGTTGCCGCCATAAACGAATATTTGAAAACATTGGATGTCAAGGTACAAACCAGTGAATTCAATTCTTATGAAAAGAGCGAATGGAACCCGACAACTCATAAATCTGATTTCGTTGGTATTGAAACGACAATCGCGTTGGATGTTTCCGCATCAAATATTGATACAATTGAAAAAGTCTTGACCGAATTCGCCGGTCAGCCCGATGTGTTTGTGACAAATTTGCGTATGTTTACATCCAGTGAGACATTAAAGCCTATTTTGGAATCATGCCTGGGGACCGCGGTTGAAAACGCGCGTGAACGTGCGGATGCTTTGGCGGCCGGTGCGGGTCGTCGTGTTGGTAAATTATTAGCGGTATCATACGGGTCGGGTTCGTCATACAGTGTTAGTCCCGCCGCAAATTTCCGTATGGCCAAGGCAGAAATGGTAATGGATTCGGGTGCGTCATATGCGGGTGGCGCAATCACCGGTAAAGATACCGAGGTTTCTGTGAATGTTTCCGCAATATTCGAAATAAGGTAAATATGCAAGAAATCATCGATGAATTTACGAACTATTTAATTAAAACGCGTAATTATTCGGCGCATACGGCCGCGGCCTATGTCACCGACATCGATGATTTTTGCAAATTTTTTGCCGGTTTTAATGGTTCTGATGTATTTGTGGGGGATTTATCGCATGCCGATACAATTTGTTTTCGTGCATGGTTGGCCAATCGGCAAAATAGGGGACTTTCGTTCAAATCTACGGCGCGCGCGTTGTCTGCATTGCGCGGGTTTTATAAATATTTAGCAAAACATCACAACATAAAAAATGATGCGATTGGTTTAATATCTTCGCCACGCGTTCCCAAAAAATTGTCCAAGGCAATTGATGCGTCCGATGTTGCCGATATGGCGGATGCAATTCGCGTGATTGATAATACCGAACCGTGGATTGCCGCACGCGATTGGGCATTGGTGACATTGTTGTTTGGGTGCGGTCTACGCATATCCGAGGCTTTGTCACTGCGCAATTCGGATATTGCCGGTGCACCGGGGGCATTGCGCATTGTGGGCAAGGGTTCCAAAGAACGCATTGTTCCCGTGTTGCCCGCGGTTTATACGGCGATTAAAAAATATACGGAATTGCGTCCATTTGGAAATGCGCCGGAAGACGGGTTGTTTCGCAGCGTTCGTGGGCTGCCTATGTCGGCGCGTATGGCGGAAAAGGTTATAGAAAAAGTGCGCGCATATTTGCAATTGCCGGACTATGTGACACCCCACGCATTGCGACACACTTTTGCAACAACATTGTTATCAGACGGTGCCGACCTGCGCAGTCTGCAAGAATTATTGGGGCATTCGTCGCTTTCCACTACGCAACTTTATACCAAGGTAAATATGTCGGAAATAATGGATATTTATGAACATTGCCACCCGCGTGCCGGGGAATAGAATTGAATTGTTGAAAATATTTCTTTATTGTTTTAATATTATAACCCGATAATAGAAAGGTTTATATTATGTCGTTAAAAATTTACAATGTTATGTCCCGTTCCAAAGAAGATTTTGTTCCATTAACCCCCGGTGTGGTTAAGATGTATGCATGTGGTATAACCGTTTCCGGTGATGCACACGTTGGACACGCATATCAATCTGTGGTTTTCGATGTCATAACGCGTTATCTGCGTTACAAGGGGTTTGATGTTACATATGTTCGTAACTATACCGATGTTGACGACAATATTATCAAAAACGCAAACGCCATAGGTCAAGACCCAATGGAATTTGCCGAAGAACATATCGCAACCATTGATAAACAAATGGATGCGTTGGGAAATAATCCGCCAACCGTTATGGCGCGTGCGACGCACTGTATTGATGATATTATCAAATTTATTGAGCAATTGATTGCAAATGGACACGCATACGCCGCTGATACGGGTGATGTGTATTTTCGTCTGGCCAGTTTTCCTGAATACGGCAAACTGTCGCATATAAATATGGAAAAAAACGAGGTTGCCGTCCGTAAAGATTTGGAACCCGGCAAGCAAAATGATTTAGATTTTGCACTGTGGAAATCCGCCAAACCGGGCGAGATTTATTGGGATTCCCCATGGGGACGTGGGCGGCCCGGTTGGCATATTGAATGCAGTGCAATGAATATGCGTTTTTTGGGTGAACAAATTGATATTCACGGTGGCGGGCGCGATTTGATATTCCCGCATCACGAAAACGAAATTGCCCAAACAGAATCTGTTACCGGCCGCCCGTTCGCGAAATATTGGGTGCATTGCGGTTTGGTAAAAATCAATGGCCAAAAGATGAGTAAATCTTTGGGTAACGGCATCTTGTTGCGCGATATGTTGGCAAAATATGATGCGGACATCATCCGGTTTGCGTTATTGCGGAACGCCTATTCAAACGATATTGATATTAACGATAGTTTTTTCCCAGATGCGGCGCGGCATATTTACAAAATGTATTCCACACTGGCGCGTGTCAATTCTGCGGACAAATCCAAGGCGGATTCCGCCAAAACAGAGACAAAAATCGCCGAAATCACCGCGGAATTTGAACACGCAATGGATGACAATTTTAATACCGGACATATGATTGCATCTTCGTTTGGATGGTTTGATTTTATTGATGCAGAATTGCGCAAACCCGCATCGAATTATGATTTGTCTGCGATTGCCGCGCATATTGTAAAATTGTTTGGTGTTTTGAACATATTACAGGCGGATGCGTGCACGTACATATCATCCGTCAAAGATGCGTTTTTGCGCACGCATAATATCACAACTGAATTCATTGCCGATCGATTAAATGCGCGTGCGGATGCCAAGAAAAATCGCGATTTTGCGCGTGCAGATGCCGTCCGTGATGAATTATTATCAATGGGGTTACAGGTTTGTGATACTCCGCACGGGACAGAATGGGATATTAAATTTTAGAAAAACATAAAAAACCGCTTGAATATGACACATTTTGTGCTATATTTAGCCCCAGCGAACAAGAGGATTTTTTATGAATTACCCATATATGCCAAAATCCACTGCACTGTGGTTGATTGAAAACACGTCTTTAACATTTGAACAAATTGCGGAATTCTGCGGTCTGCACGAATTAGAGGTTAAAAATATCGCGGATGCCGAGGTTCAAAAGATTCAAGGCCTGGACCCAATATTGAATGGTCAATTGACCCGCGAAGATATTAAAAATTGCGAGGCCGACCCGAATGCGCGCCTTACACTGCGTGAAAATATTGTTCGTGCCCAAAATGCCCAAAATAAAAAAGGCGTAGGTTATACACCGAAATTACATCGTCAAAATCGTTTGGGTGGAATTTTGTGGATTTTGAAGAATTGTCCGGAATTATCGGATGGCCAAATTGCGCGTCTTATGCGCAGTACGAACCCAACGGTTGCATCTGTTCGCAATAAAACACACAAAAATTACAGTGAAATTCAAATTCAAAGCCCGATAGTTTTGGGGTTGCTGTCGGAATCTGCGTTGCACGACGCGGTGGCCAAGGCGGCACGTGCCGCGGAAAAGGCAGGCAAAAAGAAATAATTTATCAAACCATAACACACGGGGTGTTTGATGTCCAAAAAACTTGATAGCGCGACCAAATTATTGGTAGATTCTTTACCAGAAAATCTGCAAAAACTGGCCGCATCGTCTCTTGAAAACGGTTATTTGTCCCAAATGGATTTTAATGCCGCGGTTGACGCCGATGAAATTCCGGATGAAGAACAGGCCGAAGTTCAAGAATTTTTCCGGCAAGATTTGGGTTTGGAATTTATTGAAACCGATAACTTTTCCAAAGATTTGGAAAAATATTATGACGAAGATGCCGACGAAAATGCGGAAAAATATCGCAACCTGTTAAACGCGGACGCGGAACAGGTCGATGTTAATGATGAAGATTACGAACATTACGCCAAGCAATTGGAACGCAGTCAAACCGGGACATTAGTATTGGGGGTTCAAGATTCCGTCCAATCATATTTGAAACAAATTGGTATGGTTCAATTACTGACCGCCGCAGGCGAGGTTGCCATTGCCCAACGTATCGAGGCCGCATCCCGTTTGATGGTTTACGGCCTGTGCGAAAGTCCTATGACAATTCAGGCGATGTTGGATTGGTATCAACAATTATTAAATGAAGATATCCGCCTTCGTTATATCGTGAATCTGGAAGCGATGTATTCATCCGATGCCGAGCAAAAATCTTTGGCGGCAATTTCTGAAACATTGAAATCCAAAGGCGTTGACCAGGTCGATGATTTGGACGACGATGACTTGGATGATTTGGAAGAAAGCGTTGGTGACGACGATGACGACGACGATGATGAAGATATGTTGGATGACGAAGATGGCGATAAAAAAGAAGATGCACCGCGCGGTACATCCGGCGTCCCGATTCCGGTAATGGAAGAGGCGTTAATGCCGACTGTTCTGGATTTGTTCGCCAAAATCAAACGCACATTTAACAGTATGCAGAAATTGCAGGCGATGCGTTTGGAAAATTTGTTGACATCGTCTAAGCCTGATGAAGCATTAGAAGCGAAATATAACAAAATGCGCCTAACATTGTTCGAGCATGTTAGCAAGATTCGTATGAACGACGACCGTATCGCAGAAATTATGGAAAAATTAACGGAACGCGACCAATTGCTGATGGGATTAGAGGGTAAATTGTTGCGTCTTGCCATGGCGAACAAGATTAAACGCGAAGATTTCTTGGCGGAATATACGGGCAATGAATTAAATCGCAACTGGGTTAAAAAACTGTTGAAACATAAAAGTACAGTTTGGGTCAATTTTGCGAAAAAGCACGGCGCCGACATTATGAAAATTCAGGAAGACATCACGGCAATTGCGGCCGAAACGGGTCAACCGACCGCCGAATATAAAAAGGTTGTTGAATTGGTCCGTCGTGGCCAGGCCGAGGCCGCCCGTGCAAAACGCGAAATGATAGAGGCAAACCTGCGTCTGGTTATCAAATTCGCGAAAAAAAGCAGCAATCGTGGCTTGGGGCTGGATTTCTCTGATTTGGTCCAAGATGGTAATATTGGTTTGATGAAGGCGGTTGATAAATTTGATTATCGTTTGGGAAATAAATTTTCGACATATGCCACAAATTGGATTCAACAGGCCATTTTGCGCAGTATTGCGGACCAGGCGCGCACAATTCGTATTCCGGTTCATATGATTGATAATATACATAAAATCCAACGCGCATCGCGGCAATTTATGCATAAATATGGTCGCCAACCGACTGCCGAAGAATTGTCCAAGATTATATATCTGCCGGTGGACAAGATTCACAAGGCAATGAAGGTGAATCTTAAACCAATATCGCTGGAGGCGCCCGTCGGCACCGAAGACGACAGTTCGCGTATGGAAATCATTGCAGACGAAACGGCGAAAAATCCGTTTACATCGGCGGCGCAAAAGAATCTGCGGAAAATTGTCACGCAAATTCTGTCCGAATTGGATCCCAAGGAAGAAACGGTTCTGCGTCAACGCTTTGGTATGAGCACCAACAAGACCAGCACATTGGAAGAAGTTGGCGAATACATTGGCGTCACGCGTGAACGCATCCGTCAAATTGAACAAAAGGCACTGAACAAATTAAAGCACCCAACGCGGGCACGCAAATTGCGCAGTTTCTTGGAAGATTGATAGTAGGGGGGCGTCTTTGACGCCCCTTTTAACAACCAAAGGGGGCAAAAATGAAGAACACAATTTTATTCTGTACAGGGTTGTCTGGATGTGGCAAAACGTATTTTATTAAAAACACGCTGCCGGATGGTTTGTTCTATAATCTTAAATCTGCAACCACGCGCGATATGCGCGCCGGCGAGGTTGAGGCCAGAGAATACTATTTCCGTGACGAAGAATATTTTAATAATACGCCATTGGTCACAAAATTGTGGGTAAATCGCGATTTTTGGAAACCGGGCGATAAAAAGTGGATGTATGGGGTCCCCGAAACCGAAGTAATCCCAAACCTTGGACGGAATTTTACATACGATGTGATTCAACCGCGATATGTGCGTCAAATGATAGATTGGTTTAATATGCACGGACTGGATTCGGCATATGTATATAAAATCGCATGGTTTTTACCGCCGAAAAATAATTTTGAAATTGCGGCGGCACGCGCGACCATGCCGAATGATTCCGCGGTGCGTCACGCGAACACGTGTTCCATAGAAGACTTTTTGGATTGCGATCTGCGACCCGATTATATATTGCGTCCGATTATGGGGCAAATGGACGGCCGTTTAATGCAGTATATTGGCGCATTGTACGACGATATGTTGTGGCGCCGTTCCAAAGGGGCAGACCGACCAATTTCAAATTCGCGATAAAAAATACCGCCCATCCGGGCGGTGTTTTTATTCTGCAAACATAAATACCATAAGGGCGTTTTTTAACTAAGGCAATGTTCATTATCTGTTATACATTGGCCATTATTACAGAAGTTGCAGGCACCCGAACAATCTGAATCGCTAGTGCATTGTCGTTCGCCGTAAACGGTTTTATTACCCAAACTCCACAACAAACAATTTGCATCGGTGTGTGGTGTTCCAGACCATTCAGTACACGTTT